>DBCE01000213.1 GCA_002292895.1 Phycisphaerales bacterium UBA966
GGCACAACCGCCGGAACATCAGGCGCTGCTGGCGGATTCGCTGGCACTGCATCCGGCACCGTTGCCGTCGCTTTCGGCAGATCCACCACCAGCTCGCTTTCGATCACGCCCTCCATCGGTGCGCGCGCACGCCAACGCACGCGTGGTGCAGCAGCCAGGATGTCCGCAGCCAACGACACGCCTTGAACGAACGGCTCCGGCGACTCCGGCACAAAGAGCGCCGGCGCCGTTGTCCATGACCGCAAGTGCGTGGCCAATGCCGATCCTGAAATGATTCCAAGTTCATGCGCATCATCTGGATCGGCCATGCGCTCTGCGCCTGCAATCGCCGTTCCGATCTTGTCCAGCAGCGCGGGGTCAGTGGTAACGATTTGCCAAGCACCGTTGGCGCCGCTCTGTGTTGCCCATGCAAGCCGAACGGATCGCGCAAAGGGGTGATCTGCAAAGATCGAACGCGCCGCTGGCGCAATGTCGACCGAACGCACAGTTCCCGTTGCCGACTCGGCGCGTACTGGCGGCGCCATGTTGGCGCGCGCAGAGACACTCTCCACACAGCGCTGACCCCAACCGTCCCACTGTTTCTCTGCAAGCACCGGGTCGCGCACCTCAAAGGCAATGCCGAGCGTCGGAACGCGCACCGACGTTCCAGCGAGTGCGGCATCTCCAACTACAACAATTTGCCGCGCCCCCATGTTGGAACGCATCGCATCATCAATGCGCCCCTCAAGTAAGAACGCATCGACCACTTCTTGTTTATCAAGCGGACCGCGCCACGGATTCATCACCAAGGCCGCAATACCTGCCCCGTCCAAAGCGCGCAGCAAACCGGCATCAGCAGGCGCGCCAGACGCCACGTGGATCGGCGCTCGATCAAATCGGCTGCGGTGCCGAACCCGCAACTGTCCATCAACCGCACGCGCGGTGAACACCGTCATGCCGCCCGTTGGAAGTTCATGCCGCCAAACCACTTCAACTGGGGCGATATCCCAGCCGTTGGCTGCCACAAGATCCGCAGCAGCAGCAAGCGAACCGTCTGTATTTGGCGCATCAATGCGCCCCACCACTTCGTCAAAGAGCGCCGTGCGGTCCGACGGTCCCAAGACAAGATTTGGAGGTCGCCACGCCGCAGCAACTTGCTGCACTGGATAAATCGATCGCCCGCCGGCAGCGGTCGCCGGCTTCAACTTCTCAACAAAGAGATCAAGCAGCGGCTGCTCGATGCGCGTCACGATCGCCCACTCCACTTGGCCAGCGCGGGTGCGTTCGATGTAGGTGACATCGGTGCCCAGAAGTAGGTCAACCAAACTGGAGGCATCCACGCCAAGGTCTTCTGCCAGCCGATCCCATGTCTGTACTAAGACACGCGAACCCGCAAGCCGAAGCAGCGCCGACTGCGCTGGAAGTATGTCTGCATCCGCACGCAGACCCTTGGCACCGCGCACGTGAACCACCACTCCTACATCTGCGGGAACAATCGTTGCACTTCCAAAGACGCCGTCACCCGGCGGCACGGCCGACGTTGCGGACGCCACGCCAATGACACACAACACAGTGATCGCATGGAGCACACGGAGCGCAGAGAGCACACCAGGTGTTCGTGGCAACCTTCGTTTCATGGTGAACGCGACTCTGACCGCACAGCGCCAGCGGTTCGGAATTTAGTAACTACGAACGTGCACTGCCCCATCCGTTACGGTGGAGGCTGCCTCTGGCGCACGCTTGGTTTCAGAAGCCTGCAGGACGTCGCTGCTGGAAACGCGCGGCATTCCAAGGAGGATCGAATCAAGTCGACCGGCACCCTGCACCACCGATCCGCGCAATGCGTCGCCGACCGCTGGCTGTGATCGATCGGCGCGGGAATTACCCATCCACCACGCGGCGCCGAGCGCACACGCGGCCAAGACCAGAGCGCCTTGCGCAATACCCACCACGATGCGGCTGGTGCGCATGGATCGGGCTTGCGCCGGATCAGTGGCACGGTTGTAGCCCAAGCGATGCATGACCGAATGAGTCACGTCGGGGGAACTGCTTTGATCGTTACGGTCGTTCGGAATCATTCCATGACCTCCTCGGCCTTCCTGGCCAGTTCTTCGTCACTGTTGATCACCGCATGCATGCGCTTTCGAGCGCGATGCAAATGACTCTTGATGGTGCCCTCTGGCATCGAAAGATGACTGCTCACGGCCTCGATCGACCAATCTTGATGGTGGAAGAGCGTGACGATCTCGCGCTGCAGTGGAGTCAGACACGCAATCGCAACATCCAAGATCCGGCTCAGGTGATCACGCTTCTCGGCTGCCACCATCACGTCGTCCGGACGATCAGAATCCGAAGCCCAGAATTCCATGGCCTCGCTGTCGCTTGCGGGACGATGCTTCTGCATGTGATTCACATACAGGCGCCGGGCGATGGTAAAGATCCAAGTGGAGAATCGGAAGCGTGTGTCGAATCGACCAATGTTCTTGATGACTCGAACGAACGCCTCTTGCACCATGTCTTCCGCCACGTCCGGGCGACCGGACAGGCGAACCATGAATCCATAGAGGGCGCCCTGATGCTCGCGGATCAACTCTTCAATGGCCGCGCCATCGCCGCGCTGGGCGCGTCGAATGAGTCGGTTCTCGTGAGCCTTGCTGAGCATGCAGGAAGCCTACCGCTCCGTGCACTTTGGGTTGCCGCTCCCCTGCGGCTGATTGACCAAGGATGGGCAAAAACACACCCGCCCGCCGGTCCGTCGTGGCC
>DBCE01000155.1:0-21317 GCA_002292895.1 Phycisphaerales bacterium UBA966
CCGCTCCAAGTGGGACCGCAAGAATTACTACTACCCCGATCTTCCGAAGGGGTATCAGATCAGTCAATATGACCTGCCGCTCTGTCACGATGGCGCGTTTGAATTGCCAGTGCCAGCCGGTGGAACGCGCCGCATTGGAATCATTCGTGCGCACCTTGAAGAGGACACCGGCAAGCTCGGCCATGAATTGCCGGGTGGGCACCATTATGAAGGTTCGCTGGTGGATCTCAATCGCGCGGGCACGCCGCTTTTGGAAGTGGTCACCGCACCAGACTTTGATTGTGCAGCGGATGTAGTGGCATTTGCACAAGAACTCCGCGGGGTATGCCGATTCCTTGGTGTTACTGAGGGAATCATGCAGAAGGGTCACATGCGCTTCGAGCCCAACATCAACGTCATCATTGAGCTTGCCGATGGCACCGAAGCGAAGACGCCGATTGTTGAAGTAAAGAATCTCAATTCCTTCAAGGCCTTGCGCGGCGCCATTGAATTTGAGACCGAGGCGCAAGTGACGCGTTGGCGTGAAGACGGCAAAGTCATGGGCCCGGGCGCCAAGAGCACGCGCGGTTGGGACGATGTCAAGTGCGTCACTGTGCTGCAGCGCGAGAAGGAAGACGCGCACGACTATCGATATTTCCCTGACCCAGACTTGGTGCCCGTCGTCGTTGACGATGCATGGCTCGCACGCGTGCACGCGGAAGTACCGGAGTTGCCACTCGCACGTCGCGCGCGCTACGTGGGCGTGTACGGCCTCGAAGAGAAAGACGCCGCGTCACTGGTGGAAGACCGCGACCCGTGCCACTTCTTTGAAGCGTGCGTCGCCGAGCTCGGCGGCACCGCCAAAGCGGGGTACGCGGCCGGGAAATTCCTCTTGAATCAGCTTGGAAAGCGCGCCAATGAGCAGGGCGTTGGCTTGCATCGCGCGGGTCTTTCGCCGCAGCAGGTGGCCGGCATCGTGACGCTGCGCGAGTCTGGTTCGCTGGGTGCACAGAATGTTGATGCGCTGGTGAATGCCCTGGCGGGCACTTCGGACACTGCCGCCGATGCAGCAGCGCGCGCCGGCCTCTTGGTAGTGCGCGACGACGCCGCACTTGATGGATGGATCGCGCAGGCCGTCGCCGCCAACGCGCAGGCTGCCGACGACGTGCGCGCGGGCAAGATGAATGCCATTGGTCGAATTGTTGGCGCAGTGATGAAACTCGCCGGTGGTGCTGTTGATGCCAAGACCGTCAATGAACGGATTGTTTCCAAACTGAGAGAGGGCTCGTGATGAATGGTGAATCTCCTGCTGCGCGCGCCACGCTTGGATCAGTAGTGGTGTCCGCCGACGCCATTGCCGCGCGTATTCCTGCGCTCGCGCGCGAGATCGTCGCGTGGATGGGCGAAGGCGACGACGATGTGGTGATCGTTCCGGTGATGACCGGCGCATTCATCTTTGCTGCCGACTTGGTGCGGCACATGCCGGTGCGCATGCGCATCACGCTTGCCACCGTCTCCAGTTACCCGGGCGATGCCACCACCAGTCAGGGCGTTCGTCCGCTTGGTGAACTGCCCGCCAAACTGCAGGGTCGCCGCGTGTTGGTGATTGATGACGTGCTGGATTCTGGCCGCACGTTGAACTTCCTACGCGAGCAGTTTGAGGCGCAGCATCCCGCACGATTCGCTACCGCAGTGCTTCTCCGCAAGACCATTCCAAGCGCACTTGCTACCAAGTGCGAGTTTGTTGGCTTTGATGTCCCCGATGAATTTGTCGTGGGTTACGGCCTCGACTTTGATGGCTGCTTCCGCAACCTTCCTGAGGTGCGCATCCTTCATCCCGCAGCGAGCACCCCGTGAAATCGGAGCGCACGTCGTTTGCGGCCACTGCGCTCGACGAGGCTGGTATCCCGCTCTTTGCGGCGTCGATGCTGGAGCCAAGCGAGATCATTGTTGGCGTGTGGCGCCCAAGTGTGGCGTGGATTGCGCTGCGCTCTGCCCGCGGCGTCTCGGTGTTGGTAGTCGTCACCTTGCTCGCTGCGGCAACTGCCGGATGGGCGCAGCAATCATGGGAGTGGCTCGTTCTCCAGGCCGGGGCAGTGCTCATCTGCGCTCGCCTGGGAGCCGCCGGCGCGGAATGGGCAAGCCGCGTCTATGTGCTCACCGATCGCCGCGTGTTACGCCGGCGCGGTGTCTTGGCGCCAACGGTGTACTCCGCCAACTTAAACGCTTTGCAACGGGTGGAACTGCTGCAAACACGCATCGACCGCGCGCTCCGGTCCGGCACCATCACCTTTAGTTCGCGACACGAAGGCCACTATGACGCCGCGTGGGTCATGATTTCCAATGCCGCAGAAGTGCTCGCGCTCATTGAAGAAACGCGCCGCCGCTATCGCCGCTGAGGTGACGCCCCGATTGAATGGATTACTGATTCCACTGCGCGCCAGTGCGCGGGTTCGGCAGTGATGCCGCCAGCTTCTCAAGCAGTTCACGCGCCGCTGGATCAAGTTCCTTGGGTGCTTCAATCTGAATCACCGCATGGAAATCACCAGCGGTTCCCTTGGCGGGCTGAATACCTTTGCCCTTGACCCGTAGGTGTTGGCCACTCTTCACACCCGCAGGAACTTTGAGTTGCACGCTTCCAGAAATCAACGGCACGCGCACGGTGGTACCCAGCGCCGCTTCGGCAATCGTCACCGGTACATCCATCAAGATGTCATCGCCCTCACGGCGGAACCACGGGTGCGGCGAAACATGAATGGTGATGATTAGATCACCACGCGGACCGCCCGCTGCGCTCACGCCGCCTTTGCCGCGTACCGCCAGTTTCGTTCCGCTGGCAATGCCCGCAGGAATGCGAACTTCGATCGACTCACCTTCAAGCCGGAACGATCGCGTTCCGCCCAGCACCGCCGTGGTGAAGTCGATCGTCTCCGAAGCGGGCGCGTTTCGGCCTGGCTGCGGCGTGTCGTCTTCTTCGTCGCCTTCGAATCCACCGAAGCCACGCCCGCGCGCACTGCGTGGTCCGCCGCGCCCGAACATCGATCCAAAGACATCTTCGAAAGTGGACGGATCAACGTTCTGCCATGACTGACCGCCGCCACCGCCAAATGGTCCAGCGCCGCCGAACGGATCGCCGCCTCCCGGACCACCGCGCTGACCGCCGCCGCCGCCGGTGGGGCCACTCTTCACACCGGCAATGCCAAACTGGTCATACATCTTGCGCTTTTCTGGATCCGCAAGAATGTCATACGCCTCTTGGATTTCCTTGAAGCGCGCGTCAGCACCGGGCTCCTTGTTGACGTCTGGATGAAACTTACGCACCAGCCCGCGATGCGCCTTCTTCAGGTCATCCGCGCTTGCGGTCTTTGAAACGCCAAGGAGCTTGTAGAGATCACTTTCCATTGCGGGAGCAGCGGAGTATATGGCCCGTGGTTGGCAGTCCCCGCATCCGGTACGGCGTACGATTCCCTGCGCGATGGACTCATGTACCCCACGAACATCCGACCGCCCCGTTTCGATCGCGCTTCCGGTACTTCCTTCAGCCAGTGCGTCGCAGCGAACATCGTTCGGATCACGCCGGGGTTGGGTGCGTGCCGCAGTGCTCGCCGGTGTGTGGCTCTTCATGATTGGGCACCTGGTGCAGTGGCTGGCGCTGGGCACCACGCTGGCGCCCATTGAGCCAAGTGAATCGATGCAGACCGTGAAAGATGGCATCATCACGGTGGGCGCAATCTTCTTTGGCGTGGCGCTGCTTTCCACCGCACTACTGGGACGATGGTTTTGCGGTTGGGGCTGCCACTGGGTGGCAATTCAGGACGCAACAGCGTGGGCGCTCGCGCGCGTCGGCATTCGCCCCAAGCCATTTCGATCACGCCTGCTGGTGTGGTTACCTCTCTGCCTCGCGCTCTACATGTTTGTGTGGCCGCTGTTCTATCGATTCGCTGTTGCGCCGTGGATTCAGCCGGACCTGCGTTGGCCTGGTTTCACAACGCAGGTGATGACGCAGGATTTCTGGGCAACATTCCCGGGTCTTGCCATGGGCATTCCCTTTGTGTTTGTCTCAGGCATCTTGGTGGTGTGGCTTCTTGGTTCCAAGGGCTACTGCACCTATGGGTGTCCGTACGGCGGCTTCTTTGCACCCGTTGATGAACTCGCGCCCATGCGCATTGTGGTGGATCATGATCGCTGCCACTCATGCGGCGTATGCACCGCGGTGTGCACCAGCAACGTGCGAGTGCATGAGGAAATCAAAGACTTTGGCATGGTGGTCGATGCCGGATGCATGAAGTGCATGGACTGCGTCAGCAGCTGCCCGAACGAAGCACTGAGCTTTGGAATTGGAAAGCCAGCGGTACTGATTGATCGCACTGCATCTCGCTCCGCTGCTTCTGCAGAACGACGGTGGGACCTTTCGTGGACAGAAGAGATTGTCTTTGCGCTGCTTGGTGTGCTGACGCTCTTTGCAGTGCGCGGCATTTACATTGGCGTGCCACTTCTCTTTGCATCGGGAATCGCAGCGTGCACGGTGTTTGTGTCATGGAAAGCGTGGCGCATCCTGCGCGACCCATCAGTTTCATTTCATGGAATGCGATTACGCCTGAAGGGTAAGTTGGGACCATCCGGCATCACTTGGCTTGCCGCCGCCGCGTTGCTCCTCGCCAGCGTTTCGTACGTTGGCTTGCTGAACGGCATCACGTGGCTGGCAGACCGCGCCGATGCGCGCGTCACCCTTCCAGCGGAATACATCTTCTCCACCGATGCGCAAGCGCCGGAAGCATCCATGCAGCAAAGCGCCGAACGCGCGCTGCAGCTCTATGCCTTGGTAGCAGCCGCGCCGGAAGGCTGGTCGATCATTCCAGCCGGATGGCGCCAAGTTGACCTGCGCCGCGCCTATCTGAGCGCAGCGATTCGGGACATGCCAACGGCCGAACGCCTCGTGCGCGGCTCATGGAAACGCGATGGAGCCGATGAAGCGACCGCCGCGGTCATCGGGCGAATCATTCGTTCGTTTGTCTCACGTACGCCGGATGCCATTGCGTGGTACGACGAAGCCCTCGACGCACATCCAGATTGGCAGCGCTTGCGTGAAGAACAAATCACGTGGCTTGATCAAGAAGGTGAATACGCGCGAGTCATTCAGAGCGCTCGGCAAGGGCTCGCGGCGCGTCCCAACGATTTGCTTGCCATGCGGCGTCTGTCGCTGGCGCTGGTCGAGCGCGGGACCATGCCACTGGAAATTGATGAGGGCGTGGATTTGATTCGGCAAACCATCAGTATGGTTCCCAACAATGGATTTGCCCACGCCGCACTTGCGCGCGGACTCATGCGCCAGCAGCACTTTGACGAGGCGATGGCGGAGTTCGCGCGCGCGCTGGAGCTGGAGCCCAACTCGGACGTGATTCGGTCAATGTTTGAAGAGGCCCAAGCGCAGCGCGGGTCTGCCGGATCAGGCGGTTGACCGCACGGGTGCCGGGTGAGTTAAATCGCCGATCCCCAACGGCTCAGCAGGCGCCCCAAGTCGCCGCCACCAACGATGCCGTCATCATCAAGGTCAGCGTCGCAGTCATAACCGCTTGTGCCCCAGCGGCCCAGCAGTTCGCCGAGATCGATGCCGTTGATGACGCCATCCTTATTCAGGTCACCTACACCGGCGGCGGTGCGCGCAAGTCGGACCGCGACGCCGCTATCGATTCGTCCCCATCCGGTGCGTTCATCGAAGCCGGCATTTGAGACATCAGTGCATGACTGCACCAGTAATTCAATGAGTTGTGTTGGTGAAGCGTTCGGCGCAACCGCGTGCATCAGTGACAGCGTGCCAGTTGCAAATGGCGCGGCCATACTGGTGCCGGACTTCAACTCAACGCTTTCGGTGCCAACGCAGGAGAGAATGGAGACGCCTGGTGCGGCCATGTCAACCTCTGGTCCGATGGCGGTTGATCCCGCTGGAGAGTCGAGCGCATCCAGCGATCCAACCGCTAGCACTTCCGCCCAACGCGCGGGCCACGCCACGCCACCCAAGCCGGTGTTTCCCGACGATGCCACTAACAGCGCGCCGCCACCAATGGAGTACGTCACCGCATCCCGCAGGTACTGCGTGCCGACGGAATATTGCAGGCTCATGTTGATGATGTCGGCGCCATGATCCGTGGCCCAGACCAAGCCATCGGCGAGCCAACTGGAGAAGCCAGTGCAACCACTCAGAACGACCACCGGCATGATGCGTGCCTGCCAATCAAGGCCCGCAATCGCCACTCCGTTGTTGCCAGAAGCGGCGGCAATGCCAGCGACATGCGTGCCGTGATCGGAGCATTGGTCGGCGATATCAGTGGTGCCAGCGGGAACATTCCAGCCCGCAATCATGCGCGGCGCAAAGTCAACATGTTCAGTGATTCCGCTATCCATGACGGCAATGACTGTCGATGCCGAACCGGTACTCACATGCCACGCAGCGCGCGCGTGGATATCAGCGCCTGGCAATCCGGAAAGCCCGTTGACAATTTGACCAGTGTTCTCCAGCCCCCAGCACTGCGTGTAGTACGGATCGTTCGGCGCTGGCGCATCGCTGGCGATGCCACCGATGACATCCAACTCGGCAATCTCAATGGTGCCGCGCGCCGCTTGAAGGCGAGCAATCAGCGCGGGGGTCGCGGTGCCCACAGGTACCGAAATGGTTTGCCAACGATCAAGTCCAAGGGCGGTTGCGCGGGCAGCATCACTGAAGCCAACCGTGGACGCACGTGTGGCGCTCGTTGCGCCGATTTGCGTGAGCACCTTGGTGAGTGCGGCATCGCGGAGTCCATTGGGTTGCGTGACCGTCACCACGTGGTTGACATCAATACTGATGCGCGCACCCGCAACGAGTTTCACCATGACATGGTCGCTCGACCATCCACCCGTGCGATCCGCGGCCCACATCCATTCGTCCGCGGCACCAACCGCAAGCGCTGGCGCTGTTGCCAACGCAGGCGGCGCAGCACCGATGGTTGGCGCAACAACCATTACCGCGGCAAGCGCGGCGCTGGAGAAGAGTGGGTAGGTGAGCAATGTCATCTGCAGAATCAATACGCACGTCGACCGTCTGGCGGTCGGGAAAGTCGGAACCTGCTCAACAGTAAGGTGTGAGCGCACCGGCGCCATGAAAATCGCCCGAGTCTTCCGCGAAAGTCCGGGAACCCACCGTGGAGCCTCAGATTTGCGGCGAACAGGCGCGACCGATAGCATGAGGGCGATCCATCCGAGTATCCGGATGGTCGGATTGATCCCGTTCCGAACGCACATTTCTCCCAGTACTGGAGCCGACATGTCTGACAAGCGTTACCTGTTCACCAGCGAATCCGTCTCGATGGGCCACCCTGACAAGCTCGCTGATCAGATCAGCGATGCGATCCTCGACGCGATGCTCGCGCAGCATCCGGAGAGCCGTGTGGCATGCGAAACCCTGGTGACCACGGGCCTGGCAGTCATTGCTGGTGAAGTAACCACCAACGCCGTCGTCAACATTCCTGACATCGTTCGCGAAGCTGTCCGCAAGGCTGGCTATGACAGCGGAGACAAGGGCTTTGATTACAAGAGTTGCGGCGTCAGTGTGGTGCTCGGCAAGCAGAGCGCGGACATTGCCATGGGTGTTGACCGCGAAGGCGCTGGCGACCAGGGCATGATGTTCGGGTTTGCCTGCAAAGAGACTCCGGAATTCATGCCGCTGCCGATCGCCCTTTCGCACGAACTGGTGAAGCGTCAAGCCGTCGTTCGTGAGAAGAACATCATCAAGGGCCTTCGCCCTGATGCCAAGAGCCAAGTCACCGTTGCATACGTTGGCCTCAAGCCAACGCGCATCGATACCGTGGTGCTTTCCACACAACATGCCCCGATGTGGAACGGCGTTGCTGGTCAGAAGAAGCTGAAGGCCGAGGTCATCAAACACATCATCAAGCCAGTGCTTGGTAAGTGGTGGAATGGGCAAATCATCATTCACGTCAATCCAACCGGACAGTTTGAAATTGGTGGTCCGCACGGCGATTGCGGCCTCACTGGTCGCAAGATCATTGTGGACACCTACGGTGGCCGTGGTCGTCACGGCGGCGGCGCATTCAGCGGTAAGGATCCGTCAAAGGTCGATCGAAGTGCGGCATACATGGCTCGATACATTGCCAAGAACATCGCCGCTTCCGGTCTTGCCGATGTGTGCGAAGTGCAATTGAGTTACGCCATTGGCGTGGCCAAGCCAACCAGTGTGTTGGTTGATACGCAAGGCACGGGCACGGTTTCGGACGAGTGGCTTGCTGAAGAAGTGCAGCGCCAGTTTGAGCTCACCCCGAAGGGCATCATCAAGTCGCTCGGTTTGCGCAAGCCCATTTATCACGCCACCGCCACGCACGGCCACTTCGGTCGCCGCCCGGGCGAGTGCGGCGAAGGCACCTTTAGTTGGGAGAAGACTGACAAGGCCGCTTCGCTTCGCAAGGCCGCTGAGAAGGCGGGCGTGATCAAGACTCCGCATGCAGTGGTTGAGATGAAGCCAACGAAGAAGTCTGCCGGCACGGCCGGTTCCAAGGCGAACTCCAAGTCCAATACCAAGACCAGTTCCAAGGCCAAGCGCCACCTGGCCATGGCATGACCGGAGCTTCTGAGTGACCGTCCCCGCCGAAAGCACATCCGTCACGAATTCCCCACGAATGTCAGCACCATCGCCTGCCCGCGTTGCGGCCCTTGACCGCCTCGCGCGGCAGGCGGGTCGCTTTCCTGATCTTGAGTTTGTTGACATGGGCGTTGCGCCCACTGCCGACGGCATTGCTCTGGATGCCCGTGATGTTTCATTGGCACGCGCCATTGAACACACGGTGGCGCATCGTTGGATGACGCTGGCCGCCATCGCACGCGCGTGCATTGATCGACGCTGGGAAAATGTGGACTCGCGCGTGCAGGCAGCATTGCTTGCGGCGGGTGCACAACTGTTCTTGTTTGGCAACGTGGCCGATCACGCAGTGGTTGATGACACGGTGGAGTGGTCCAAGGGCAAGGGCCATCGCGGCGCGGCAGGCTTCGTCAACGCAGTGCTGCGCAAGATGATTGACTTGCGTGGTGATTTTGTAGAAGGTGCCGACGCAGCTCCGCGTGTGTGGCGCGACCGGCGCGACCTGGTGCCATTGGCTGATGGTCGTGCCATGCGCCTGAAGCGCCCGGTGTTCTCTGATGATCGCGTCTTGCGCGTGGCTGAAGCAGCCAGCGTTGGCGAGGATCTCTTGCTGCACTGGATCAATTCGGCTGGTCAGGACATTGCTTTCAGTCGCGCGGTGCATTCGTTGCGCCCAGCGCCGACGGTGATTTCTGGTGTGCCGGAACAAGCAGTGCTGCCGGATGCACCGTTCGCATCCAACCTCACGCCTCATAGCGATCCCGGTTCATTCGTATGGAACGGTGATCATTCGTCGCTCATCGCGCTGCTCACCGCCTATCCGGAAGCACGTGTTCAGGACTCCGCCAGTGCGCAACCGATGCGGCTTGCCGACAGCCTGCGCCCCAAGCTCATTCTTGATGCGTGTGCTGGGCGCGGAACCAAGACGCGTCAGCTTGCTGCGTTGCATCCGACTGCGGAAATTGTTGCCACCGATGTGGATGGCGCGCGCTTGCGTGCATTGGCGCTGGCGTTTGTTGATCATCCACAGGTGAAGGTCACTACGCCGGAGGGATTGCGCCGGATTGTTGGCCAGGTTGACCTCTTGGTGCTTGATGTGCCGTGTTCCAACACGGGCGTCTTGTCGCGCCGGCCGGAAGCGAAGTACCGATTCAATCGGGCGCGGCTCGATTCCATCACCGCGGTGCAACGCGATATTGTGGAAGAGCATCGCCCGTTCCTCACGCCCAACGGTTCGGTGCTATACAGCACGTGCAGCCTCGAGCCGCCGGAAAACCTTGCTCAGGCGCAGTGGGCGGCAGGGCGGATTGGCCGCCGCGTTGCCCGGACCGAGGTTCGCGAGCCTCGTGGCATGCCTGGGGAGCCGGATTCGGCGTATGCAGACGGTGGCTTTGGCGCGCTGATTTCGCCCGCCTGAACCGATATCGAACCGAGACAACGCGCCGGCGTGCAATATGTGCGCCGAGCATTGGTATGATTTTCCGATTCGCCAGTTCGGATCTACCGCGGAGTCCTGCATGCCAGCGCCGATGACCGTTACCGAGATTCTTGACCCGCAATGCGTGGTCGTTCCACTGGTCGCTCACACCAAGCGAGAAGCCATCGATGCGTTGGTTGATGCGCTGTCGCTGACTGGGCGCATTTCCGATGCAAGCGCAGTGAAGAAGGCGGTCTGGGAGCGGGAACAACAGCGCTCCACCGGTATTGGTGAAGGCCTTGCCATTCCGCACGGCAAGACGGCCGCTGCGCACGGCCTGTGCTTGGCAGTTGGCCGCCTGGCAACACCCATTGACTATGACTCTATTGACCGCAAGCCAGTCCGGTTGGTGGTGCTGTTGGTTTCGCCACCAGAGCGCACCAGCGACCACATTCAGGCGCTCGGTCGGATTTCACGGCTGATGACCAATCCGGCGTTCCGTGAACAGGTGTACGCCGCCGCAGATCCGTTGCAGTTGCTGCAGTTGTTCCGCGCCGCTGAGCGCGGGTAAGTGGCCATCCTGACACTGTCGGCGGCACCAGTACTGCGTTTCATGACGGCGTTGTTGGGGGAGCCGTGACAGAGACACACTCCGGAAGCACCCGGGGCTTGCCTAGAATCACCGCACCATGATGGTTCCCATGCATCTCTCTCGCATTCTGATCCGCGAGATGGCGGATATGCAAGTGATTGAACTCACGGAGACCGGCGGCACCCGCAAGTTCCCGATTGTGATTGGATTGCCCGAGGCATTCGCTATCGATCGTCGCATCAAGGGTGTGCAGATTCCAAGACCGCAAACGCATGATTTGCTTGCGGAAACCATTCGTGCACTCGGTGGCACGCTCAAAGCGATTCACATCCATGACCTGGATCATGGCACATTCTTTGCCAAGCTGATGATCGAGCGCGACGGCGAGATCATTGAGGTGGACTCGCGTCCCTCCGATGCCATTGCGCTTGGCGTGGCCGATGGTGTGCCGATGTTGGTGGATGAGGATGTGTTGAGCGAAGCCGCTGCCGAAGCACTCATTGAACCCGCGCCACCGGTCGAAGCAGATGATGACGACGAACACGCAGAAGACGAGGGCGATTCGTGAGCATTCCGAAACTCGCAGTGTTTGATCTTGGTGGCGTGGTGGTACGCATTTGTCGAACCTGGCAGGAAGCATGCAGCGCTGCAGGCATCACTCACATTCCGCAAGCAGAGGCGCGCCTTGACTCGCCTCGCAAAGTGGAACTGCTGCGCGCGCATCAGTGCGGCGAAGTTGAGTCAGAGGATTACTTTGCCGGGCTTGCGCATTTGCTGGCCGACCACACCGCTGACGAGGTTCGCTCCGTACACACCGCTTGGATATTGGGTGATTATCCAGGGATGACAAGCGTGATTGACCGCATCCATCACGCGGGCATGCGCACCGCCTGCCTCTCCAACACCAACGCACACCACTGGGAACACCTGGATTCCAGTGAGGCGTTCCGCCGCATTCAGGTGCGTCATGCCAGTCATGTCATGGGCCTTGTGAAGCCGGACCAGCGCATTTACCGCGCCTTTGAGGCAGCCACGGGCGCTACGCCACAAGAGATTGTGTTCTTTGATGACCTTGCTGAAAATATCAGCGCCGCGCGTGCATGCGGATGGAACGCCGTGCACATTGACCACACGGGCGACACCGCCGCGCAGGTGCTGGCAGGCTTGCGCGCTCATGGGGCGTTGGCGTGACTGACGCTGATCAACGCCTCTGCGTACCTGCGCTGCTCCTGCCATCGCCGCTTTCGGCGCAGCGCCTCGTGAAGCTTGCCGATATTGAAGGCGCGCGCATCAAGGAGCGCGCCGGTGACTTTCTTGTGGAAGAACTGCAGCTCTATGACCCATGTGGCGAGGGCGAGCACTTGTACTTGCGCATCGTCAAAGAAGGGATGACTCATCATGAGATGGTCGACCTGTTGTGCAAGCACTTTGACGTTGGCACCGAAGCCATCGGTACCGCGGGCATGAAGGATCGCGTGGCGGTGACCAGTCAGACCGTCAGTATCCACCTGCCGCGCAAGCCAGAGATGCGCGCGATTACTGACGAGCGCGTGCAAGTGTTGTGGTCCACGTGGCATTCCAACAAACTGCGCCGCGGGCACTTGGCAGGAAATCGATTCTCCATTCGTATCCGTGGCATTGAGCCATTCCGAGCGCCGCCAGTCTGGCGAGCATTGCGTGAACTAGAGGCATTGGGTGTGCCCAATCACTTTGGACCGCAGCGCTTTGGCATGCGCAACAACAACCACATTCTGGGCGCATTGCTGCTGAGTTCGCGGCACGCTGAGGTGTTGGGTGAACTCATTTCCACCAAGGGCAGCCCGTTTCCAGAATCAGAACGAGCCGCGCGCGAGGCAGTGGATGCCGGTCGATTCGCCGAAGCGGCTGGGCTGTGGCCGCGCGGCCTTGACGCCGAACGCACCGCCACCCGCGCGCTCATGCGTGGCACCGACGCGCGGACGGCGGTGCGAGCAGTGCCGCGACCGATCCAAGAAATCTGGACCGACGCATGGCAGTCAGCAGTCTTCAATCGCGTGCTTGATGAACGAATCCTTGCGGGAACATTCGGCACAGTGGAGCAGGGCGATGTGGCGTGCAAGCATGGCAATGGCGCCAAGTTCATCGTGACCGAAGCAGATTGCGCTGTTACTGGTGAAGAGTCACTGGCTGCGCGTGCCGCTCGTTTTGAAATTTCTGCCACTGGTCCACTTCCAGGGCCTGATTCGCTGCAGAGTGCCGGCGCAGTAGCGGAGCGAGAGCGCGCCGCGATCGTGGCGTTTGCGGGCGATCCAGCCCGCTTTGAAGAGGCCGGTCGGCGCCCGGCAGGTGACCGTCGGCCGCTGCGCATCAAAGTGGCGAACCCGGAAATTGAATCAGGCTTTGATGATCACGGGCCGTACGTTCGAGTGGCGTTTGATTTGCCACCCGGTGCTTACGCAACCGTGGTGTTGCGTGAAATTCTCGGTGATGGCTTTGTTGATGCATCGCGCGATGCGTTGCGTTCCTGACGCCGCCGCGCGAAGAACGTAGTCAACTGCCTCCCGCATGTCTTTGCAAGGATTCCCGCAACAATTGGCGGCCGGTGGTTGAGGCGACCATCGGCAGGAATGCTCCACAAACTCCCGCACGCGCCAGCCTTGGGGTCATGGGCCCCAAAGAACACGCGTCCAATCCGTGCGTTCACAATCGCACCCGCGCACATGGCGCATGGCTCCAGCGTGACCGCAAGTGAACAATCGGAAAGTCGCCACGCTCCACGCGCGCGGCCGGCCTCGCGCATGGCAACCAGTTCAGCGTGACCCGTTGGATCACCAGTGACTTCGCGATCATTGGCGTGCTCAGTCACCACGGTGCGACCGTGATAGACCACCGCGCCCACTGGCACCTCGCCGCGTTGCGAAGCGTTGCGCGCCAACGTCATGGCACGCAACATCATGCCAACGTCATTGGCACGGGCACCGGAACGAAGCGCGCGTGGGCCAGCCATGCGTAGCAGTGAACTACCGCCGCGCCGGTACCGACTCATCCGCGTTCCTCATCGCCTTCATCGCCGTCCGTCTTCTTGGCCTTGTACTTGGGGCGACCAATCATGGTGCCCAAGGTGTTGCGAATGACGCCGCCTTCGGCAACCGCTTGCGTTGGAGCAACCACCAGCAAGATGATGCCAAGTTCATAGAGCAGGTACAGCGGGACCATCAGCGCAACCATGGTGAACATGTCCACGGTTGGTGAAATCACCGCAGCCAAGATGGCGCACACAAACAGCGCATGGCGGCGGTATTTCCGAAGCATCGTGGTGTTCAGAACTCCCACCCATCCAAGCAGCAGAACTACCACGGGCATCTGGAAGGCCAGGGCGATGGCTGCCGCAAAGAACAGCAGGAAATTGATGAATTCTTCCAGTCGGTACTGCTGGGTGAGATTGCCGGTGGTACGCGTTGGAATGGTGCGCACTTCCAGCCGCCCGTCGGCACGAGCGGTATCAAGAGCAATGTAGAGCTGCGAATCTTTCTTCAGCATCCACACCTCGCCCGCGTTGGCGCTGGTTGGATCAGTCTCCAGAACAGGAATGCGCGGCGTCCCTTCCACCAGTACCGATGGTGGCGGCGCGATAGTGCGCGGCTCCTCCACACCGAAACTGATGAGGAGCGACAGCATGTACGGCATGGCCAGATATAGACCCGTGAGACCAACCGCTACCAAGATGGCAGAGAGCGGAATCAAGAATTGCGCGTAGCGGCGTTCGTGCGCGTACAAGCCTGGCGAAACAAACTTCCACAGCTGGTACAGAATCCACGGCATCGACAGCATGATCGATGCCCAAATGGCAATCTGTAGATCCACCATCAGCGTCTCGGTGGGGCTCAGTACTTGTAGATTGGTTGGCTGTCCTTGAGCGGCCAATGCATCCATCAGTGGCTGTACCAAGAATCCGCGCACATAGGTGCCAGCGGCAAATAGTCCGCATCCCACCACCAGTGGCACGATGGCGGCCTTGATCAGGCGACTGCGTAACTCATCAAGGTGACCACCGAGCGACATGAAGCTGCTCATTAGGCCGTCGTTGGAGTGTTGGTCTTGATCAAGTGGCATGAGGCGGTTGGTCAGGCTAGTCGTGAGCCGCTGCCAGTGATAGCGGCGCGGCCAACACTGTCAGGAAGGCTGAAAAATCGCCGTGCATTTGCGTCGACGGTGCGTTCGAAGGCATCAAACGAAGTGCCGCGTAATGCCGCCAGGAATAGTCCGGTGTGCATCACATAGGCGGGAACGCACGGCCGTGCGCCACGCACCGGCTCGGGCGAAAGAAACGGCGCATCGGTTTCACACATGATGCGGTCATCGGGAACCAGCTTGGCAGCGGCCGCTACTTCGGGCGCGCTGCGAAAGGTAACGACGCCGGTGAAACTGATCCACGCTCCGAAGTCAAGAACCGCACGTGCATCGTCGGCGGTCTCTGTGAAGCAATGAAACACGAAGCGATCCGCGGGCAGCCCGCTTGCGCGCAGTATCGGCAGTAACTGCGGCACTGCACGACGGCAATGAATCACAATCGGCTTGACTAAGCCTTCATCACGCCATGCAGTGATACGAGTCAGCTGTTCTTCAAGAACGCTGGTTTGCAGCGCGGCCGGCGGATCCGCGTAATGATTGTCAAGACCCAGTTCGCCCCACGCCACACACTTGGGATGTTGCCCCGCGCGATGCATGTCATCCCAGGAGATTGGATCTGCTGCATGGAGCGGATGAATGCCCGAAGTGCACCAGACATCCGGGTGCTCACCTGCAAGGGCTGTGCCGCGGACGGCATCACTGGTAGTGGTGGCGATCGTCACGAAGCCACTGACGCCAGCCGTGCGTGCATCCGCAAGCACGCGCTCGAGGCGCTCATGAATTCCGTCATAGAGAAGATGGCAATGGGTATCGATCACGGGGAGAGGTTCGGAAAGCGGCGGCCACGCGCCAAAGTGTCCAATAATAACATTGATTCCACGCACTTGGATCTGGCATTCCGGGAGCATTTATCCGCCATGGAACGCCAGTTCCTGCATCCGCTCCAAGGGTAGCACCGCGCGCCGTTGACTTTCTTGACCACGTGAAGGGTGCGCCCTTACCATAGATGATTAGACATTGTGAAAAAAAGCACAATGTTCATTGGCGTTGCCCCGTGCGACGCCTGCCAGGACACCCGCCACGGATCTGAATAGATGAGCCGATTCCTGTTTCCCCGCTGGTCGAACGCGCTGCTTCCATTCGTATTGATTGTGGGCGCGATCGCTCCGCTCTACGTCTCGTTGTTGGTTGCCTATGGATTCAGTCCAAAGACACTCGACGGCCAATATCAACCCGAGCAACCAGTGCCGTACAGCCACGCGCTGCACGTTGGCAAACTTGGTCTCGATTGCCGCTACTGCCACAACACCGTCGAGACGGCATCGCACGCTGCCGTGCCGCCGACGCAGACATGCATGAACTGCCACACGCAGATTCACAAGGACAGTCCGCGCCTCGCCAAGGTCCGTGAGAGTTACGAGACGGGCATGCCGATCGAATGGATCAAGGTTCACAAGCTGGGTGATTACGCCTATTTCAATCACGCCGCGCATGTCACGCGTGGAGTGAGTTGCTTGGAGTGCCACGGCCGCGTTGACCAGATGGAAGTCGTACATCGCGCGCAGCCGCTTGCCATGGGATGGTGCTTGGATTGCCACCGTAACCCCGTCGATCACGTGCGTCCAGCCGACGAAGTGTTCGCCCTTTGGAAGCCAACCGACACGTGGACCAAGGATCAGCGACTTGAGTTGATCAAGAAAAACGACATTCACCCCAACGATTATTGCTCGACTTGCCACCGCTAAAGCGATCGGCGACGGACGACCCCGACACAGGGAACAGAACACATGCATGACGGTTGCAACCACGGTCCCGTAGAACCCACCAACGCCGCAGTTGAAGCTCCGCAGACAGGCGGGCCAGCGCGCCGCTCCGTCTACTGGCGCTCCATCGAGCAGCTCTCCGATTCGCCAGAGTTCCGTGCCTACATGCACAATGAATTCCAGCCTGGTGCGAGTGAGGCATCGGATGACGATCGCCGCACCTTCATCAAGGTGATGGGAGCATCGTTTGCACTCGCGGGTCTTGCAGCAACCGGCTGCCGGCGTTTGCCCGAGACGAAGTTCGCGGAGTACGCCTCGCGTCCAGCGAATCGCACTCCAGGAGTTCCGGTCACCTTCGCCACCAGCTTTGAACTTGGTGGAGTTGGATTCGGTCTGTTGGCAACCAGCTATGACGGACGTCCCATCAAGCTTGACGGCAATCCGATGCATCCATCGTCGCCGCTCGCCGGTGGTGCTGCGGCCATTGATCCTGCAGAATTTGCCAAGCGCGACATCCCGCAAGTTGGTCCGTCCAACGCCATGACCCAAGCACGCGTGCTTGAGCTCTATGACACGGATCGCAGCCGCATTGCATTGCAAGCGGGCAAGGATTCCAACGCCGGTGCGCTAGACGCTTGGATTGATGTGCGTCGCGCGGAATGGAAGAAAGATGGCGGGGCGGGACTGGTTGTCCTTGCCGAGCCCACTTCGTCCCCAACCCAGCTGGACATGCAGACGCGCCTCTTGAAGGCGTTCCCGAA
The DNA here is from genome assembly GCA_002292895.1 of Phycisphaerales bacterium UBA966. Classification (GTDB taxonomy): domain Bacteria; phylum Planctomycetota; class Phycisphaerae; order Phycisphaerales; family SM1A02; genus UBA966. The sequence goes on from DBCE01000155.1 coordinate 17,252, forward strand.
AGCCACGTGGGCTTCATGGTGCGCAGTGAATGACGATGCATCGCTCGCTGGCACCGCCGCGGCGTTTGGTTCGTCCCGTCGCGTGCACCCAAAGTTTGATCAAGCAGATGTGATTCTGAGTCTTGATTGCGATTTCCTCCATGAGGATCTGCACAGCGTTGCCAATTCACGCGCGTGGGCCGCTGGCCGCTCGCTGGTAAAGCGCGAAAACGGTGCCTTGGTTGCCAAGGATCCCGCTGCTGCTTCCATGAGCCGCGTCTATCAAGTGGAAGGTCTTCTGACACTGACCGGCATGAACGCCGATCAGCGCATCGCCATGCGACCTTCTCAGGTTGCTGCGTTTGCTGCAGCAGTGGCTGACCGCGTCGGCGTGGAAAGCGCGCGCCAGATGGCCGCGTTTGCACCAAAGCTCGGCGAGCATGATCAAGAAGTAGTCGATGCGTTGGTGACTGACCTCAAGAAGGCTGGTCGCAAGGCCCTGGTAGTTGCTGGCCCGCGCCAGCCTGCCGTGACGCACGCGCTTGCGGCTGCCATCAACGGCAAGCTCGGCGCCTACGGAGTGACCGTTGACACCAGCGCCACCGATGCACAGATGTGCAGCGTCGGAATTCAGAAGGTGGTGTCCGCACTCAATGCCGGCACCGTCGACACGCTGGTAGTGATGGGTGCGAACCCAGTCTTTGATGCACCAGTTGATCTGGGCTTCGCGGCCGCTATGGCGAAGGCGAAGAACGTGGTGCACTTGTCGTATCGCGTCGATGAAACATCGCGCGCTGCCGGATGCACTTGGCATGTTCCGATGACGCACTTCCTGGAGAGCTGGGGCGACACCCGTGCCGCCGACGGCACCATTGGTCTTGCGCAGCCGTTGATTGCTCCGCTCCTTGATCCAGCAGACGGCGGTCGCAGTGCGATCGAACTGTGCGCTGCAATCACTGGCGATGAGGTTCGCACTGGAATGGACCTGGTGCGCCGCACACACATGGCAGTGTCCGGCAAGTCCGGCGCAGACTTTGAACGCGCGTTCCGCACCAACTTGGACACTGGCATCTGCCCAGACACCGCCAAGAGCCGCGAAGCAACTCCGGAACCGGCGCTTGCGGCCAAGGCAATGGCCGCGTGGATTGCTGCTCGCACGGAGAGCGATGGCCTGGAACTGGCATTCTTTGTTGACGGCAAGATGTTCGACGGTCGCTTCGCCAACATTGGTTGGTTGCAAGAGCTGCCTGACGTCATCACCAAGATCACCTGGGACAATGCGCTATTGATGTCTGGCGCAACGGCCGCCAAGTTGGGCGTGAAGAACGGCGACATGGTTTCCGTGAACGTCGCTGGCGCACCTGCTGCTGGCAATGCAGCAGCGTGGATCGTGCCTGGTATGGCGGATGACACACTTGGACTTGCTGTCGGCTACGGCCGCGGTGAAGCCGCGGGTGGCATTGCGGCTGACTCTGGATTTGCAGCATCCACGCTGCGCACTGTGAACGCACCGTGGCTTGCCACGGGCGTCAAGGCCAACGCAAACACCGCGCAAGGCGCCTACGCATTTGCTCACACTCAGGACCACGGCACTGCAGATGCAGCCATCGAGTCCGTACCGCTTGACTCTATTCAGGAGCGTCTACCAACCCTGATTCGTGAAGCGTCGCTTGAGCACTACAAGGAACACCCCGACTTTGCGAAGCATGCGTCCCACGTGGCGCATCGCCTCTCCATGTGGGAGGAGTCAAACCTTGATGGAGCCAAGTACCGCTGGGCAATGACCATTGACCTTGCCTCGTGCACTGGCTGCAGTGCCTGCGTGGTGGCTTGCCAAGCAGAGAACAACATTCCAATCGTTGGTAAGGATCAAGTAGCTCGCGGTCGCGAGATGCACTGGATTCGTATTGACCGTTACTTCAAGGGCGGCACCGCAGCGAAGCCGGAGGCATATCGCGTGCAGCCGGTGACCTGCGTGCACTGCGAGAACGCGCCGTGCGAGCAGGTGTGCCCAGTTGCGGCCACCGTCCATGATTTGGACGGGTTGAACAACATGGTCTACAACCGTTGCATCGGTACGCGCTACTGCAGCAACAACTGCCCGTACAAGGTGCGTCGATTCAACTTCTTTGATTACAACCGCCGCGATCCGGTGCGCGTGGGCGGCGTCTTGATGACCAAGCCTGAGTATTACCTCAAGGATGGTCCGGCTGACATGACCAAGATGCAGTTCAACCCGGAAGTCACTGTGCGCATGCGAGGCGTCATGGAGAAGTGCTCGTTCTGCACGCAGCGCATCCAGCAGGCGAAGATTTCCTCGAAGAACAAGTGGGTTCGCGCGGGTGGCATCGATTCGGGCAGTGCGGCAAGTTCCATTGCCGACGGCACCGTCCAGACCGCTTGCCAGCAGGCGTGCCCAACCGGCGCGATCGTGTTTGGTGACCTGAATGTTGCCGGCAGCGATGTCCTGCAACTGCAGCGCTCCAAGCGTAGTTATGACTTGCTTGGCGAACTCAACACCAAGCCCCGTCTCAAGTATTTGGCTCGCGTCGACAATCCGTCCATCGACCACAGTAGTCATGATCACGGGGGTCACGACCACGGGCACGATCATGCCGGTCACGCTGCCGCACCCGCTGTCACGGTTCCTCAGGGAGGTAAGGCATGAGCACCATTCAAGCCCACGACATTGATAACACCGGGGATGTCCCAGGCAAGCGCACCGCGCTTGTTCTTGGACACACCGATTTCCACCAAGTCACCAACACGATCTGCCGCCCCAATGAGACGCGCAAGCCTCCAATGGCGTGGTACATCATGTTTGGCATCAGCATGCTGCTGGTGATGAACCTCGGATTTGTCGTCCACTATCTGATCTTCACCGGCGTCGGCGTCTGGGGTCTCAACAACCCAGTGATGTGGGCCTTTGATATCACCAACTTCGTGTTCTGGGTTGGTATCGGTCACGCAGGAACGCTGATCAGCGCCATCCTGTTCTTGTTCCGACAGAAGTGGCGCACCGGCATCAACCGATTTGCAGAGGCGATGACCATCTTCGCGGTGATCTGCGCCGGACTCTTCCCCGGCATTCACGTTGGTCGCGTGTGGTTGGCGTACTGGCTCTTCCCCATCCCAAACCAGATGGACATGTGGCCGCAGTTCCGCAGTCCACTCCTGTGGGACGTGTTTGCAGTCAGTACCTACTTCACGGTTTCGCTGCTCTTCTGGTACGTCGGTCTGGTGCCGGACTTGGCCACCATGCGCGATCGCGCCAAGGGCAAGGTTCAACAGATGGCGTACGGTCTGTTCTCGCTCGGATGGCGCGGCTCCAATCGCCACTGGCATCGCTATGAGCGCGCGTACTTGTTGCTGGCAGCGCTCTCCACTCCGCTGGTGCTTTCGGTGCACAGCGTGGTGTCCTTTGACTTTGCCACCAGTCAGCTTCCGGGCTGGCACACCACCATCTTCCCGCCGTACTTTGTTGCTGGCGCCATCTTTAGTGGCTTTGCCATGGTGGTGACCTTGGCAGTGCCAGCGCGTGAGTTGTTCGGACTGAAGAACTTGATCACGCTGCGCCACTTGGACAACATGAACAAGGTCATCTTGGTGACCGGATGCATGGTTGGCTATGCGTACGGAATGGAATTCTTCATTGCCTGGTACTCCGGCGCGCTGTACGAGAAGTTTGCATTCATGAACCGCGCCTTCGGTCAGTACTCATGGGCGTATTGGATCATGGTGAGTTGCAACGTCATCACTCCGCAGCTCTTCTGGTTCAAGAAGGTACGCACCAGCATTCCGCTGATGTTCATCCTCAGTCTCTTCGTCAACGTGGGCATGTGGTTTGAGCGCTTCGTGATCATCGTCACGTCGCTGGCGCGCGACTTCCTGCCCTCGAGCTGGGGTTACTACAGCCCGTCGATCGTGGAGATCTTCACGTTCTTCGGCACCTTCNNGAGCGCTTCGTGATCATCGTCACCAGCCTCGCCAATGACTTCTTGCCTTCTAGTTGGGATCGATTCGTTCCTACCTGGGTTGACATCGGCACCATGCTTGGGGCGTTCGGCCTCTTTGGTGTGCTGTTCCT
>DBCE01000155.1:21327-30705 GCA_002292895.1 Phycisphaerales bacterium UBA966
TGCCGATGATTGCCATCGCTGAAGTGAAGGGCGTCATGCCACAGGCCGACCCACATTGGGAAGGCTGGCATCAATCACACGGAGCGGGCTCGAACCCTGCCGCCGCGCACTCCGCTAACGGAGACCACTCGTGACCACATTGACCACACAGACAAGCGCACCATCCAGCACCGCCGCGCCAGCGCGTTTGTACGGATTGGTTGCGGAGTTTGAGAACCCCGCCCAGATTGTTGCCGCGGCAGAGAAGATCCGCGACAAGGGCTATCGCTACTGGGATTGCCACACACCGTTCCCTGTGCACGGATTGGACAAGGCGATGGGCATTCAGCGCACCATCTTGCCGGTCCTGGTGTTTGTTGCTGGGGCGACTGGATGCACCACTGGTCTGGTGCTTCAGCTCTTCACCAACTCGTTCAATTTCACCATTTGGGCCCTGGTGTGGGTAACGGGCTACCCGTTCTTGATCAGTGGCAAGCCCGCGCTCAGCATTCCGGCATTTGTGCCGGTGATGTTTGAGCTCACCATTCTGTTCTCCGCGCTCAGTTGCGTTGGACTGATGTTCTTGATGAACGGACTTCCAAAGCTGCACAACCCGCTGTTTACTTGCGACCGATTCCGTCGCGCATCGGATGACCGATTCTTCATCTCGATCGAGGCGCGCGACCCGCGTTTCTATCGCAGTAAGACCGAGGCTGATCTCAAGTCATGCGGCGCAGCCGCTGTCGAAGCCGTGGTGGAGGACTGACATGCCAAAGATTCCCCGCATCATCATCTACGTCCTCATGATTGGTGGCTGCTTCGCGCTGATCCCGCCGCTGGTGTTCGCGCGGATGCGTGCCACTCCGAGCCCCAATGCTCCCATCCATATTTTCTGGGACATGGACCTGCAACCGAAGTACAAGACCCAGACCCCAAATCCGCTCTTCGCTGACCAGCGCTCCATGCGTCCACTGGTGCAGGGTGCGGTTGCTCGCGGCGAGTCATACGTCGATACGCACCTCTACGAAGGTGTCGTGAGTGGTCAATGGGCCACCACGTTGCCCGCGTCGATTTCGCTTGATGAGGTGACCCTCAACCGCGGTCAGCAGCGCTTCAATATTTACTGCTCTGCGTGCCACGGTTATGCCGGCTTCGGTGACGGCGCTGTGAATCAGCGTGCCATGGAACTGGTTGCCAATGCCAACGGTCCAGTGAACGGTACGCAGTGGGTTGCCGCCAAGAGCTTGCATGACGACACCACACGCAATCAGCCCATGGGTCAGTTGTTCAACACGGTCACCCACGGCATTCGCAACATGGCCGGCTACGGCTCGCAGATCAGTGTGACTGATCGATGGGCGATCGTTGCATATGTGAAGGCGCTGCAGTTCAGCCAAGACGCAGGATCGGCTGGCGCCAAAGTCGCTGGCGCATCCAACTGAGTACGGAATCACTGGAAAGAACGAAAGACATGGCCCACGACCACTCGAATACTCCCGATCTCTCCGCCGGCAATTTGACCGGATCTGGCTTAGGTGCGCATGCGCGCAACCTGGGTCTTGCCGCGGCGTTGCTGATCGGCATCGGCGCATGGACTGGCTACCGCTCTGGCGATACACAGCACTTTGCACGTGCCTATGTAGTGGCCATGATGTTTGTCCTGTCGATATGCCTTGGATCACTGTTCTTTGTCATCGTTCAGCACCTCACTCGCGCTGGCTGGAGTGTGGTGGTGCGCCGCCCCGCGGAAGCGTTGATGCAGAACCTGCGCTGGATGTGGATTCTGTTCCTACCGATCGTATGGATGGGCTGGACGGGTCGACTGTTTGAACTGTTCCCATGGGCGGACCTTGCCGAGTTGGCGAAAGTCTCTCCCGCCGAGGCGGAACTGGTTGGCAATAAGGCTGGTTTCTTGAACCAGAAGTTCTTCTTCATTCGCGCGGCGATTTACTTTGTGATCTGGGGCGGCATTGCTCATTACCTGTGGTCGTCAAGTTTGCGCCAAGACCGCACCGGCGATCCGGCCATCACCGCCGCCAATCGGAAGTGGTCCGGACCAGCAATGATCTTGTTCGGATTCTCGATCACCTTTGCCTCTGTTGATTGGATGATGAGTCTCTCCCCGGCGTGGTTTAGCACCATGTTTGGTGTGTATTTCTTTGCCGTGTGCGCCACCTGCGGGTTCAGCGCAATGACCCTTCTGTGCTTGCGTTTGCAGCGCGACGGTCAGTTGAAGGGCATCATTACTCCTGAGCACTATCAAGACCTAGGCAAGTTGCTCTTTGCGTTTGGCATGGTCTTTTGGGCATACATCGCTTTCAGTCAATTCATGCTGATCTGGTACGGCAACTTGCCGGAAGAGACGGCGTGGTACCTCTCACGACAGGTGGGCGGCTGGCTGTGGCTGAGTTGGGCACTGCTCTTTGGGCACTTCCTGATTCCGTTCGTGCTGCTGATTTCACGCTGGCCCAAGCGTTGGCCGACCACGCTTGCCATTGGCTGCGTGTGGATGCTTATCTTTGGTTTCATCGATTTGGTCTATCTGATCGTGCCGCATGTCCCGCATGATGTTGGCGACTTCGCCCGGTACTCAGAATTTGCGGCCGCGCATGCCAGTGATTCGCCGCACCTGTTAGACCCAACCCTTCTTGGACTTGCGCTGGGCATGTTCTGCCTAGTGCTTTCCATGACTATGCGTTCACTCATGGGCAAGTCACTGCTTGCATCGCGCGATCCTTCGCTTGGCGAGAGCCTTGCCTTCCAGAACATGTGATCACCTGACGGAACACACTCATGTCCACTGCATCACAGAACAACGAATTTGAAACATCCACTGGCGTCCTCTGGGACGATCCGGAGGCAGGGCAGACCTGGTTGGTCTCTCTGATTGGCATCATCATCTTGACCGCCGTTGTCATTGCGCTCAGCGTGATGTACTTCAAGACGGAACAGACCGAGGTGGATCTCAAGGTCATTGAGCCGCAGTACATCGCTCTTGAAGACTTGAAGCTGAAGCAGATGGAACTGCTGAGTTCCTCGGGCGCCTATTCCCTGGACATTGCCGGCAAGCCGGTTGAACGCCAGCGGATTCCCGTGGCTGAGGCCATCAAGTTGGTTGCTCAGAATTCGGCGCTGACGGTGCCGCCGGCCTCGGCGAGCAAGCCCCGTGCTGCCGCACCGGCACCTGCTCCAGCTCCGGCGCCGAAGCCGGCTGCTGCAGCCGTTCCAATTATCGCCCCAGCGGATGTTGCCCCTGCTCAGAAGTGATTGCTGCCTATTGTTACAGCCTATGACGTTGACTCGAACCATCCTCGCTGCACTCTCTGCACTCGCCGCTACCGCGTCGATCGCTGCACAGGTGTCGGTCGGTGGCGCTTATCAAGAGCCCGCGCCAACGGTGGATGCGATTCCAGAACTCGCGGGTGTGACCATCATCGACAAGTTGGATTCGCAACTGCCGCTTGATGCAACGTTCCGTGACGATCACGGCAAACTGGTGACCCTGCGCGACGTGCTTCCAAAGGATCGTCCAGCCATCTTGCAGATTGGGTACATGAAGTGCCCCATGCTCTGCAGCTTGGTGATGAATGCCCTGCTGCGCGGCATTCAAGATTTGGATTGGGCCGTTGGAAAGCAGTACGACATCATCTCGTTGTCTGTGAATCCCAAGGAAGGTCCGGAGTTGGCCGCCGGCAAGAAGGCTGGTTACGTGGCTGAGTACGGCCGCGCGCAGACCGCTGCTGGCTGGCACTTTCTGACTGGTGAAGAGCCATCAATTCATGCAGTCACGGAAGCAGTTGGATTTGAATACCGCATGCAACCCGACGGCGAATATTCGCACGCGGCTGCCGTCTTCATCATTACTCCCGATGGTCGCCTGAGCCGCGTTCTGTACGGCGTGAAGTATGAACAGGCCACTGTGCGTATGGCGCTCTTAGAGGCTTCGCAAGGCAAGATTGGAACCACGCTCGACCGCATCATTCTTTGGTGCCACATCTATGACGCGGAAGCAGGCGGCTATGTCGTCCTGGCGATGCGCGTTATGCAAGTTGGTGGTGCTGTGACGCTGCTGCTACTGGGCGGCGGACTTGGCTGGTTCTGGTGGCAAGAGTCGCAGGCGCGCCGCTTGGCGCCACCGAGCAACGCACAACCCGGAGTCGCGCACCACTAACGCGCTCTACGAACGATTACCCGATAGAGACGAACACTATGTCCATGACCCATCAGATCCTCGCTCACACCGTCTCGCAGGTTTCCGCGCTTGCGGCTTTCGCGCAGACAGGCGCCGCGGAGCCAACCGCCCCGACCTTCTGGATGCCCGTTGGTGCATCCACCATCTCGCAGGGCGTTGATCACACCTTGGATGTGATCAATTGGATTTGCTACGTGTTCTTCGCACTGGTGGTCGGACTGATGGTGTGGTTTGTGGTCAAGTATCGCCACCGCACTGGCGACAAGTTTCGAACCGATTACCCGAGCCACAACACTCCGCTGGAGATCACCTGGTCGGTCATTCCAACCATTATTGTGATCGGCATCTTTGTGGTTGGTTTCCGCAGTTACCTGGACATCTATACCGCGCCAAAGAATGCGTTTGATATCAAGGTGACCGCGCAGAAGTGGGCATGGAGCTTCCAGTACCCCAATGGCGCCGTAAGTGACGACCTGTACATCCCAGCGGGACGCCCCGTTCGGTTGGTACTGCGCTCGAGCGATGTGCTGCACTCGCTGTACATCCCGGACTTCCGCGTGAAGCGCGACATCGTTCCGGGTCGCTACACCTACGCGTGGTTCCAGTGCGACTTCCCGACTGGCCAGCCCGGCAAGACGCCGCGCGATCCAAATGCGAAGACCGTCTCCGGGCCTGAAGATGACGCGCAAGCTCACACGCTGTTCTGCACGGAATACTGTGGCACCGGCCACTCCAAGATGAATCGCTACGTCTATGTTCTTGACGAAGCTTCCTTTGGTCAGTGGATGACCGATCAGAGCCAGTGGATGGACAAGATTCCGGAAGAAGAGTTGTATTTCAAGGCCGGTCCGAAGATCTTTGCCCGCTGCCAGCAGTGCCACTCGCTTGATGGCACCGTGGGTATTGGGCCGTCGTGGAAGGGCATTATTGAGCGCGTCAAGGCGTATCCAATTGTTGGCGATGGCAAGGAGTACGGAACGTGGGAGGACTATGTCCGCACCTCGATTCTGGTTCCTGGCAAGTATGTGGTGCCTACCTATGGCAACGTCATGCCATCCTTCAAGGGCCAGTTGAATGACAAGGCCATTGATGCAGTGTTGGGATACATGCAGCAACTCGAAAAGTTCGATACAAAGACTGGCAAGCTCAAAGCCGAGTTTGACCCCGCAACCGGCATGAAGAAGTGACGCGTCAACAAGCGCTCTTACTCAACTAGCACAGGAAGTTCTAACCATGACCACCATCCAACTCCCATCACCCGGCGCCATGCCCGACACGATCGAGGCGCGCCCTGCGAGCGACAATTACCTGACGCACACACGCGGGATCCTGTCTTGGATCTTCACACTTGACCACAAACGCATCGGCGTGATGTACATGTGGTCGGTGCTCGGCTCGTTCCTGCTCGGCGGAACCTTTGCGCTGCTCCTCCGCACGGAGTTGCTCACCCCGGGCCCAACAATCACCGAAAGCGCAGATACGTACAACCAATGGTTCACCCTGCACGGCGCCATCATGGTGTTCTTGGTGATCATTCCAAGTATTCCGGCAGCGCTCGGCAACATCATTCTTCCCATCATGCTTGGTGCCAAGGATGTTGCCTTCCCGCGCCTCAACCTCTTCAGTTACTACCTGTGGGTGACTGGTGCAGTCCTCTGCGTGGTTTCGCTGGCCATGGGTGGCTTTGATACTGGTTGGACTTTCTATACGCCGTACTCCACCACCACCACTGCCGGTGGCGTGATTCCGGTGCTGACCGCGGCATTCGTGCTTGGTTTCAGTTCCATCTTCACTGGGCTGAACTTCATCGTCACGGTTCACAAGCTGCGCCCGCCGGGCATGACTTGGTTCCGGATGCCGCTGTTTCTGTGGGCGATTTATGCAACCGCCATCATTCAGGTGCTCGCCACTCCGGTGCTGGGTATCACGTTGTTGCTCCTCATTGTTGAGCGCACGGTGAACATCGGAATCTTCAACCCATCCATGGGTGGCGATCCGGTCCTGTACCAGCACTTCTTCTGGTTCTACAGCCATCCCGCCGTGTACATCATGATTCTGCCCGCCATGGGAATCATCAGCGAAATCATCGCCATCAACAGCCACCGCGCGATCTTCGGCTACCGCCTCATCGCGTTCAGTTCGATCGCGATTGCCTTCTTCAGTTTCATTGTGTGGGGTCACCACATGTTCACTTCGGGTCAGTCAGCCCTGATGAACACGCTGTTCTCGGCGATCAGCTTTAGTGTGGCCATCCCCAGCGCCGTGAAGGTGTTCAACTGGATTGCCACGCTTTACAAGGGCTCGGTCTCACTGACCACACCGATGTGGTACGCGTTGGCATTCTTGTTCCTGTTCACCATCGGCGGTCTCACCGGCCTGCACTTGGCCACACTGAGTACCGACGTGCACTTGCACGACACCTACTTTGTAGTTGCCCACTTCCACTACGTGATGATGGGCAGTGCATTGATCGGAATGATCGGTGGTCTGCACCATTGGTGGCCGAAGATCTTCGGTCGCATGTACGACGAGCGTCTTGGAACGATCGCCTGCTGGATCATCTTCATCGGCTTCAATGTCACCTTCTTCACCCAGTTCATGCTGGGTTCGCAGGGCATGCCGCGCCGTTACTACGACTATCAGCCTGAATTCCAGATCTATCACGTGATTTCCACCATTGGTAGTTACATCATGGCGGTTGGATTCACGCTGACGGCCATTAGCCTGTTCGGCAGTTTCTTCAACGGCAAGAAGGCTCCCGCGAACCCGTGGGGTGGTCGTAGCTTGGAGTGGCAGTGCGCCAGCCCGCCACCGTTTGACAACTTTGCCAAGGCCCCCCGTGTTGGGGATTGCTATGACTTCTCAGTGGTGCACTGGGATCCAAAGCTCGGCGGCTACCGCGTCGATGAATCCAACGATCCCGAAGTGAATCCCGCCGCGCAGGGCACCAAGGCTGCGCACTAACGAGGGCATCGCCCGTCGTCTTGATTGAACTCCCCCGGAGCAACATGTGAGTCAAACCATCGCAACCACCCACACCACCCACGCGGACCAAGCGCACGGTCATGATGACCATGCCCACGGTCACGATCCGCATGTGGCCCACCATTTTGACAGCATGGCGCAGCAGTTCGACAGTGCCAAGTTGGGCATCTGGCTGTTTCTGGCTACGGAAATCCTCTTCTTTGGCGGCCTGTTTGTGGCCTATGCCATCTTGCGCATGCGCAATCCAGAGGTATTCAGTTACGCCAGCCATTACTTGGACACCATCATGGGTGGAATCAACACCTGTGTGCTGATTCTGTCGAGCTTGACCATGGCACTGGCGGTTCGCTGTGCGCAGACTGATCGTCGCGGCGGGCTCATCGTCTGCTTGGTATTGACGTTCATGGGAGCGATTGGCTTCTTGGTCATTAAGTACTTTGAGTACACCCACAAGTTCCATGACAACCTCGTGTGGGGCTCTTCCTTCTATGTGCCTCCGCATGACGCGGAAGGTCACGCTGAGGCGATGGCATTGAAGACCGCTCCGGTGGCTTCGGCAGCCATTGTGGTCAAGGATCCAACGCTCTTTGCCATCCCTGACCTTGCGGTGAAGCCCGCGGTCGATGTGTCCGCAGTGAAATCTGCGTCCGTTGGTCCAACTGGCATGGCGCGCGCATCAGGTGCGCCAGCGCCTGCGCCTGCGGCTCTCGCTCCTGGCAAGTCTGAGGAAGCGCACCCAGGGACTCACCTCGAAGATGCGAAGCTGCCTCCAAACACTCACCTCTTCTTTGCCATCTACTACTGCATGACTGGCTTGCACGGAATTCACGTTGTGGCAGGCATGGGCATCATCGCCTGGCTTACTTGGCGTGCAGTGCGTGGTGACTTCTCAAGCAAGAATTTCACGGCAGTTGACACAGGTGGCTTGTACTGGCACATCGTCGACTTGATCTGGATCTTCCTCTTCCCGCTCTTCTATCTCATCCACTGAGTTGGACGGAATACATCTATGGCACACCAAGTCTCACATTCTGCTGTCGCGCACGCTGGTTCACATGCTGGCGAAGTTCACCCCGAAGTTGGGCATGTCGTTCCCATTAAGTACCTCGTTGGTGCTGGCGGAGCGCTGCTCGTTCTCACGGTGATCACGGTCGCTGTGCGCTACATCGATCTGGGCGAGGCGAACCTGGCGCTTGCTCTTGCCATCGCCGTGGTCAAGGCCGCCATTGTGGCACTGATCTTCATGCACTTGCGCTGGGATCGTCCGTTCAACCTGCTGGTACTGATTGGGTCGATTGTCTTTGTTGGCATCATGTTGGCATTCTCAGCCATGGATGTTCATCAGAACTCGCCCACGATGTTCAACGGCAATCCACCGGAAGCAGAGACGGTCATGCAGGCCAATGCGCCGGGCGCACCGGTTGCGCAATTTCGCTCCACCAACGGTGGCGTTGGCGATACGAACTGACGCGCCCGCCGCGGCGCGGATTCGCTGCCAAGGTGCGTGATGGCTATCAAGACCGCAAACTTCATTGACCCCTTCGACAGTGCGCAGGAGCGCGGCGTTGCAGGGGTCTTTGGCATGTGGGTCTTCATTGCGGTGGTGGCCATGATCTTTGTGGCGTGCATCCTTGGGTACGTGGTGGTGCGCTTTGATCAACCACCCGGGCGCGAATGGATGCCGGAAGGAACCCCGGGACTGCCATCGGCGCTGCTCCTCTCCAGTGCCGTACTGCTGATTTCGAGTTGGACCATGCAACTGGCGGTGCGAGCAGCCCGCCTTGGTCAGCAGATGCAATTGGTGTACGCCATGGGTGCCACCCTTGGGCTGGCGCTCCTGTTTCTGGCAGTGCAGGCCCTGGCCTGGAACGAACTGTGGACTCGCCACGCCACCATCGAAAGTGGCTTGTATGCATGGACCTTCTATGTACTCACCGGGGTGCATGCATTGCATGTCATCGGCGGACTCCCGCCCATGGTGTACGTGTTTCGCCGCAGCAGGGAAGGGCAGTACACGCCCACCGACTACAACGGCGTGGTGCTGTGTGCCATGTATTGGCACGCCTTAGATGTCATCTGGATGGTGCTCTACGCCACGCTGTGGATTTGCTCAGCACTAACGTAACACGCGGGCGCTACCACTTCGCTTCGTGTGCAAACCAGAGTTGTGGGATCACAACTGCAGGCTTGCCATCGGTTGCACGCACGAGCGCTGCAAGTGG
>DBCE01000155.1:30812-34191 GCA_002292895.1 Phycisphaerales bacterium UBA966
CCTTCGCGTACTTCAATGACGGCGGTCTTTCGCGACCGCGCGTCGCCCTTGGCAGCCTCCGCCATCGCCACCGCCGCACTGGTCGGTTCGCGGACCGCAGCAACTAAGCCACTCACCGGAAAGTCAACGCGGGGCGAGAGGTAGTAGCGGGCATAGCTGAATTCTTTGTAGCGACTCGACTGTGCGGGGTCGCCCATGATCACCGTGGTGTCCGGCCATACCGCCGTCCACATGCGCCAGGAAGTGATGTTTGCATCAGGAAGCGGAAGGATTCGCGCGTCATGTGCTGCAGCTGGGCCGGCGATCGCGCGCAGACCAAGTTGACTCCACAGTGAGGCTTCGGTGCGGCTTGCACTTGGCAGACTGTGTTCATCGGTCCCCGCCGCGCGGTCGTACATCACGAGGTTGCTGTTGTACAGCAGTCCGCTGACATGAAAGGTCCGCTCTTGGCCATCAATGCGTCGGTCGAATACCACCAAGCTGTCGGTGAGCGGGCTGTAACTCACTGCAATGGGTACGCCACCAAGCGTGTCATTGATCACTTCATGAGCGTTGAGAACAGCCAACGGATACGCGCGGGCCTCGCCATTCACCACTACTCCGGCCACGCGGTCATTACTCACCACGTATTTCGTGCGGTGCTCTGCGTTCCATCGCAACATGTCCGCACTACGCATCACGGCGGGTGCGTCCAATGATGGCAGGAAGTCACGCGGGCTTCCACTCCCCACCAGAACGCCGCGATCGGCGTGTAGGGGCTCCAATGTAAATCCGTACACCGCGGGATCGTTACCGCTTCCGATGGGGCGATCGCCACTGAACACACCACTCAGCGCCCACGCCAAGAACCCGCAACTGATGGCAAGCAACGCCAACAGAATCCAACCCCCGCCACGCAGGGTGAGTGTTGGGAATCCCAGTGGATGTGGATCGCTCACTGCGCGGGTACCTCAAGAATGACTGCTCCCTCGACGGGTGTTGCAGTGGTTACGACGCTGCCGCGATCAATGACCAAGGCTCCCAGAAGGACGGGCAAGTAGATCAGGCTGGCCAAGAACAGCCGCCGTGCGCGCGCATCGCTTCTTTCCAGTAGGAAACGGAGCGAAAGCCATGAGAGCCAAAGACCTGCGGCGAAGGCCACCGCTGCGTAACCAAAGCCAGCAATGCCGGACATGGTGCCGAGGAGTGACACCGGCACCAACATCAAACTCGAGAGCAGGCATGCTTGGCCAGTCGCGGTTCCATCCGGATCACGCGAAGGCAACATCACGAAACCGCCCGCCGTGTAGTCCGCGCGATAGAGCCACGCGAGGGCTAAGAAGTGTGGAATCTGCCAAACGAACAGAACGGCAAAGAGTGCCCACGCTCCGGGTGCAATACTTCCGGTAGCGGCCGTCCATCCAATCACTGGCGGAATCGCTCCAGTGACTGCGCCCACTAATGTATTGAGTGTGGTCCGCGGTTTGAGCGGCGTGTACAGCAACACATAGAGCAGAATATTGACGCCAGCGAACGTAGCGGCCATCAAGGTGGTGCCCATGGCAAGCACCGTGCACCCCGCATAGCCAAGTAGGACTGCAACTACGAAGACGGTGGTTCGTCGCGCATGACCAGCTGGCAACGGTCGCTTGGAGGTTCTGCGCATCAGCCCATCGCGACGCATCTCGGCGACTTGGTTGAGCATGGCAGCGCTGGCCGCGGCGAGTGCTGTGCCGATGCATGTCCACAAGAGGCGCATCCACCATCCCTGTGGATCAGCTGGCGCCACCACGAATCCGACAGCGGCAGTGAGCAGCACCAAGAGGCTCAGCCGGGCCTTGGACAGTTGGCTCCAAATCACCGCATGGCTGGGTGTCGGCGCCGCATTGATAACCTCGATTCCCGTAATCGCGGGCGGCGGATTTCCCGGCGTGGCGGGTTGGGGTGCTGGAGTGATTGATGCGGGCATCGGATTCGATCCGCGGGGGGTCGAGATGAATAGCATAGGTATCCCCCCTCCATGGAGCCTTGCCGATGCACATGCTGATTGCGATTCAGGATTCCGCCTCTGCCGCCCTCACGACCACTCCGGTGGTCACGCAGGCGCCCGCTGCCCCGTTGGGAATTGCTCCGTTGATTCTCTTAATGGTCGTCGGCAGTGGCTTTGTGATCGCGTGGTCGCGTTGGGTCCGACCGATGAACTTGGCCATTGGATTTGTGGTGACGGTTGCCATGTGGACGCTGAGTTACCTGGCGCTCCTGCAGCCCGGATTTGTGGCGGGCGAGGCATTGTTTGTGGGAGCGCTGGCGTGCGTGTTGTTTGGTGGGTTCCTTGCCGGACGATTTGCACCTGGACAGGCCAGCGGTCTGTCAGTTGGTTTAGTTTCAGCCACCATCAACCTCATGGTGGTCGGCGCCTTTCTGCGCGATGAACAGGGCGGTTCCCCCGTGCGACCCGCCGCCTACGTCATCGGCCTCTTTGCCGCGAGCGCGCTGCTTGGTTCCATCGGCGAGCGGATCGGTAGTGCTCGGTCATCGGCGCGGCGCTTGCCATCGCCCGTCACGCTCATGGGCATGGTTGCCACCGCCAATATTCTGGTGATGATTGTGATTGGTGGGCTCGTCACCGGCTACGAAGCCGGGCTAGCAGTGCCGGACTGGCCGAACAGTTTCGGCCACAACATGCTGCTCTATCCCGTCAGTGAAATGAAGGGCGGCATCTTCTATGAGCACGCGCATCGTCTCTTTGGAATGCTCGTTGGCGCTACCGTGCTTGCGTACGCCACCACGGTCTGGCGCAGCGGCGCAAGCAAGTTTGCCCGTACGGCAGTGTCCATTCTGTTGACGCTGGTGATTTGCCAAGGAATCTTGGGTGGTTTGCGCGTGACTGGCACAGTGACTTCGAGCATGAATGCGACGGATCTGTCCCCGAGCACCACGCTCGCCATTGTGCATGGCATGCTGGGTCAGTTTGTCTTTGCATTGGCATTGGTGTCGGCGTTTGCGGTGAGCAGTGCCTGGGATCGAGTGCGCGTGGCAGTGCCCGGTGCGAGCACCATGAGGCTGCTGACCAGCTTGGCATTCATGTCCGTTGCCTTGCAACTCTTTCTCGGTGCTTCCATGCGGCACTTGCAGACTCCGCCGACCGGTGACGAAGGCGCCCAACTTCCCAAGTGGGCGCTGCATGGTCATGTGACTATGGCAGTGATCGCCTTTGTACTTGTGCTCGTGGCGGCAATTCGCTGCGGTCGCACCGTTGAGGCTCCACCGTTGCGGCGCGTGGGAAAGGCAGCAATGCACACGGTGGGATTGCAGGTTGCCCTCGGCATTGCAGCCTTGGTCGCCGTGTTGATGCGCAGGGGTGAGATGGTCCCTGTCTGGGAAGTAGCAGCAACCACCG
>DBCE01000077.1 GCA_002292895.1 Phycisphaerales bacterium UBA966
TTGTCATGGCTGATGAATCGCATCCCACCATTGACGCCGTGCTGAGTCACTGCACCGGCAACCAAGTGCACAGTGGATCAGCGGGGATGGCATTTCTCATCGAACGAATGGATCCAAGTCATACGGAATCGTTGCCTGAGATTGTGAAATTTGACCGTTCCATCATGGAGCGCGGGCGGTGGCGTTCCGGAGCGCTTCAGCAGGGCGCAGATGCAATTCCGGAGATCGGCTGCGTTGCAGGACCCGCCGCACTCGCGCTAGAAATTGCCCATCGGAACACGGGAAAAGTTTCAATTTCTTCCACTGATCCGAACGGATTTGCGTGGACCCTCCACGCCAACGCGCACGGAATTCCTCACGCATTTGCTACAGTATGACGGTGGTTCCCTCGCCCTCGGTTTCTCTTTCGCCGCAGCCGCAACTGGCAGATTATTTCGGCGAGTGGCGCGCTACCGGTGATGCATGTGTCGATTTACCCTCGTGGGTCGCCACGGAGTGCGAACGCGGAGCCAATGTTGCATCGGTATCTGTTCCCGCGCAGTCATGCGTGGGCGAACAGTTGTCGCAGCTGGCTTTCCGAGCATTTTCCGAAGTACTGACTGCACTGGCCGCTCCGGCAACCCGGGTGTGGGCGTTCTTGCCATTGATTACTGCAGCTGATTCCCACGGGCTTGACCGCTACATGCGCATGAACATTGGTCGCACGCAGGCATACGCCGCGGCACGATGGCCAGTGCCGTGCATGCCGGCCGGTACCTGCGTCGGTCATGCTGGCGACATGCTGGTGGTGCATGCATTGGCACTTCCTGATTCAGTGCGTTCCATTGAGAACCCGCAACAGCGACCGGCGTGGCAGTACTCCGCACAATTTGGACCATCGGCTCCGCCGTTTACGCGGGCGGTGCTCTCACAGCACTTACTGATGGCTTCGGGCACCGCGGCCGTGGTTGGTGAAGAGGTTGTGCACCCCCATGACGTCCGTGCGCAATGGCAGCAGACCATCAGTCACTTGAGGACGTTGCGGGCGGCTGCCCAAGCCCGCGGCCAGTGGCGGTCGTTGCAGATTTATGTGCGCGATCGCAGCGATCTTTCCATCATTTCGCGATTGGCGCAAGAGGAATTTTCTGACGGTGTGGAGCGTGTTCTGCACGCGCCGTTATGTCGCAAGGCACTGCTTGTAGAGGTGGAAGGGGTGGCCGATGTCTGAGACCATCCATGTTGACTGCCTGGTGATCGGTGCCGGTCCCGCTGGCAGTGCTGCCGCGATCGACATGGCGCGTGAAGGCCTCAAGGTGCTGGTGATTGATCGTGGCGAATTCCCGCGATTCCGCATCGGTGAGAGTTTCTTGCCAAGAACCAAGCGTGCGCTGCGACGCCTCGGCGTGCTGGATCGGTGCATGGCATTGCCGCATGCACGCAAGGTGGGTGTAGAAATCTCAATGGGCGACCGCCGCTACGGGTCTCGGACATTCTTCTTCCGCGACACCATCGGTAACGGTGAGAAGGACGCCTTCAACATGGCGCGCGTTCATCTGGACATGATGATGGTGGAAGCAGCGCGCGACGCTGGTGCGGACGTTCGCACTTCATGCGCGTTACGTTCCATTCAGTCGCACGATGACTCGGGAATTGTGGCTGAAACGGATGCGGGGACCGTCCATGCCAAGTGGATGATTGACGCCAGTGGCCAAGCAAGCGCCTTGGGTCGTGAGTTTGGAACGCGTCGCTATCACTCGTTTCTTCGCAATGTTGCTTACTTCGAACACTTTGAAGGTGTGATTCGCCCATCTGGAAATGCCGCCAATTGCTTTGGTCTCACGGTGATGGATGAAGGCTGGTTCTGGTTGATTCCGCTTGATGAGCACCGCACCAGTGTGGGTTTCGTTGCGCGTGAACCACTGCACCGATCGCTTGATGTACCACCGGAAGATCGATTCTGGTGGGCGGTGGAACGCACCCCCATCATGGCGGAACGTATGGCCAATGCGCGCGGCCCTTCTACCAATCGAGTGATCGCTGACTTCACGTATCGATGTGATCCATTTGCGGGTCCGGGATTCTTCCTCGTTGGTGATGCCGCTGCATTCTTGGATCCAGTGTGGTCGACGGGCCTCACGCTGGGTCTCCTGGCAGCAGAGCAGGCGGCGGCGGGCGTGATTCGTATGTCGCGTGGGGCCAGACCAGCAAGCGAGCGAGCGCGGTACCAGGCGTGGGCCACCCGAGTGGTCAGCCGCGCATTCCGACTCGTCGAGGGTTTCTACGACCCCGGATTCCGTGATCTCCTGTTTGCCCCCAGCCAGCCCCGTGAACTAGTGCGCGGATTTGTGACGCTGCTCGCCGGTGAGTTTGACGCCGTTCAACCAGCTACCGCAGTCCGTTGTTGGGCGCTTGGTTCCATGTGTGCCGTCCAGAAACGGGTTGGATTTGCCCCGCGTACTCGCCCGTTCCGACTTCGCCCCGATGGCGTGAATAATCGCGCACCGGTGGCGACCCTCGCTCGTGGGGCTGCCGCGCAATGAATCTGGCTTTTGCGGCGCTCGCGCAACAGTGCGCCATGGAGCCGGATCGAGTGCGCGTGACCGATCCGGACGGACGCCAGTGGACGAATCGTGAGCTACTCACTGCAATTGTCGCCGCTGCACAGGCGATCGAACTGAGATGCGCGCCGGGCTCCTTGGTGGCGGTCACCGTGCCATCGGGTGGTGCGTTCTGGGTGGCAAGCCTTGCCGCCATGCGTGCTGGTTGCGACGCGCTGTTGATGTCCAACGCGGCACCGCGATCGATGATCGATCGCGTCGCGCGTGAACTTGCACCCAGTCTGATCATTGACAGCGCACAGTTGGCGGCACTTGTGCTGCCGACAACCAACGGTTCGTCCAACGCGAATCCATCGCGACCATACGGCGGAATTGTGCTGCTTTCCTCCGGCACCACCGGCATGTCACGGTTCGTTCGTCGATCGTCCGGTGCGCTTGATTGCGTTGCTGCGGGACTTGTTGACGCGCAGTTGTATCGGCACGCGGACACGGTGGGATCATTTCTCCCGATGCATCACGCGTACGGGTGCGAGCACGCATTTCTAGCGCCGTTGTTGAGCGGTGCATCCGTTCAGCAGCGCGGGTCATTCACTATCGAAGGCGCACAGCAGTTGATTTCTTCGGGAGTGACGGTGCTCCCGTTGGTACCCGCGGCGGCGGCAGCCATTGCCGAGGTTGCCATTCCTTCGCATGCGCTCCGATGTGTCATCGTGGCGGGTTCCCCGTTGCGCGCGTCAGTGCGTGCACGGTTCCAGGCGGCATTCGGCATTCCACTCATCGACCTCTACGGCGCCAGTGAAGTGGGCACTATCTGGCTCGATCGTGGTACCGGTGGCGTAGTGATCCCGGGTGTGGCGATTCGCATTGTCGACCCGTTGTGCCGAGAGTGCATGGTTGACGTTGCAGACGGAGTTGTCGGTGAGCTGGCGGTTCGCTCCGGCGCTGCGTTTGATTGCATCGTCGGCCATTCGCACGACCAAGAGATTCTGCAGGATGGCTACTTTCGAACCGGTGACATTGGCGTGCGATCCGCTGATGGTTTTTTGCACATCACCGGTCGAGTCAAACTGGTGTTTGATGTTGGCGGGCTCAAAGTGAATCCGTACGACGTGGAAGCGGCCATTGAGGAGCATCCGGATGTGGCGGTGGCGCTTGTTGAGCCAGTACTTGTTGCCGATGGTCTGACCCGCGTAGCTGCGCGCGTGGAATTGGTCACGCCGATGCGTCCGCTTGATCCAACCGCTTTGCGCGCGTTCATCGCAGAACGCGTCCCGGCGCACGCGGTTCCGCGCACCATTGCATTTGTAGCTCAATTTCCACGCAGCGCAAGCGGCAAAGTCTTACGCGCGGCATCTGCAATGCCTCCGGTGGTGGCACGCCCGGCGCAATTGCGCGACCGCGCCTCGCGCGAGCAGTGGACGCAAGCACTGTTCAACAACAGCGCCGCTGGCTACGACCGTTCCAGCGGCGCGCTGATGGGTGGACTGGGGCGGGCGTATCGGCGTCGCATGTTGCAAGCCGCGGGTTTGCGCCCGGGAATGTCGATCCTGGATGTCGGCAGCGGAACCGGAGTCTGCGCGTTGCTTGCTCAAGAAATCGTCGGCGCAGCCGGTCGGGTGGTGGCTCTTGACCCGAGTTCCGGAATGCTGGCGGTGGCCCGCGCCCGGGGGGTTCGGGAAACGATCTTTGGCTGTGCTGAGCAGTTGCCGTTTCCGAGTGCATCTTTTGACTGCGTATCGATGGGTTACATGTTGCGGCACATTGAGGACATGCACACTGTCTTTGCAGAGGTCCTGCGGGTGTTGCGCCCGGGTGGCCGGATTGTGCTGCTTGAGGTGACTTCCGCGCGGGGCGCTATCACTGCGCCACTCTTTCGATTCACCATGCGGCACGTTGCACCGACGGTTGGGGTGTTAGCGAGCGGGCGCATTTCCACGTTTCCCATGATGCGCTACTGGGCGGACACCATTGAGGACGCCGTTCGACCCGCGGTGATCGTTTCCGCCTTGGAATCAGCAGGATTTGTTGGTGTTCGCCACGCCACCGAACTCGGTGTGATGAGTTACTACCGCGGCGTTTCGCGGCTGTAACACTCAACCGATTTCAGGTTTCTGCACCCGTCGTTGCCGGAACGGCCAAGACCAGGATTCCAGATGCCAGTCGCTCCGATTGACTGTGTGCCGTCACGTCAAATTGGTGCAGCGAACCCATTCCACCCGAGACTTTCGCAGTGAGTTCAATCTGGCAGGGCGGGCGCGCCGGTGCATGGAATCGGAGATTGATATGCGCCAAGAAGCCCGGTCGACGCGGCCCGGTGCCTTCGCCTGGCAGCGAAGTCAGGGCAATACCAGCCGCTTGAGCCAACGCTTCGCCGATCAACACTCCTGGAATGATCGCATCATCGGGAAAGTGCCCACGCAGAAAGTCCTCATCACCACGGATGTTCCATGTGGCGCGCACCGCGCCGTCGCCGAGTGTGCAAATGGTGTCCACGAACAAGAACGGAGCTCGATGCGGCAGCAACTGTTCGGGCGAAACGTCGGTCACTTGCCAGCCGCCAACAATTCAGCGTGCGCAAAGTCAATGAATACTCCAACGCTGGACATGGTGTCTTTCCCAAGCTTCTTTGGTGGAATCTTGTGCCCGAAGCGCTTCTCAATGCCGGTGACCAACATCAGTAAATCAAGTGAATCCAATGCAAGTCCGCCACCGATGAGTGGCAGATCATCGGGAAGATCCATCCCGGCGAACTTGAGGTCCACCTGGAGGATTTCACGTACTGCGGAAGCGACTTGTTCTCTTTGCATGGTCACGGGCGCGAAATGGTAGCCAACGATCCCTGTCGCGACACACCGTCGACAAAGACATGCACGGCTCGGCCGGTGAGGTTGCGCCCATGGAACGGGCTGTTGCGACTCTTGGAAACACTTGCCGCAAGATCCACGGTCCAGCGTGCCGCCGGGTCGATCACTGTCACGTCCGCGGGTGCGCCGACGCGCAATGTGCCCAGGCCGGAGGCATCAAGCCCAAGCAACTTGCTGGGTTGAATGGTCATCAGCGCAATGAGGCGCGGCCAGCCGATGGCGCCGCTCGTCACCAGCGCCTCCACATAGAGGGGCAGCGCGTGTTCAAGCCCAATGATGCCGAACGAGGCTTGCGCAAAGTCGCGCGCCTTTTCGGCTTCAGTATGTGGCGCATGATCCGTGGCCAGCACGTCAATCGTTCCATCGGCTACGGCAGCGCGCAGTGCTTGGACATCCGCGGCGGTGCGCAGGGGTGGATTCATCTTGGCTTGGGTGTTGTAGTCATCGCATGCTGCGTCAGTGAGCAGCAGGTGGTGCGGACTGGCCTCACCGCTCACGGGCTGTCCGGCGGCGCGCGCACGGCGGAGAATTTCGGTACTTCCGGCCGCTGATACATGTTGCGCGTGGTACCTGGCTCCAACAGCGCGGTTGAGCATGACGTCGCGCTCCAGCATCAACTCTTCAGCGATGGCAGGCCACGCGCCCAATCCCAGTTTGACTTGCAGAGAGCCAGCGTTCATGGCAGCACCGTGGGTGAGGGTGGGCTCTTGGCAGTGTTGCATGAACGCGCAACCGACCACCTTGGCCATCTGCAGTACGCGCAACATCATCTGTGCGTTGGCGATGCCGTCGCCATCGTCAGTGAACGCCACGGCGCCGGCTTGTTTCATAGCAGCCATGGGTGCCAGTTGTTCGCCCGCGCGCCCAACCGTTGCAGCGCCCGCAACAAAGACACGCGCCAAGTTTGCTTCGCGTGCGCGCAGGCGAACGAACTCCACCAGTGGCCCGGAATCAAGGCACGGCGTGGTGTTGGGCATGCAGCAGACGCTGGTGAATCCGCCGGCAATCGCGGCGGCTGTGCCCGTTGCAATGGTTTCCTTGTGCTCTCCGCCCGGCTCACGCAAATGCACGTGCGGATCGATGAGTCCGGGGCAGACCATGAGGCCATGGCAGTCAACGACTTCAGCTCCGGCAGCGGACAATTCTCCAGCCTTCATGCTGACTGCCGCGACACGACCGCCGACCAACAGCACGTCGCCGGTGCCGTCAATTCCAGAGTCCGGGCAAATCACTCGACCAGCGCGCAGGAGGGTGGTGCTCATCGCGTGGGAGGTTACCCCGAACGGGCAAGTCAGCGCCGCAGGTGTATGCGCGTAGCGCGCCGGGTGTGGCGCCACCGCAGCTGCATGCGCCGCAAAAACACGCACGCCCGCGGTTGAGGCGGGCATGCGGAACATTCAAACGGTGAAACGGTAATCAATGAATCGGGACCAACTGACCCCGAAGCGATTTAGCCGTTCGTCGTGCCGGTCACTGGGCACTTTGCGCCTTCGGTCATGGCTGGGCAGCAGCTCTCGGTCTTAGCCGAGGTCTTGGTGGTGCTGGTTGAGCAGCAACCCTCGACCTTGGCCGAAGTCTTGGTGGTGGTTGAGCAGCAACCTTCCTTCTTCTCGCCGACTGCGCCTGGAGCAACCGCTGGGGTGGTTGCAGTGGCCTTCTTCATGCAGCACTCTTCGCCCTTGGTGCAGGTCTTGGCGTCGCTGGTGCACTTGGTGTCGCACTTCTTAGCGTCGGTGCAGCAGGCTGACTTCTCGCCCATGGCGCCGGCAGCAGTGTTCTGCTTCTCGGTGGAGTCGCATGCGGCGAAGAACATGGTGGCACAGAGACCAGCGGTGATGAGTGCAAACTTCTTAGCGTTCATGGCAGTAGCTCCTGATGAGTTGATCCGATCGAGCGCGTACCGAAATGGTCCGCGGAGAGTGAAGTATACGGAGACCGAACGGGTGCAACGTCGTACTATTTCACTCATGCCACCGGAAATCCCGGAATTTCAAGACGACCCCACCCCGGGGAAGGCACCCCTGAACGAGCCGCTGGAGGCTCGGATTGACCGAATTCGACGTCTTTCTGACAAAGCCCGGGCACTTCCGCGTGTTCCGGGGGTCTATCTCATGAAGGACGCGGCGGGAACGGTCCTGTACATCGGCAAGGCCCTCTGCCTACCGGACCGTGTTTCCAGTTACTTCGTGCCAAGCGCAGATCTGGGCGGTCGAAAGCAGCCCATGCTAGATGTTGTCACTGATTTCGACATTCTGGAATGCGAAGCAGAGTGGGAGGCGCTGCTCCTGGAGAGCCGCCTCGTCAAGGACATTCATCCGCGTTTCAATGAACTGCTGCGCGACGACAAGACATTTCCATACCTCGCCGTCACTATGCGCGACGAGTTTCCCGGGGTCTACGTCACCAGAAATCCGTCCGACGAGCGATTCGCCGGCGCGCGCATCTTTGGTCCGTTCACCAGCGTTCACGCACTCCGCAGTGCGGTGACGTTCATGCAGCGCGTGTTTCAGTACCGAACCTGCGAGCTTGATATCAAGTCGGACGATCCTGCCAACCGACGTTTTCGTCCGTGTCTCTTGCACTCGATTGGCCAGTGCACTGCGCCGTGCGCCAATCTTGTTGGCAAGGAACGCTATCGCGGCGACGTTGATCGATTCCTACGCTTTCTTGGCTCCAAGCGCAGCGCCCTCACGCGGGAGTTGCAGGCCGAGATGGCAAAGGCATCAGCGGAGCAACGCTTTGAGGACGCCGCCGTGTTGCGCGACCAGATTCATGCACTCTCTAAACTGGACGATCGGGAAACCCGCAGCGGCGAAGAGTATGACTGGCAACCAGAGATCACCATCTTTGCCGGTGATCCCACGGTCGGTACGCGCAGCCTGCAGCGCACGCTGGGTCTTGATCGTCCCATTCGATGCATGGAGGCGATCGATATTGCCCACCTCGGCGGCGCCGAAACGGTTGGCAGCAAAGTGTGCTTTGTTGACGGCCGACCATTCAAGGATGCTTACCGCCGCTATCGCATTGAGAGTGCGCAGAACGACGATTACCGTTCCATGCGCGAAGTGGTAAGTCGGCGCTATCGCGAAGCGGGCGAGGGCGCCGAACTGTTCCCGGATGTCATCCTTGTCGATGGCGGTCTTGGTCAGTTGCATGCTGCACTGGAAGCATTTGAATCACTGGATGTGCAGCCACCCATGGTGATTAGTCTGGCAAAGAAGGAAGAACTCATCTACGTCCAGCATGAGAGTGAGCCGATTCGCCTAGCGCGCAACAATGCCGGCCTGCGCCTCTGCCAAGCCATCCGCGACGAGGCACATCGTTTCGCGCAGCATTACCACCACATTCTGCGCCGCAAGCGAACGTTCGGTGAGGATCAAGGATGACCGATCCAGATCGGGCTGCTGTTGCTGACGGCTCGGGTGATGCCGCAGCATTGCCGGCGTGGCTATCCAGGCAAGGCGCCGACGTCATCGTTCGCGTTAAAGCGGTGCCCGGCGCAAGCCGTGACTCCATTGCGGGAACCCTTGGCGATCGCTTGAAGGTGCGTGTTTCGGCGCCACCCGAGGGTGGTCGCGCCAACGCAGCCATCTGCGCGCTACTTGCCGCCGCGTGCGCGCTACCAACGCGTGCAGTCACGCTTGAGTCAGGTCCAGCCCAGGCGCAGAAATCCTTTCGGATTCACAGCGCCGATGCGGGGTGCTTGGCCAAGCTGGTTCAGCTGGCGTAGCAGTGCGCGGCGGTCCTTACGCAGGCAGTGGAATGGCGCCCGTTGGTCCATCGTCGGTCTTGATCGCAGGTGCGGGCAGTACGCCCTTCGGTGCAGCGTTTGCCATCTCGGCGCCCAAGAGATCGGCCACTGTCGGCTTAGCAGGTGCTTCACCGCGCATGACACGATCAACATCGTCTTTGGAAAGTGTCTCGTACTTCAGCAGCGCTTCGGCAACAGCAACCACTTGCTCCCAGTGCTGGTCAATGAGACGAGCGGTGTCGGCAAAGGCCTGTTCTGCCATGTGTCGAATCTCTTCATCAATGAGATGCGCAGTTTCCGGTGAATAGTCCTTCTCGGCAACGAACGCTTCGCGGCTATCTTCGCCCTTGTAACTCACGAATCCGAGGCGTTCACTCATGCCCCATTCAAGCACCATGGCGCGCGCAATACGCGTGACCATCTTGATGTCCATGCCGGCGCCGCTGGAGATATCGCCGGTTTTCTTTGCCTCGGCAATGCGTCCCGCGCACAGGACACGCATGGTGGCTTCGCAGTACTTGCGACCGTATCCGTAGCGATCCTTTTCGGGAAGGCTGAAGGTAGTGCCCATGGCCTGACCGCGCGGAATGATGGTCACTTTGTGCAGTGGGTCTGCGTCTTCATTGAGCACTTGCACTACGGCGTGACCAGCCTCGTGGTAGGCCGTTGCGATGCGTTCCTGCTCCTCGATCTTGCGGCTCTTCTTTGCTCGACCCCATCGAACCTTGTCGCGGGCTTCTTCAAAGTCCACCATCTCGATGACATCTTTGTCTGCCATGGTGGCGATGATTGCTGCTTCATTGATGAGCGCGGCCAAGTCTGCACCACTGAAACTTGGCGTGGCTCGCGCGATCTTGTCCAGGTTGACATCTGGCCCAAGCTTCACCTTCTTGGAATGCACGCCAAGAATTTGTCGGCGACCCACCACATCCGGTGGGCTAACACCAACCACGCGGTCAAATCGACCGGGGCGCGTCAAGGCAGGGTCGAGCACATCAGCACGATTGGTTGCAGCAATGACGATGACCTGATCAGAGGCCTCGAAGCCGTCCATCTCTACCAAGATGGCATTGAGAGTTTGCTCACGCTCATCATGACCACCCGACGAGAAGCCACCGCCGCGGCGTCGACCGACGGCGTCGATTTCGTCCAAGAAGATGATGCACGGTGAATTCTCTTTGGCCTGCTTGAACAGGTCACGAACGCGGCTTGCGCCAACGCCGACGAACATTTCTACGAAATCCGAGCCGGAAATTGAGAAGAACGGCACGTCCGCCTCGCCAGCGATGGCGCGGGCGAGCAACGTCTTACCGCATCCGGGAGGTCCTTCAAGAAGAACGCCGCGCGGAATACGTCCACCAAGTTTCTGGAACCGCTTGGGGTTCTTGAGGAACTCCACCAACTCGGAAACTTCTTCCTTGGCTTCGTCAATACCGGCCACGTCAGCGAAAGTGACATTGACACTTTCTTTGGTCTGCACACGGTGACGGCTCTTACCAAAGCTGCCGAGCATGCCGCCCGGTCCGCCGCCAGCGCCGCGCATGGAGCGCGATAAGAAGAAGATCAGTGCTCCAAAGAGGAGGAGCGGTCCAATGATGGTCAAGAACAGTTGCCCGACGAAGGAACTGCCAACATTGACGTTGAATTCAATGCCTTCCTTGCGGAGTTCAGCGTAATACGTATCCATCGCCCGCGGGTCGAGCAGCACCGTGACCGGCGTTGGGTTCTTGTCTTCAGTCACCCCCGGCACGCTGCCAGGTTTCAGTTTGGCGATCGCTTGTGATTCGGTCACTTCCACCGGACCAGTGATCTTGCCTTCCTTGGCGTACGTGATGAACTGCGACCACGAGACCTTCATGCCGGGAGTGCTGCTTGAAGTGAGGACTACATAGACGAGCCCCAAGAGTGCAGCCAGCATGACCCATGTGAGTACGCCACCGCCGCGCTTGGGCAATGGTGATGGCGGACCACCGCGGCCTTCGGGCTTCCCACCGCGGCTGCGGGGGTCCTCATCGGCGAAGAAAATGGCGGTGGTATCGAGGTTGCGTGAGTCGTTGGATGTCATGGGTGCTCGGGAACGATATGCAGGATCGGCCGGAAAGGGGGGAATCACCAATTTCCTTGTAAATTTGCCACGATATCGGTGGCTAGATTCTGAACGACGGCAATTCGGCCGATGTCGGTGGGTTCGGAAGACGGTCGGCTGGGCACAAACAGGGCGCTTCCTTGGAAGCCGTTGCGGGCCACAATCACCTTGCCGGTCCGTTGGTCGATCCATTCCCAGTCCACAGTGACTTCGTAGAGCATCTCTTCACTCAGGCCGGTGCTGCGGCTCTTGGAGAGTTCGCGCATGGTTCGCTTTCGCACGGTGCCACGCAACAGCGTGTCGGAGCGAGCATCGGAAGCGATGTGGTAGGGGGTGACTGCTTGAACTTCCTTGATGAGCGCTTCGGTCAATTCCCCGTTGATCGGTCGGTCGAAGGTGTCATTGCCGAATACCGCCACGGCAATGGTGCGGTACTCCTTGGGAAACCGGCTGCGCATGGAGTAGCCACCCGAGTCTTCGGTGGTTGCGGGCGTGGTGTCACAACTGGCGAGAAGTGCCGCGAAGATCAGCGCAAGGCAGAAGAGTGGGGCGCGAAGCATGAAGTTCATGGGGTCGACGGGGCGGGAGCTGGGGCAGGGGCCGGGGCAGGTACAGGTGCTGATGTGGGAGCAGGAGTCTCTGGCTTCTTCTCTGGCATCTCCACCGTACCGGATTGTGTCGAGAACTTCTCGTCGATCCGGATCTTCTCTTCGATGATGTCTTCTGCGCCTGGTCCAATCGTTGCAGCAGCGCGCGAGTCTTTGATCAGTTCAGCTCGGATCGCCGCGTAGTTTGGCGCGGACTTACGCACGGATTCCGGCAGTTGTTCAAGCACATCATTGATGGCTCGCAGTGCCTGAATGGTGGAGACTGATCGCGGATACTTCTTGACGAGTGCGCGGATTTCGCGCTCGGCGCTGATGGGATCGCCAAGTTGCCAATACCAGTTGGCGGTGGTGAGCCGCTTCTCGGCTTCGCTTTCGTAGATGCGCAACAGAATGGCTTCGGCGCCAATCTGCTTTGCCAATTGCGGCTCAGTTGCCTGTAATTCGCGCAATTTTCCGGACGCTTCCTGCAAGCCCTTGGCATCAAACTCTGGACCCTTGTAACTCGAGCAGTACGCGGCAATCAGTCGCAGGCGCGCCTTATCCACCAAGCGTGAACGCGGATAGTTCTGCACGTACAGGTCGTATGCATCAGCAGCCAGCGACATGTCGCGACGGTCATAGTAGAAGTCCGCAAGCTCCATGCCTGCCTTCTCCGCCAAGGCACTGCCAGGGAGTCGCTCTTGGATTCGAATGAGAATTTCTTGTGCGTCGTCGTCGGTATTCACCCAACGGAATGTTCCCCAGAATTTGCGCTTCAGTCCCCCCGCGTACATCTTGGCGATGTCCAGTTCGCGTTCGAGCGCTGGGATGAATGACGCGGTGTACGCGTAGCGGCGTGCAATGTCTTCCAGGTCAAAGAGTGCGTCGTATTCTTCCTTGAGCGCCATTTTTGCATCAGCACGGGTGAGCAGCGCCTCTGGTCGAAGCGAGTCAGCGGGGAATCGTTCCAACCACGCGTCCATCAGTACCAGTGCGCGCTTGGGCTCGCCTTTGGCAAGCGCCAACTTGGCCAAGTTCACTACTGCTGCGGGGGTACCGGGTGCTGGCGCGTCCAGTTCCTTCCAACGATCGTTGTCGTCCAGCTTGAAGTCCTGCTGCGCCATCGCTCCCGCGGAAATCGCGGCGGCAGTTATAAGGGCGGCCCAGGTCATCAGCAAGCGCATGCTCCGGATCGTACGCTTGCCATCGATGCGTGCAGCCGTCATTGCCAACCCAGCCTCCGGCCGTGGCCGGTCCCTCGTTGCGGCCGAACGGATCTGCAGCGCGTTGGCGGCTCGGGGGATTGTTCCTACGCGTTTGCCGCTTGATGCCTCCCGCGCCGACCTTGAAGCCGCGTGCGTTGGCGCCCTTGCGGTGGTGGCGGTGGGGGGCGATGGAACGGTTCGATCGTTGGCTGCCAAAGTGGCTGGCGGATCGGTTCCGCTGGCCATTGCGCCAACGGGCACGGAGAACCTGGCGGCCCGGGAGTTTGGATTTCGCTGTTCGCCGGCAGTCCTTGCTGACCGCATCTTGGCTCGGCAGTCGCGCACGGTTGACCTTGGCTTCATCCGCCGCGCCGGGCTGCCCGATCATGCATTTCTCGTCATGGTTTCCGCCGGCTTTGACGCCGATGTTGTTGCCGCACTCGCGGCCGCGCGCCGGGGGCCGGTGACCTACATGTCCTACGTCCGGCAGATTCTGAAGTTGCTGCGCCACTGGCAGGCGCCCGGGTTTGTGGCGGAGAGCGGGGGGTTGGGTGTGCCTGGTCAGCATGAGGCAGTCGGCCAGCCGAGCGAATCGGGCGAACCAACAACACCCGGCCTAGTCCCGTCTGCCGACCGCATCGAAGCCGCGGGCCAGCTCATCATTGCCAATTCACGGCAATACGCGCTTCGGCTCAATCCAGCACGGGCGGCCGATCCGTCGGACGGACTCCTGGACACCGTAGTGCTGCCTGCTCAAGGGGGTTGGAGCATGGTGCGGTGGGCGCTCCGGCTGGCGCTGTCCCGAGGGGCGATCGCGGGTGCTTTGACGGCACGCGGTCCAGCATGGCGGGTGCAGTTTGAACGTCCCACCTTGATTCAGGCGGACGGCGACCCAGTTTCCGGTGGTCCAGTGCAAGACATGGAGTTGGCGCTGCATCCGGGGGCGCTGCGAATCGTGGAGATGACCGGCCCGCGCCATGCGCCCGCGCGCGCCTGACCCGCAATTTCTGCGCGCAATCTGCAGTAATTGCCGATTTCCGGCCGATGAAAGGGTCGGGAGCCACGGATGGCCGCAGTCATACCTTTCGAACGACATCTGCTTGCGCGAACCTTCGCGCGCCGCCGCGCGGTGCGTGCACGAGTCATCGCTGTCATTGCCACACTCCTCACGGCGTGGTGCGCGCATGTTGCCATGGCTGCACCGGTCACGCAGTCAGCAGCTGAGCAACAGTCGCTCGGTGCAGTTCAGCAGTCGGCGCAGTCGGCAACATCAAGTGGCGTTTCTGAAGCAGTTCGAATGCTTGGTGCACTCACGGTGGTGGTTGGACTGGCGTTTGCAGCGAAGTGGTGGCTGCGGCGCAGCGGAATTGCCACGCGCATGCAGGGTGGTGCGTTTGAGATTGTCGCGCGTCACTCAGTGGGTCGCGGTCAGAACATCTTGTTGGTGCGATTTGGTCCGCGGCTTCTCTGTGTCCAGCAGGCCCGCGACGGTCTGCGCACGCTGAGTGAATTGACTGATCCGGCGCAAGTGGCGGCAGCCATGGCGGAGGCTCGCGGTGGTGATGCACATCGCGGAACATCATCCGCGTCCGTGGCTGCTCAGTTTCGCGGCGCAGCGCTCGACACTGATTCTGCGTCCGCTGCTCGCACGGTTGACATTCGACGCGGGAAGGAAACCGGTTCATGACGGGTCCAGACTCCGGCATTGATCCTGTTTCGATTGTGGCAGGCGCGGCAAACGCGTTGCCAGCGGGTGTCGGGTTCAAGGGTGCGGTGGATCTCTTGGTGCTCCTCACGGTGCTCTCCCTTGCACCGGCGATTCTGATGCTTTGCACCTGCTTTACGCGGGTAGTGGTCGTTCTTGGGTTGTTGCGTCAGGCGGTCGGCGCGCAAGCGATGCCGCCCACGCAGGTGATCGTTGGGCTCTCATTGCTTCTCACCATGGCCGCCATGGCTCCCACGTTTACGCGCGCGTGGGACGCCGGTGTGAAGCCATACATGGACGGCACCACCACCAATCCAGAAGAGGCATGGGGCGCCGCGCGTCAACCGCTGCGCGACTTCATGTTTGCGCAGATCGACGCGTGCGGCAATTGGCAGACCGTGTACATGTTGCTTGAGCACCGCGGAATTGATGTCAGTGACACATCCAAACTCACCCGCGCCGATGTTGATATGGCAACGCTCGTTCCCGCATTCGTCTTGAGTGAATTGAAGACGGCATTCCTGATTGGCTTTCGAATCTTCCTTCCGTTTGTCGTTGTTGATCTGGTGGTAGCCGGAATCTTGGTGAGCCTGGGAATGTTCATGGTTCCACCATCGATGGTTTCGATGCCACTCAAGTTGCTCCTCTTTGTGCTTGCCGATGGATGGACCCTGGTGGCAGGGTCAATCTTGGCGGGCGTTGCGGCGGTGACCTAACCATGGAATCTGCACCGATCGATCTTGTGCAGTCAGCGCTGGTTACCGCCTTGGTGGTCGCCACCCCCATTCTGCTGGTTGCGTTGGTGGTTGGCTTAATCACCGCGCTACTGCAGGCAGCTACGCAGGTGCAGGATCAAGCAGTGTCGGCGGTCCCCAAGCTGCTTGCCTGTGGATTGACGCTGGTGGTGCTGGCGGGATGGATGGTTTCCAAGTTAGTGACCTTTGCCCAAGCG
>DBCE01000030.1:0-4576 GCA_002292895.1 Phycisphaerales bacterium UBA966
CGGGTTGGCTCCGCGAGCCAGCGCGCGCGCTGCGCCGTGCCAGCATGGTGATTGTGACCCGCGCAACGTGTATCGATCCCATCCTCGCAACGCAGATCGAGCGTTTGCACGGCGCGGCTCCTGTGGCGTGGACGCGTCATGCGTGGCTGCGCGTGGAGCGCTTTGGCGCTGGTGGTCGGGACATGCCGCTCGCAGCGCTTGATGGCGCGCACTTGGTGGTGGCGACGGCGCTCGCGCGTCCGGAGGCGTTCGTTGCCGATGTGGCGGCACATGGAGGACGCATCGCGGGCGATTTCCGGTTTCGTGACCATCACGCATTTACTGCTCACGATGTTGAGACGATCGCGGCGCGGGCTCGTGCGAAGGGGGCGGCGGTCATCTGCTCGGGGAAGGATTGGGCCAAGCTGTCTCGGCTTGTTCACGAGCCGGCCGGGGTGGAGTGGCTGGTTGTTCGGGCTGGAATGGCGTATTTGGATGGTGAAGCAGCTGTCCGTGCGGCGATATCCGGCGTTGCGCCCACTGCAGCACGTCCATAACCATTGCGATTCGGTGGATATGCGGGGGATAAAGTTGTCAACTGACATATGCACAACCCCTTAATCTGCGGACACTTGCGCCCTTCATCGTCTTGACTCAATCTGGCATTCGGCGCATACTGCGCGCACTCGTTGGGCGGTGAAGCCCCGAGACCGCACATCAAGAGGAGCCACGCCATGTCCACTGTCACCAAGAAAGAACTGATTGAACGGCTTGCCGAACAGTCTGGGCTGAAGCGACAAGATGTGCGTCAAGTGGTTCAGGGGTTTCTTGATGAAGTCATCAATGAGCTCGGCAAGGGTAATCGGCTTGAATTCCGCGACTTTGGCATCTTTGATGTGCGCGAGCGCGCCGAGCGCGTGGCGCAAAATCCAAAGACGCTTGAGCGCGTGATGGTGCCTGCCAAGCGCACCGCACGCTTCCGCGTTGGGCGATTGATGAAGCAATGCGTCGACCAAGAGTCGACCGTTCAAGTGCTCGTTGGTAGCGCATCCGGAGCCGAGTAATCCGACGCGCACCGCGCGTTCAAACGCGCACCTGAGGAGCAGCACGAATGGAAGATCAGTCAGGTTTCAACGGTCGCCCTGGCGATCGTTCCTCTCGTCGCCGCGACGCGGTACGCAGAACGGTTTCCGATCCCACCGAGGTAGCTCGGTTGTTCTCAGCATTGCCTCCGGCCGCGCCGGAGGCGGAGATGAGTTTGTTGGGGGCAATGATCGTCGATCCAAAGATGATCGCTGATGTGATTGGAATTGTCAGCCAGCCAGATGACTTTGCCAAGGCTGGACACGGAACAATTTTCCAACACATGGTGGCGCTGTACGACGCCACGGCGACCATGGAAATCGTCTCGCTGGTGCAACGACTCAAGGACCATGGTGTTCTTGATGATGTTGGCGGTGCGGCGTACCTGATGGACTTGGCCGAAGGTGTTGCTACCGCCGCCAATGCAGCGGAGTATGCACGCATTGTTCGTGAGAAGGCCACGCTGCGCGAACTGATTCGCGCCGCCGGGGAAATTTTGGTTGATGCGCATCAGTCACGGCAAGATCCGGTCATCACGCTTGGTGAAGCAGAGTCACGCATCTTTGCGATCGCGCAGCGCCGTGAAGCGCGTGCTGCGTCCACATTGCGCGAGTTGTTAGATGAAACCATCCGGACGCTTGAGCAGAATGAAGGCAAGCACGTCACGGGTGTGCCGACCGGTTTCGATGAACTGGATGAGATGCTCAGTGGCCTGCAGCGCGGCGAGATGATCATCTTGGCGGCGCGCCCATCGATGGGTAAGACTGCGTTCGCCCTCAACATGGCAGAGAACATGGCGGCTGCATCGAATGGAGTGGCGTTCTTCAGTTTGGAAATGGGTAAGCAACAGCTCGTGCAGCGCATCTTGTGCGCGAAGGGCGGCGTGGACGGACAGAAACTCCGTAAAAACATGCTGTCGCGCGAGGAATGGCGGCGCATCATGGGTGCGTGCGAAGGCCTGAAGAATTCGCCAATTTTCATTGATGACACGCCCGGCCTGACGCTCCTACAGATGCGTTCCAAGGCACGGCGCATGAAGGAGAAGCATGGCATCGGCGCGGTGGTGATCGACTACCTGCAGTTGATGAGTTCTGGCACGCGCGTCGAGAGTCGCCAAGTGGAAGTGAGTGAAATCTCTCGTGGCGTCAAGGCAATGGCACGCGAACTTGATGTTCCGGTGGTCTGTCTGAGCCAGCTCAATCGTCAAGCGGAAGGCCGCGAGGGTCATCGCCCGCGCATGAGCGATCTGCGTGAATCGGGATCTATTGAGCAGGACGCGGACGTGGTGATGATGTTGCACCGCGAGGCGTACTACCACAAGCAGGATCCCAACTGGGTGGAAGCCAATCAGGCGAAAGCCAATGTTGCAGAGGTGATTGTTGCCAAGCAGCGAAACGGCCCAACTGGAACCGTGGAACTCCTGTGGGACAGCAGTTCTACGGCGTTCCGCAACTTGGTGCAGCATGGATCAGCGCGTGGTGTTGAGTATGCGGGTCGTTCGGACGGCGGCGTGGACTACGGAGATCTGCCCGGGTGACCGAGGTCGATGCAAGGGAACGGCGGGGAGTGCGTTCATCCACGGCAATGCCAGATGATGGTCCAGTATCAGCAGCGGTTCTTGCCCGTGCTGCGGGTGGCGACGATGCTGCGTGGCGCATCTTGGTGGGCGAATACTCGGGCCGGGTGTACGGGTTGCTGCGCTCGCAGGGGGCGGATCCAGAACTTGCCGAAGAGATCACCCAGTCCGTGTTCTGCACGATTGCAGCCAAATTGGTTGATTATGTTGAGGGTGGGCGCTTTGAGAGTTGGCTGTTTCGGATCGCCATGAATCGCCTGCGCGACGAAGCCCGCCGCAAGCGTCGCCACGCCAAGTCCGCCGGGGCAAACGAGGTGCTCGAGGGTCTTGCGGGCGCAGCACCCGATCCGAACGCCGGCCGGGCTGCGACCGAGGAAATCGGGGCGCTCCGAGCCGCCGTGGAGCGGCTTTCCGCCTCCGACCGGGAAGTGATTGACCTGCGGCATATCGGGGGTATGAGCTTCAAAGAGATGGCTGTACACCTCGGGGAACCGCTCGGAACCTTGCTTGCGCGGCATCACCGGGCGCTGGCAAAGTTGCGTGGATTCTTGGAGGGCACGGCGGCTGAGACGGGTCGAAACCCGGAGGGTCGACCATGAATGGGGCGCCGAGAGTGATTTACCGGATTATCCGACCCGCGGGACTTCCCGCAGTGCAATGCGCGCCGGGTGGCGGGCGTTCGATAGGAGGAACAAGCAATGAGTGACATCTACCACGATTCCCATGACAGCCATGACCTGCATGAACCGCATGGCCTCCCCGCCGATGACGCGCTGAACGCCATCGCCACTCGTCTTGAGTTGTCGGCCGCTTCCTACGCTGCGGAGCGTCCGGGGCTGGCTGATCGAGTCTTTGCGCGCAGCGTCACGGAATTGCATTCGAACCAGTTGCCCGCAACGCTGGCATTTGTGGGCGCACGAACGCGGCGTTGGGCGTTGGCCGCTGCAGCGATCGTGATGTTGGCTGGATCAGTGGCAATCTTTGTCTTTGGTGGCACGCCGCCGCGTGCGCCCAACATGATGACTGCGCGCGCCGTTGAACTCACGCCGATGAGTGGATCAGAGGCGCTTCTGGTGGCGTTCATTGATAGTGACACAGCGCTTGGCGCCACTGATGGAGGGAGTGCATTCGATGCCAGCGCCATCGGCTTGACGACTGGGCGCTCAGTGGATGATGTCACCGTTGAACTGGATGAGTTGCTCGCCGCCGGAGGCAAGCGATGAGCCGCGTCATGTTGACGCGGAGCACTGCATGCAATCCGCGCGGATCACTGATGACTATCGCCGCGTGCTGTGCCGCGTTGGTCTTTGGCATGACGTCATGGTCGGATGACAGCGTGAGCGCCGCGAAGGATGGCGCAGTGCAGAAGCAGCCGAGCGAGCCCCGACGTGGCGACGCCATGCGGTGGCGCCCGGATGGTCCGATGCCTCCGGAAATGATTGAGCGCGTGATCGCCGTGGCGCGCGATGTTTCGCCCGAGCTGGCCAAGCAGCTGGCGGAGCAATGCACCAAGTCGCCCGATGAAATGTCGCAAGCGATGCGGCAGAGTGCTCGTCGGTTGGTGGCGTTGGCAGTTCTGAAGGAACGCAACCCGGACCTCTATGCCATTCGCGTAGAGGATGTGCGTTTGCAACTGGAGTTACGAACGCTTGGTGACGCATATCGCGCTGCTCAAACGGCAGGCGATGCCACCAAGACAGCGGCGCTCGGCGTGCAGATTGCCGCAAAGGTTCGTGCGCAGGTGGATATCGATCTCAAAGCGCGTGCCCAAGAGTTGTTGGCTCTTGATGAGCAGATGAAGGCCATGCGCGATGATTTGGTGAAAGAGCAGCGCAATACCGACGCCCGGGTTGCCGAACGCACTGACGCTGTGAAGAGTGGCCAGCCGATTCAAGAACGCGGGATGTTTGGAGAGGGTGGCTCCGGTGGTAGCGGCGG
>DBCE01000030.1:4620-8793 GCA_002292895.1 Phycisphaerales bacterium UBA966
GCCGCGTCCGGAGCAACCCGCTGCCGCGAAGCCCTGAAATTCGTAGACTGCAAGGGTGGAACTTTCACAGCGTCGTTGGGCTCGCGTTGGCTGGTGGACCCTCGCGTTCGTGGTGGGGCTGTGTGTGTTGGCGACGCCGTGGAGTTTCGGTTCCGTGCATGTCGGAACAATTGATGCTCCGCGCTATGCGGCCTCGAACCTTGAATTGAATTTGTTGCCGCCGTACTGGCATTCATTGCCGGCCGAGGATGCAGCTCGCATTGAGCGCGTTGCGGCAAGCACGGCGTATGTGCCCGGGCGAGTCCTTGGCACCGATGCCCTTGGTCGCGACGTGCTGGCGCGCGTCTTGGCGGGTGGCATCTTTAGTATGGCGATCGGTCTGTCCGCGGCAGCGGTGGCAGTAGTGATCGGCACGCTGTGGGGCTCGCTGGCAGGATTCGCGGGCGGACGATCGGACGCAATTCTGATGCGGACGGTTGATGTTTTGTACGGATTGCCTTCGATCTTGCTGGTGGTGCTTCTGGCAGTCGCTGTCGATGGGATGGTCGGCCGTGTCGGCACCAAACTTTCACCCGGGGCTTCGCAATTGGTGGGATTGGCAGTGCTGTTGGTGGCGATTGGTGGAACCAGCTGGCTGACCATGTCGCGCGTGATTCGCGGACAAGTGTTGAGCCTGCGCGCGCAGCCATTTATGGAGTCGTGTCGCGCGGTGGGAGTTCCGCCGCTCCGGCAATTCCGTGTGCATATCTTGCCGAATCTGGTCGGTTCAATGGTGGTCTATGCCACGTTGACCGTGCCCTCGGCGATCCTCAGCGAGAGCTTCCTGAGTTTCCTTGGTATCGGCGTGCGCGAGCCAGTGCCGAGTTGGGGCAACCTGGCAAGCGCTGGGCTTTCGGAGGTCAATCTGGTGACCAGCCGTTGGTGGCTGCTCGCGGCACCGTGTGCGCTGATTGCGCTGACTTTGGTGGCGCTGAATTTCATCGGCGACTCGCTGCGAGCCCGCCTTGACCCAACCGCGACGCGTTCGCGTTGGTAAGTACGCGTCAATAACGTGCGAATGGGTGCGTGGCCGCAGGGCCGAATGCGCAGCAGTTCCGCTACGCTGCCCCAACTCAGAGGTAATCCATGCAGAATCGATTTGGAATCAAAGACTTCGTGTTCTTGGTTGTGCTCCTTGCAACGCTCGGAAGCGTCTGGCTTTCCATGGTGCAGAAGACGCGGATGGAACTTGCGCAGCAGGGCATGTCCGCGAAGCTCGCGGATATTGAGCAGCAGGTGGCGCAGGTCAACCGCAAGCTGGAGTCGGGCGCTGGCGTGGCCCGCGGGGCGACGGCAAGTACATCGGGTGCCAACGGTGTTTCCACTGATGAGACGTGGGCGCGTCCGGGCGTGAAGGTTCAGCACTGGGCAGCACCGCACTGCGCTGTTGATCCATCAACCATCCCGGGCTTTGCTGTGGGCGGAGAGTTCACTGAACTCTTTGAGGCGCAGCCGGCCAAGTTGACCCCGTACATCTCCAGTGACGTGTATTCGACGCGCGTCCTCGACCGCGTATGCGAAAGTCTCAGTAGTTTTGACCCAAAGACGCTTCGTTTGGTTGGCGCGCTTGCCGACGGCTGGCAGATTGACCCGGATGGTCTTTGGATTCGTGCGCACATCAATCCGCGCGCACGCTTTAGCGACGGTACGCCGGTGACCTCTGAGGACATTCGTTGGACCTACATGGACTTCATCAACAATCCGCTCATTGAGGCGGAGCGCGCTCGCAGCACCCAGGACAACCTCAAAGAGGTGAAGGTAGTGGACGGCCTCACCGTCGACTTCATCTTTCAGGAGGCGTTCTTCACAAACATTCTGATCGCGCTGGGCAATCCGATTTTGCCCAAGCATTACTACGCGAAGTTTGAGCCATCGCAGATCAATCAGGGCACGGGCATGACGATGGGTTCTGGTCCGTTCCGCTTGTCAAAGTTGCCATCCGGTCCAGAGGACCTTTCGAATCAGTGGACACCCGGCGAAGACGTGGTGCTGGTGCGTAATGAGCAGTATTGGGCTGAAAAGCCTGCGCTCGAGCGTCTGCGTTTCAAGAGCATCAAGGATGACTTGGGTCGATTGGTTGCCTATCGGAATGGCGAGGGCTCGATGATGCTTCCGACATCGCCGCAGTACAACAAGGTTCTGAAAGAAGAGCGGGACTTTGAGAAGTCGAACTACGCACTGAAGTGGACCAACATGCGGTGCGGCTACAGCTTTATCGCGTGGCAGTGCGGTCCGCGCTCTGGCAAGAATTTGACGCCATTTGCCGACAAACGCGTGCGCCAGGCAATGACCATGTTGCTCGACCGCGAGCGCATGATCCGCGACATCTGGGACGGGATCGGGATTGTTGCCAAGGGCCCCAACAATCCGGAGAGCCCCGCGAGTGACCCAGCGGTGAAGCCGCTGCCGTTCGATCAAGACAAGGCGAAACTGCTGCTTGCAGAGGCCGGTTGGAAGGATCGCGACGGTGACGGCATCTTGGAGAATGAGAAGGGTGACAAGTTCACCTTTGAATACACCTACGCCACCGGCGGTGAAATTTCTGAGCGCCTCGCGCGGTTCGTGAAGGACAGCTACGGGAAGGCCGGGATCATCGTGACCACGCGGCCGGTGGACTGGAGCCGTTACCAAGAGCTGCTCAAACTGCGTGACTTTGATGCGATCACCATGGGTTGGGGCGCCAACGCGCCCGAAAGCGACCCGCGGCAGATCTTCCACTCCGAGAGCATCAAGGAAGGCGGCGACAACTTCACACAGTGGGTCAACAAGGACTGCGACGCGCTCATCGAGAAGGGTCGTCGCACCATGGACGAGGCGACGCGCATGGAAGTGTGGCGCCAATTTGAGGCGTGCGTGGCTGAGGATCAGCCGTACACCTTTGTCCGCGTTGCACCGTGGTTGCGCTTCGTCAAGCGGGACTTTGGCAATGTGAATACCTATAAGTCCGGTCTGGAGCCGCAGGAGTTCTTCCGCGTCTCCGGTACTACTCAACCAACTCCCTCCGCGAACTGACGCGCTCCGGCGCTACCGATGCTTTCCTACCTCTTACGACGCCTCGCCTTCATGGTTCCGACCCTCCTCGGAATCACGTTGATGGTGTTCATGCTGTTGGCGCTTGCGCCGGGCGGCATCGGCGCGGGGTTAGCGGTGCAGGGCGGGCAGATGTCCGACACGAGCCGCGTCGCGCAGATGCAGGCGTATCTGGAAGACCGCTACGGGCTGAACGATCCAGTGATCGTGCAGTACGTGCGCTGGCTTGGGCGCCTCTCGCCGGTAAAGTTCGGTACGCGCGATCTGCGCGATGGCAACGGCGAGCGCGTGCCGGCTCCGCGCACGATTGATGATCCACCGCTTGCTGCGGTATTCCCAGTGCCAGCGGTCACAGTGCCGCGTTTGGTGCTGGCGACCGGCGAAGGCGCGATTCCGCAATTCAAGAAGTTGCAGCGCGACGCGGAGGGAACTCGGCGCGAGTACGTGGGCAAGGTGCGTCTCTTCAAAGATGCCATCGCCGACTATGCGCGCGCAGCTGGTAGTCCGCTGAAAGAGCGCTTGAATGGCAAGGGCGGCGCCGACCCGCGCGATTTCAGTGATGTGGCGTTCGACCATTCAAATGCTGCGTGGCCGAAATTGGAGAAGGCAGCCACCGCTATGCACACTGCGCACACTGCCGCAGTGGTGGCGCAGGTGCAAGCAACGGAAGCGTTCCACGCGCATCCGTACCCGACGAGCGGTATCCCGATTATTCCGGATGTGGTGAGCCTCGACACCCCCGACCTTGGCGTGGCGTTCTCAAAGAACCGTCCGGTGTGGGATCTGATTGCGGCAGCGCTTCCGGTCACGCTGCTCATCAACCTGATTGCATTCCCCATCTCGTATCTGATTGCGGTGCCGACGGGCGTGCTTGCCAGCGTTCGTCGCGGTGGGTTGTTCGATACGTTCTCTGGGTTCCTGTACTTATCGCTGTATTCCATCCCAACGGTGCTCGCCGGAGTGTTTGCGATTGGGTTCTTGGCGAACAAGCAGTACTTGGGGTGGTTCCCGGTGAGCGGACTGCATGAGAGCGGCTCCGAGGCGTACACATTTATGCCGTGCACGGACGCTTTTGGTGTGTGGCAGCGCGGCTATCTGCTGGAC
>DBCE01000030.1:8904-11567 GCA_002292895.1 Phycisphaerales bacterium UBA966
ATGCTGGACAACTTCAGTGCCGACTATGTCCGCACTGCGAAGGCCAAGGGTGTTCCGCGCAAGGATGTTGTGCTGCGACACGTCTTCCGCAATAGTTTGCTTCCGCTGATCACCATGTTCGTTGGCATCTTCCCGGCGATGCTCGCTGGCAGCGTGGTGATCGAGCGCATCTTCAGCGTGCCTGGCATGGGCAGTCTGGTGATTGAGGCCATTGACCTTCGCGACCGCGAGTTGATTTTGGCGGACACATTCCTGATTGCCTGCGTCAACATGTTGGCGCTTCTGTTGGCGGACATCCTCTATGCAGCGGCCGACCCGCGGGTGAGTTATGACTGAGAGTAAGGACACAGCCGCTATCCCTGCAGCGATCTCCGGCATCGATGTGATGCGCGGCGTTGGCGCGGTGCGCGCCAAGGGCTTCTGGGCCGATGCCTGGGAGCGCGTTCTGAAGCGCCCTGGCGCGATCTTTGGAATCTGCTGGATCGGTGTGATTGCGTTCTTTGCGGTCTTTGGACCGATTGTGGCGAACGCGCATCCGCTGACTTTGCTGCGTGTGAGTGCAAGTGGTACCGCCGTGCGTGAGTGGCCGTTGCTTGCGAATCTCACCCCAACGGATTGGGCGCTCTTGATTGGATGCTTTGTTGGGCTGCCATGGATCTTCGTTGGACCACGCAGCCTTACGCGCGCACAGCGACTGGGGATCTTTGTGGTGGCCGCGCTTCAGGTGGGCTTCACTATTGTGATCGCTGGTGCCATCGTCGGATGGGCGCAAGATCCGGGTCGAGCCGAGT
The DNA here is from genome assembly GCA_002292895.1 of Phycisphaerales bacterium UBA966. GTDB lineage: Bacteria > Planctomycetota > Phycisphaerae > Phycisphaerales > SM1A02 > UBA966. The sequence goes on from DBCE01000030.1 coordinate 9,696, forward strand.
GGGTCAAGGCATTTGCGCGCAGTGGCGCTGGGCCATGGACGATCATTGGTGTGGTATCCGTGCTGTTTGCGCTGGCAGCGGCGTGGATACCCACTGTTGATTCGCGTCGAGTGCGAGCGGGTGCGGCGGTCCTTGCACTGCTTGTCGGCTGGGGGCTTTCTGGTGCGAGTGGTGGAGCCACGCTCATCAACTTTGAGCGCTACGTGGAAGATGAGCAGTCGGGCGTGATCCGCGAAGTCACGTGGACGCTCATTCCATGGTCGCCGCAATATTCGCGCAGCGACATGGTTGCTATCGCTCCGGGCGAGCGCATTGCGGATGTTGAGCGGTTAGCGCAGTTCAAGGGGACTTCGTTTGGCGAGCGCCGCGTGCTGCTTGGCACCGACGCGCTTGGTGGCGATGTCCTTTCGCAGATGTTGTGGGCGTGCCGGCTCTCCATCTCAATCGGACTGGTTTCTACTGGTATTTCTGTCATCATCGGCGTGACCATGGGTGCCATCATGGGTTACTTCGGCGGGAAGGTGGACATGATTCTCTTCCGGGTGGTGGAGATCTTCATGGCAGTGCCGGTGCTCTTTCTCTTGATTGTTGCTGCGGGCGTGTTGCCGCGCGACACCTACGTGATGATGGCAATCATTGGCTGCTTCAGTTGGACGGGTGCGGCGCGGTTTACGCGAGCCGAGTTCATGAAGCTGCGCAATCAAGACTTTGTGCAGGCGGCAAAGGCAACCGGATTGCCGCTCCGTGCCATTCTCTTCCGACACATGCTGCCGAATGGTGTGACACCGGTGTTGGTGGACGCGAGCTTTGCGATTGCTGCTGCCATTTCCATTGAGGCGACGCTTTCGTATCTTGGCCTTGGACCAGACGGTCAGGCTTCGTGGGGCAAGCTGCTTTCGAGCGCCACCGCAGCCACCGGGACATTTGTGTGGTGGCTTGCGGTGTTCCCAGGGTTAGCGATCTTCTTGTCCGTTCTGAGTTACAACATGCTTGGTGAAGCGATGCGCGACGCCATTGACCCGAAACTTCGGAAGGCGGCACACTGATGAGCCCATCTGCAGTCAAGACATCACATGACCAATCCACACAGGACGCGGTGCGCGCCATGAGTGCCGGCGCTGGCAGCGCGGAACGTCTTGCAACTCCGGTGTTGCAGGTTGCAGATCTGGCGGTGAGCTTTGACAACTCCTCGGGTGGGCCGCGTATTCAGGCAGTGAATGGCGTCAATATGACGCTGTTTCCGCAGCAAACGCTGGCAGTTGTTGGTGAGTCGGGTTGCGGCAAGAGCGTGACTGCCATGAGCACCATGCAGTTGATCGCCCGCCCACCGGGACGATTTGACCGCGGCAGCATCTTGTTCGAAGGGCGTGACATTGTCACCTTGAGCGAAGAAGAGATGCTCTCTATTCGTGGTGGCAAGATCGCCATGATCTTCCAAGAGCCGATGACGAGTCTCAACCCGGTCTACAACATTGGTGACCAGTTGATGGAAGCGATCTTCTTGCATCAGAAGGTTGGCCCGGATGAAGCAAAGCGGATTGCTGTGCAGGCGATGAAAGATGTTGGAATTAAGAAGCCTGAGGAGCGGCTGGCGATGTATCCGCATCAATTCTCTGGCGGTATGCGCCAGCGCGTGATGATTGCCATGGCGCTTGCTTGCCGTCCAAAGGTGTTGCTTGCTGACGAGCCGACCACTGCACTTGATGTGACTATTCAGGCACAGATTCTGGAATTGCTGCGTGAATTGCAGCGCACCCGTGACATGGGCATCATGCTCATCACGCACAATTTAGGAGTGGTTGCTGAGAACGCAGATGTAGTGTGCGTGATGTATGCGGGGCGCGTGGTGGAGTATGCCAACGTGTTTGAGCT
>DBCE01000030.1:11709-23309 GCA_002292895.1 Phycisphaerales bacterium UBA966
GGTGTGATTCCGTGGTGGCCAGACATGCCTGCGGGCGTTCGCCCAGAAGGTGCGCCGGGGCGTGATGAACATGTGCTCGTTGAGGTGCGTCCGAATCGGTGGGTCGGTTGTTGGCGTACCCCGGAACTTGAGGCGCGGAGTCATCGACGACCGAGCTTGGACTACCGTCGCGGCGATCGGTAATGGCGGTCTGTACGTCAGTGGCGGTGATGGATGACGCCTGTGTTGCTGCCATCAAGTTCCGGGCGACCATCATCCTTCACATCGCCCCGTAGCGTCTCGACGGCGTGCGGAAGAATGTCGGCGATCGCTTCAAACATTTCGGTGCACCCACGTGGCGATCCGGGCAGCGTGATGACAAGGGTGCGGTTGATGGTTCCTGCAATGCCGCGCGAAAGGAATGTACGTGGCGTCTTCTCAAGACAGCGCAGGCGCGAAAGGTCCATCAGACCGGCGTGTTCGCGGTGCATGACCGTGCGTAGGGCTTCGGGGGTGATGTCGCGCGGCGCAAGACCGGTGCCACCAGTACTCAGAATCAGGTCAATGTGGCGCGATTCTTCTGACCAATGCGAAAAGAACTGAGCCAGCGCGCTCATGTCATCCGGAAGGCATTCGGCGTGCGCGATCGTGGCCTCGAGATGCTTCGTCGCCAACGCCTGCAGTGTTGGACCCGATGTATCAACGGTCTCGCCACGCGAGCAGCGATCGCTGACAGTCAGGATGACTACGCGAGGGGCAGTAGTCATGCGCCTGCTCGCTTCACGTGCTTAGGAGCGATAGCAGCAGCGCGAAAGTGACCGCTGCGACCGCCTTCCTTCTCTAAGAGTCGAACTCCTTCGATGGACATCGTTCGATCAATTGACTTTCCCATGTCAACGACGGTGAGTGCAGCGATCGATACCGCTGTGAGTGCTTCCATCTCGACGCCGGTTCGCGCGGTCACTTTCGCTTCCGCCCAGAGGTACACGTGGTCGGTTCGCAACTCTGCGCGTACATCAATGGAGTCGAGTGGCAACGAATGGCAGAGCGGAATCAATTCATCCGTGCGCTTGGCGGCTTGTATTCCCGCAAGTCGGGCCACCGCGAGCAGATCGCCTTTGGCAATCGTGTTGCGTGCGATCCGCTCCGCGAGTGCTGGCGAAATCTGCACGCGGGCTTCGGCCACGGCACGGCGTTGCGTCAGGGGTTTTGCGCCGACATCAACCATGGCAGCGCGCCCATGTGCATCAAGGTGCGATAGTGACGGCGAAGGGGCTCGTGCCTTCGGAGTGCGTTGCGTTGATTTCTTCTTGGCCATCGCGGTTCCGTTCCTCGTTCAGTGCATCCATGAATAGAAGGCGTTTGCCCCCGCCGCGCTTTGGTGTGGCGCTACCTCTACAAACCCAATGCTTGTTGCCGCGGCAGCAATATCGCCGGAACTCTTTGTTGGCAGCAGTTGCAGTCGGCGTTCGCCTTCCGCGGAGATCCGCTCGCTGACGAGCCGGAACCACCACATGCCGAGTTGTGCGCCGTCGTCGCCATCAGTGTGCAGGCGCGGCGCGGTGAACTGTCCGTGGGGAAGTCCGGCAAGCTTGCCAAGCATGGGAATTCCGAGGCGGCGTGCCGTGACCATGACCGAGACCGGATTGCCTGGGAGGCCAAGGATCAGCCGCGGCGCCCGAGAGCCGGTGCGCGGCAGTACCGCTGCGAGCATGGGTCGCCCTGGCCGCTGGGGCAGACGGTGGAATACCGTCGCCGCACCAAGGCGCGAGACCACCTGTGGGACGTGGTCGTGATGACCCATGGATACGCCACCAGTCACGATGACCGCATCCGCTGATTCGAGGGCCATTGCCAGTGTCGTCGCAAGCGCATCGGCATCGTCCTTGGCGTGCAGGTGTGCCACCACTTCGATCCACGGTCGCCCGCCAAGCAGCGACGCAAGCACGCTCCCATTGCTGTCGCGAATCTGCCACGGTGCGGGCGTTCGGTCAGTGGTGACCAACTCATCGCCAGTAGTGATGATCGCTATGCGCACGCGGCGCTGAACACGAACGCTGGCCGCACCGAACGTAGCAAGCGCGCCGATCGAAGCTGCTCCGATGAGCGTTCCTGGTTGCAGAATTCCAGCACCTTTCAATGCGTTTTCTCCCTCGCGGCGAATGAACGCCCCAGGCTGCACTGCGCTCGCGGCAATCTGTAGCAGCGCACATCCGTTGGCGATGCGGACATCTTCATGTCGTACCACGGCGTCTGCGCCGATTGGAATCGGCGCGCCGGTCACGATGCGGATCGCGCGACCGGGCTGCATGGAAACTGGCGCGTGGCCGATGCTCGCTTCGCTGTCGGCGCCGGTCGCAATCGGCAGTCCAGTAGTTGAGGCCATTTCGTTCAGGTCCGCAACGCGCACTGCGAAACCGTCCATCGAACTCATGTCAAGCGCCGGGCTCGCGCGGTCAGCGCGCACTACCTCAGCGAGCACTCGCCCCGAGGAATGTGCCAGCGGAATCGATTCACTATCCAGAGGATCCAGATGCGCACACACAGCATCGATGGCCGCGCTCGGCGACTGTGGCTCCGTTGGTGCGGCGGCGATGGGGTGCGATGCTGTCATAAACATGGTTCCATCGATCGCGCGTGGCAAGGTGCAGGCGATATCGAATTGGATAACAAGGCGCAATGTTACACTGTAAATCATGGTGTTTCGCGTGCTCATCTTTGGTTCACTTGCCCACGAACTTTCGTGCGCAAGCATTGCCGTTGATGTGCCTGACAACGCGTCTGTGCGCGATGTCAATGAGGCGCTTGCTGCGTCTCATCCGCACAAAGCGACGTTCTTTCGTGGGGCGCGGCTCGCGGTGAATCATTCGTTCCGGTCAGCAGATGCACTCCTCCGCGCGGGTGACGAGATCGCGCTCGTTGAACTGGTGGGCGGCGGATGAGCGCCACCGTTCGCATCATCGACGGTGCACTCGGCAATCCGGCGCCTGCACTCCCGCCCGCAGCACAGTTCGGTGCAGCGATCGTGTTTGACGGTGTCGTCCGTGCCGATGAAGGCGGACGCACTATTCGAGCACTCGCCTATGAGGTGTACGAGCCGATGGCTTCGAACATGCTCACTGAATTGGGGCGCGAAATGCTGGCAAAGCACGGACTTGTTGCCATCATGGTTGAGCACAGCCGTGGCGAAGTCCCGGTGGGGCAGCGATCGTTCCGCTTGACTGTGCATGCGCTCCATCGCGCAGAGGCGTTAGCAGCAGTCGGAGAGTTCATTGACCGCATGAAGCGCGATGTTCCGATTTGGAAGTCTGCGCTTGATGAAGCTCCGACGGCGTCGTGATGACGCACGCTCACTCGGACACTGCAGGCATCCTGAAAAAGCACAACGCCCACGGGTAGAAGTTCCCAAGGGCGTTGCGCACAAACGGACAGAGAGGGATTCGAACCCACGGAAAGTGCGAGCACCTTCGGCGGTTTAGTAAACCGCTGCCTTAAACCACTCGGCCATCTGTCCAAGCGAAAGCATGATACCGATCACCTCAGGCCCTTAGGGGCAGGCGCCCCAGCCGCTCAAGAGCACGGCGATGTCACCGCCTTCGACGCTACCGTTCCGATCGAGGTCCGCGTTGCAGCTCGCGCACGGGCCCCATTGGCTCAGCATTGAGCCAAGATCGGCACCGTTGACTGATCGATCGCCATTGAGATCACCAGGGCAAGGCAGTTGGCTGCGGTAGCGGATCACCACTCGTGCTTCGGAATAGTTGCACGCCGTGTTCACGGTGTTCGATGGAACGAGCGTAAACAGAACAGAGGTGCCGGTTCCGATCGCCGCATTGAAGGTCGCCGCCGGAATGGATGTGCGACGTGAGAACACGCCACAGTCTGAGCCGGTGAAACCGATGACCGCTCCAACACTGGTGGTGCCGATTTTCAGCGCTAGCGATTCGTCAGCAGCGCTGAGGTCGCCAACAGCCGTCGTGCTGATATCCACCACGGTCCCGTCTGCGGCGCGTGGAACGGTCGGTGCGGTGAATGTGGATGTTTGGCCAGTGACCGGGAATGGCATGATCGGAGACACCACATAATCCTGATCAAGAGACTGCGTGACGGAGCAGCGATAGTTGGCCATGGCAATCGCTGTTTCGTTCAAGGTTCGCGCGTTGTCTGCTTCCGGTAGTCCGGTGGGCGACCCTGCAAAGTTCACAAGTGGGCTTGAGAGTCGCGGAATCCGAGTGCCGGGCGAGTAGGCCATGACCGTTCGAAACTGCGTCCCGCCCGTGGTAGTGAATCGATTACCAACGGAGTAGGGGAATACGCCGCCCGATGTGCATCCGCCGCCATCGCCGACAGCATGGCAGCAACCTTGGTTATGTCCAACTTCGTGCGTAAATGTCAGTGCTCCCAGCGCGCAGCTCCACACTGTCACGTTGAATCCGTACGCCTCGGCGGTGGACGTTCCAAGCAGATATCCAATACCGCAGTAGTTGGGGTTGGTGCCGGTGAGCAGACTGACGAGATCCGCGCCCGTGGCTGTTCGCTCAGCGTGCACAGCGTCCAGGATGCCATCACTGGTTGAGCGGAGTTCGCTCAAGACAGTGGATCCAGCGTCGCCTGCATATGCCTCCGTGACTCCGTATCCGACAGCACGCATGCGCAGATTGACATTGCACGCGATGTAGATGTGATTGGAGATGGCCACCGATGCTTCGGCCAACGCCCGAATGGCAACCTCACCACCGGCAGCACTTGAAGCGGTAGGGGTCCACTTCACCAGGACATCAAGGGTTCCACCATCGTCGCACGTGCCTGCAACGCCTCCCTCACTCGGAACCACGGTTGGCACTTCAATGGCGCCGCCGCAATCAGCGAAGGGTGCTCCCTGTTCGAACACATTGAAGGTTCCGTCGCCAAGTGGTAGCGACTGCAGCACTCGACCATCGGCGCCGTGTGCCACCAACACGCGACCGACATTCGTCTCGATCTGCATGATCCAACCGCCCGCTGCAGCGTCCTGACTGTCAATTCGGCCTTCCCACACGCCTGGGGTGTGAATCGTTTCAGTGGCTCTGATGGAGCCGTACGCGCCAAAGTCAAAGGTGCGTCGATCGCCATCAGCAGCGAGCAGGTTGCCTGCAAACAGCAGCGTGACGGAGCAGAACAGGCATGCCGAGTGTGTCCAATGATGAGTCATAGATTTCCTGATGTCCGAGGTGGAATCAAGAGTAGCCGCTATGTCGCACGATGCCACTTGCCTATTCACAAGCATTCATGAATCGGCGTAATTTTTGGATTTTCGCAGTCTGCGCGAGCGGATGCGCGGGTTACCGAACCTTAGTTTCCGCTGCTGGCCTATTCACCGCGTACTGCTCCTCCCTCTAGCCACCAACGGCGGACATTGGTCGCGCTGGCTGCGTAAACGTAGGAGAGGAAATTTGGTGGCCAGACAACTTTGTCCAGGTGACATCAATCAAGAATCGCTCAATGTCTGCATCGCTGGCCCCATTTCGGAGGAGCGGCAGAAGACCCCATTCCGTGGTGCTAAACAGGCATGGACGAACGAAGCCATCGGCAGTGAGCCGCAAGCGGCTGCATGCGCCACAGAACGGACTACTCACTGGAGCGATGAAACCCACAGTGCCGGGCGCGCCATCAGCAAATCGGTAGGTACGTGCCGTGCTGTGCGCATCATCGGCGCCGGTTGGTAGCAGGGCGAACGACTGCTCGATTGCGGCGCGCGTCTCCGCCGCTGGCACCATGAGCGCTCGATCCCACGCATGCGCCGAGTCGAGTGGCATGTATTCAATGAAGCGCATTTCAACGCCAAATTGCCGGGCAAGTTTGGCTAGATCAACTGCTTCGTCATCGTTCACTCCGCGCACAAGCACGGCATTCAGTTTGAGCGGCGTGAGTCCTTCGGCGATACACGCGTCAATCCCTGCCATCACATCGTCCGGAGTTGCCGTGGAACGGGTCACGCGTGCGAAACGATCAGCGCGCACCGAATCGATACTGATAGTGACTCGATCGAGTCCCGCCCGCTTCCATTGCGCGAGGGCGTGGCGCGTGAGCAGTGATCCGTTAGTGATCATTGCGATTTCCACACTCGTTGTGTTGCGGATTCCGGCAATGATCGTTTCAAGTTCAGGGTGGAGGGTCGGCTCGCCGCCGGTGATCCGGATCTTGCGCCCCCCAAGTCCCTCGGCGATCCCCGCCATGCGCACGATTTCGCTTGGCGTCAGAAGCCGGTCAGCAGGTTGAAACCGAACATCGGGTTCCATGCAATAGACGCATCGAAAGTTGCAGCGATCAGTGATGCTGATGCGCAAGTCCAGAATGGTGCGACCGTGCGAATCGATCATGCGCCGTCCCGCCCGGACGGCATCCGGTGCGGCTGGCAGTGGTTGCTGCTTGACCCGTTCCAGCCCAGCACCTCCGGCTTTGATTTGCGGCAATGCGATCTCACTTGCGGACGCTGTGCCGCTCCCGGCGCATGCCAGTGCAGCAACGTTGGTAGTGCCGATCGAGTGTGGCGCATCGGTTCGCAAGGCGTGGTGAGGGTAGCACACCGTGCACAGTGGACCGCTGCGCTCCGCAGTGCGCGCGTGACCGGTGGGGGTGGCGGTACCTTCTGAGGGAATGGAGACCTCAGGATCCATCGAAGTATTCGTACTGATGCTCGCAGTCGTGGCCGCGCTCTACGCAAGTGTTGGTCATGGCGGTGCGTCTGGCTATTTGGCGGTGATGGCCTTGTTTGGCGTGAGTGCAACGGTGATGCGCCCAACGGCACTGATACTCAACGTATTGGTGTCGTTCCTGGCGACGGTGATGTTCGCTCGTGCGGGGCAGGTTCGTTGGCGCATGCTGGCGCCGTTCGTCATTACCTCAGTTCCCATGGCATTCCTAGGAGGGACGCGCACACTGCAGGACAGCAGCTTTCGGATAGTGGTGGCAGTGGTGCTGGTGTTCGTGGCCGTGCGGCTCTTTATTCCTGCACTGCAACGACCGGCTCGTACGTTGTCGCTTCCGATCGCGCTTGTCATCGGCGCAGTCATCGGCGCACTCTCCGGGCTCATTGGTGTGGGTGGCGGCATCTTTCTCACACCGCTCCTCATCCTGTGGGGTTGGTCAACACCGCGCGAGGCCGCCGCTTTGTCCGCACCGTTCATTCTGGTCAACTCGATTGCCGGTCTGACGGGAATGATGACCCAGGGAATTCACTGTGAGCAGTGGATTTGGTGGGCGTGCGCGGCCGTTGTTGTCGGCGGGTGGATTGGTGCGCAGTGGAGCATTCGCGGTGCGTCCCAGCGGACGTTGCGTGTCTTGCTGGGAGTGGTGATTCTGGTGGCGGCTATGAAGTTTGTGCTGGTCTAAAGCAGACTTGGCGCGTACATTTCTTGCCATGCCCCTCTTGAATCCTGGCCGTAAGGCTGCCGCTTTCTCCGCTCCCGACCAAACTGGCACGCTCCGAACGCTTGCCGAATTCAAGGGTCAATCCGTTGTGCTGTACTTCTATCCAAAGGATGACACGCCCGGTTGCACCGTGGAAGCATGCTCCTTCCGTGACGGGTGGGCAAAGTTGCGTAAGGCAGGTATCGAGGTTCTCGGCGTCAGCCCAGACGGCACCGCGAGCCATGTGAAGTTCATCAAGAAGTTCAAGCTTCCGTTCGCGTTGCTCGCGGACGAGCCCGCCGCCGGCAAGGCACCGAAGTTGTGCACGGCCTACGGAACCTGGCAAGAAAAATCCATGTATGGCAAGAAGTACATGGGCGTTGCGCGCACCACCTACCTGATTGGTCCGGACGGCAAAGTGGCCGCACGGTTCGACAAGGTGAAGCCCGAAGGCCACGCCGACGAGATCCTTGCCGCCGCCGCCGCGCTAGGCTCCGCACCATGCACGCCGTCGAAATCCGCTTCCTCCGCCTCCACCAAGGCGCGCAGCTCCCCGCGTACCAAACCGAGCACGCGGCGGGCCTCGACCTCCACGCCTGCATCGAAGCGCCGGTGACACTTGCGCCCGGTGACATCGCGATGATTCCGTGTGGATTTGCCATGGCCATTCCACACGGCTTTGAAGCGCAAGTTCGACCACGATCCGGTCTTGCCACGAAACACGGGATTGGCATGCCAAACTCTCCGGGCACCGTTGATAGTGATTACCGCGGTGAGATGAAGGTGCCGCTCGTCAATCTTGGTCGCGCGCCATTCACGGTGGAGCATGGAATGCGAATCGCGCAAATGGTGGTGGCGCCGGTGGCGCGTGCGACCGTCCGCGTGGTTGAGGAACTTGACGGAACATCGCGCGGCGCGGGCGGATTTGGCAGCACCGGGCACTGACCGGAAACGCGCCGCTCCGTATCATCTCGGAATGACCACCGCGACCGCCCGTGAAGTCACTGTCCCGCTTCTTGACCTCAAAGCTCAGTACGCCACTATCCGTGCGGAGATCGAGCCTGCTGTGCTCGCCGTGATGGAGAGTCAGTATTTCATCGGCGGGCCCAAGATTGACGAGCTTGAGAAGGAAGTGGCCGCCTATTGCCACGCCAAGCATGCGATCGGCTGCGCCAACGGTTCTGACGCCATTCTGCTTGCGCTGCAAGCGCTTGATGTTGGTCCTGGCGACGAGGTGATTCTTCCAACGTTCACATTCTTCGCCACTGCCGGCAGCGTGCATCGCCTGGGCGCACGCCCGGTCTTTGTGGACATCGACCCCACCACCTACAACATTTGCCCAAAGTCAATTGAAGAAGCCTTCGGCTGTTGCAAGAAGGTGAAGTGCTTGATGCCCGTGCATCTCTTTGGTCAAGCTGCGGATCTTGACAGCATCATGGCGATCGCCAAGGCGCGGAACCTGACGGTTGTTGAAGACTGCGCGCAAGCCATCGGCACCGAAGACGTGCACGGTCGCCGCGTGGGCAGCGTTGGCGACATTGGCACATACAGCTTCTTCCCCTCCAAGAACCTTGGTGGGTTTGGTGATGGCGGCATCATGGCCACCAACTCCGATGTTCACGCGGCCCGCATGAAGCGCCTGCGCAATCACGGCATGGAGCCAAAGTATTTCCACCAAGAAATCGGCATGAACTCGCGCCTTGATGCGCTGCAGGCCGCGGTGCTCAGCATCAAGCTCCGGCACCTTGATTCGTGGAGTAATGCGCGCCAGCGCAATGCCGCGTGGTACGACGAGTTCTATACCGCCCATGGCGCCACCGACAGCTCAGTTCCGGTGGATGCGGGCGGGCTTCCGCTTCGTTTCCCGAAGGCGCCGACTGCTGGTCGTCACATCTACAACCAGTACGTCATCCGCGTGCCAGCGCGTATCCGCGACGCTGTGCGCGATGAGCTCACCAAGCGCAAGATTGGCACCGAGATTTACTACCCGCTCTGCTTGCATATGCAGGAGTGCTTCAAATTCTTGGGGTACCAGAAGGGTGTGTTCCCGCATTCGGAGCGTGCAGCGCTGGAAACGATCGCGATGCCCATCTACGGCGAACTGACGGAAGCACAGCGCCACTGGGTTGCCGAGAGCGTTGTGGAAACGGTCAAGAAACTCGCCTGATCGCTCAAGCGCTTACGCATCCACGTCACTCTGTTTTGCTGTGTGTGCGTCCGTCACGCCAGCGCAGAAAGTCCCGTGAGTCCAATGGGCTCGCGTGCAAAGAACGGCTCCGCGCTTGTTGTACCGATGCGACTGCCGAAGTAGGTACCAGCCGCATCAAGCCAGTCCACTACCCGTCGGTTTCCGGGGTTGTCTACAAACTGGCTTCGATACGCCAACACAGCATTGCGTTTCTGCTCACCAAAGCCGGTCGTGTCAAACACGAACGACGGCTGCGGCACAATGCGTAAATGCGTCGCGTAGTAGTGAAACAACCACTTCGGATAAATCGGTTCGCCCGCCAAGCCGCAGTTGGTGAGCTTGGCGTCAAAGCGCGCGTCCTCAACGATGCGGGTTCCAGCAATGTGATCGGGGTGAGCGTCTTCGAAGTACGGAACAAAGATCATCTCTGCGCGGAAGGTGCGGATCACCGAAGCGACTTTGTGCCGCGCTTCGATCGAATGCGTCACCGTGCGATTCGGTAGGTCGAGCGTGATGCGCTCTGCGCCAAGAATGCGCGCGGCTTCCGCTGACTCGCGCGCCCGGGTGGCTCGATCCCCAAAGGGCGTTGGCTCGCCATCGGTCAGGTCCAACAACAGCACGCGATGTCCTTGCGAAACCAATCGGGCAATGGTGCCTCCCATGCCAAGTTCTTGATCGTCGGGATGCGGTCCTGCAACAAGAATATTCATGCGCAAAGCCTAGCGGCGCTTTGGGGAAGCGCCGGCCGGAGTGGCGGGGCGGGCGGCAATTTCCGCTGCCAGGCGCTTGAGCGCAGCCAATCGTGCCACGTCACCGTCCAGTCGGCCAGCAAATTCAGCGCAAATGACATGTGTCAGGGCCTGCAACTCCTTGGCGACTTCACCCTGCCGGAGGGTGCGCGCTCGCGTCACTTCCGTCAAACACCGGGCGAGTTGCATGAGCAGGGCTCGGTCGGAAGCCAAGTATGCGTCAGTGGCTGGTGCATCGCGGGCTGCTGCAAGCCGTGCCCCTAGTGTGTTGCGTGTTGCTAGCCATTGCTCCAGCGTTTCCGCAAGCCGCGCTACTACAACCATGAGCGGCAAATCTGACTCAACGTTGGCAATATCCGCTTCCGCGGCTTCGTCCTGCCCAGCGAGAAATGCTTCGAGCGCCAACGCGCCACGCGCAGCAATGGCCTTCGGGTGCGGCATCCATCCGTCAGCGGGTGCTGCAAAGCCTCCCCACGCGTTGAGTTGGCGTTCCGCACCTTCGTACTTCTGCAGTGCTGCGGACCACTCCAATAGTTCGGTGATTCGTGATCCCTGCAACATACGGCGCGAGGCTTCCGTGTTTGCCTTTCCATTCGCCCATGCGCCGGCCCATGTGCTTCTTCGGCGGTCGAGTTCCTTCAGCAATTCACTTGATCGTCCCGAGCACGCATTGATCGCCGCTGGGTCTCCGCGCCTGACCATGCGTTCGAACCGCCCGGCCATCATCAGATCTGCCTCGGTAGCGAACATGTCCATGGCATCGCGCGCGGCCTTGCTGCGAGTGGGGTCGCGCAGAGCCGTTGCCCATCCCTTACTAGTGGATTCGAACGCAGCGCGAGACTGCGCGCGCACTGCGCCGATCGTATCGACCCATCCTTGAATGGCGCCAATTCGTAGCAGATCTGCAGCAGCTTCCTGCAGTGACTTGACCGCCACGTCAGTGCCAGCGTCCGAACCACGTGCTAAATCAGGTAGTCCCACCGCAACACGAACGCCGTGTGTGATGGCACGCGCCCGTAACTCGGTTGCCACGGCGCGCAGGTCGTTTCTGAGTGTCGCAGGGTTAAACGCGACGCACGTCGCTTCGGCTGCAACAGCGTCAGCACATCGCTGTGCGTGTTCGCTGTTGAATGCGCCGGCCAGTGCGCGCAGACCTTGGCACACGGCGTTTGTCGTCCACCCATCCGGTTGATTTGACAAGGCCGTCCCAGCTTCGATCGCGCGTGAGCATTCACTGATTGCCTGCATGCTGGCAGCGTCGCGTGCGCTGCGAGCGCGCTCGTACGCTGCGGCAA
>DBCE01000255.1:0-355 GCA_002292895.1 Phycisphaerales bacterium UBA966
TCGGCGGTTGCGGTCCAGCGCACACAGCCAAACGCAGCCCATGCGAGCAGTGCCACGAGTACGGCATCGATCACCCAGCCAAGTCCGGCTGGCAAGAGCACCACCAATCCGAGCACTGCGATGCACGGTGGCAACGAACCCCAGGTTCCCGAAGCAAACGGCGCGAATCCCAATCCGCCCACGGTCAATGAGAACCGCGGAAACCAGGCGATTCCTGCCATGCGCTGTCGTGCGACCGCTGGATCCATCTTTGGTTCACCGAGAGAACGCTTCGCCGTATTCATGCTGCGTTCATCGGCGCGTTCAGCGCGCGTCCTTCGAAATCGACCGCAGTAACGCAATGCCGCGAATGGAA
>DBCE01000255.1:367-686 GCA_002292895.1 Phycisphaerales bacterium UBA966
ACGGCACAGCGCTCCACACGGTGATCGCGGTCATGGTCCACACCGAAAGCATCTGCGCCATGCGATAGTTGGGGCTTGCCAAACACCCAGGATTCACCGCAATGAAGAGTGCGGTCGGAATGGCTGCGCTCTGCGCAAACATCTTGACCTTGCCGGACCAGTCAGCTGCAAATGCAATGCCGCGCGCTTCAAGGACGCCGCGCAAACTGGTCACCAGCAACTCCCGCGCCAGCACTGCAACCACCATCCAACTTGCTACGCCGGTTGCGCAATTGATGGCACCTGGCTCCGGCTCAATACCAAAGGCCCGGCTCCATTC
>DBCE01000255.1:815-9878 GCA_002292895.1 Phycisphaerales bacterium UBA966
GTACCCATCAAGAATGTCACTCAGTGCCGCTGCGATAAAGAGGATGAACGCCGCGTTTCCCCACCACTGCCGACCCTCGGCGGATGTCGGCGACAGTGCCAAGGCAATGATGGCAAAGAATGCCGTCGCCATCACCAGGCGAACCACCGTGATCAGATTGGGCAGGATGCGGCGCATCTCATCAGACATGACGCGAGGGTAGCGGAGGAGGGTTGACGGTGATGCGGCGAAATTGCCCACGCGCGGGCCGGTGCACGGGCCAGCCCCGCCCCAAGTCATGAGGTAGTTGACTGCTGCGCCCACAATTGCCCGCCACAGCGGCCAACCCCTCGATTGCGTCCTGGCAGCCACCCCGACTTCCCCCACTTTCCCCGCTTATCTCGGTTGCGAACCGCCGCGTCCCCTTCTATTATCCGCCCTCCCCGCCCGGATTCCCGTGCGGGCTGCTCGGAGATTGAGGCCACCATCCATGAACGCGAACCTCTTCTACGCCGCCGCCGCCCTGGGTGCCGTCGTCCTATACCTGATGATGGAGCCGCGCCCCGCGGCCTTCCGAGCCGCCCTCACCGTCTGCGGCCTTGCCGCGGTCGCGCTGATCATCAGCGCCGTCGCGCGCAACGCACCGGTGCCGGAAGCCGCTGGAACGGACCCATCTTTCTGGGTGCACGTCATGGTGGCGCTGGTTGCCGTGGCAGGCGCAGCGCGCATGGTGACGCACCCGCGTCCGGTCTACGCAGCGCTGTATTTCGTACTGGTGATCTTGGCCGTGTCTGTGAATTTCTTGCTGTTACAGGCTGAATTCATGGCATTTGCGCTCCTCATTGTCTACGCCGGCGCCATCCTGATCACCTACCTCTTTGTACTGATGCTTGCGCAACAGTCCGGCGATCAGTCGATGCGAGGCGAAGAGTCTGCGTGGTACGACCGCACCCCGCGCGAACCAATCGCTGCACTGATCTTGGCGTTCATCATGCTGTCTGCAACAGGTGACGCGCTGTTCCGACGCGACAACTCAGTGCCATGGCTTGCCTCACCTGCCGTGGTAGCGCGCGCCAACATCCGCGCCTGGGAGCGCATGGAAGACATGCCGGAACTCCTCCTGCGCGAGTCGTCGGCGATCGCTGAAACAGCCGGCATCACTGACATTGCCAAACTGGAGCGCGGCGCTGACGGACGCCTCATTTCCGTAGATCCTTCGGGAACCACCGCAAGCCTCACGCTGCTCAGCGCGAACGGCGATCGCCACCCCATCACGCTTGATGGCACCGCTGCGCCAGCCAACTCCACGGCACTTGGCCACGCCTTGGTGGCGCAGTTCCCAGTCAGTCTTGAACTCGCCGGCGTGATTCTCCTCATGGCACTGTTCGGCGCCGTTGTCTTGGCGCGCCGGCAGATGGCCATGGCGGAAGACGAACGCCGTGCAGCCGCCGGACTTCCCCGCATTGATGACGGCGGCTCCCTCAGCCGCGGAGGTGCAGCATGATCACTCTCGCTTCGATGGGTTCCGTTGCACCCCTGACGCCCGCCATGCCGGCCAACATCCAAGTGACGTTGGCACTGGCCATCATCCTCTTTGCGATCGGCTTGGTCGGATTCTTGACGCGTCGCAACATGATCCTGATGTTCTTGTCCACTGAACTGATGTTCCAAGCCGCCGCTCTTGCGTTCGTTGCATTCGGTCGCATGTGGATGGATCTCTCTGGACAGCTGATGGTGATCTTCATCCTCACCGTCGCCGCTGCAGAGGCAGCACTTGCGCTCGGCCTAGTGGTCCTCCTGTATCGCCGCAAAGAAACCCTGAGCAGCGAAGCATGGGCAGAACTCAAGGAATGAGCACCGTCGCGATCATTGCGCTCGCATCCGCTTTCGTCACTCACGCCACGGCACACACACCAACGGCTTCCATGGAACCAGCACTTCTCACCACCCTCGCGCTCGCCCTCGGCGACGGCGCAATCGCAGCAGCCGATGGCCATGCCGTCGACGCCGCGCACGCCGTCCACTCAACGAGCGGCTACGCCGATGTCGGCCCGCTCCACTTCGTCAAGGCTGTCGCCAACACTGACTTTGCGTGGCTCAAGTGGATGCTCCTTGCACCACTCGTTTCCGTGATTCTGTGCGGCGCCATGGCCATGTTCAAGGTGAAGGGTCGACTGCCAGCGCTGTTCACCGTCGCTACGTTTGGACTCTCCACCGCGATGGCCATCGCGCTGTACTTCCAGTTTGGACCAACACTCTTTGCAACGCACGCGCCGCTCACGGTGCCGTTCATGGACTGGCTCTCGCTGACCTGGGGCCCGGGGCCGTTCCAATCATTCACTGCCAACCTCGGCTTCTACATCGACGGCATCAGCATGCTGTGGATGCTCTTTGTCACGGTGCTTGCCACGCTCATTGCGCTGTACGCCAGTGAGTACATGGAGTCGGACCTCAAGGCCGGCTACGCGCGCTTCTTCTTTGCGGTCAGCCTCTTCGTGACAAGCATGCTCATCCTGGTGATGAGCGACAACCTGGTCGGCCTGTACCTCGGTTGGGAAGGCGTCGGACTGTGCTCGTACATGCTGATCGGTTACTACGCCACGCAGCCCGGCGCCACCGCCGCTGCCAAGAAGGCGTTCATCATGAACCGGATCGGTGACCTTGGCCTGGCATTGGCCATCTTCCTCATCTGGACCAACTACGGCACCGTGCAGTACGACAGCCTGTTCCAGGCGATTGCCGGCTCTACGTCCGAAGCAGTTCAAGGCGGTTGGTCAAAGGCCGCGATCCCGTTCCTCTTGCTCTTGGCCGTGTGCGGTAAGAGCGCACAGGGACCACTCTTCACCTGGCTCCCGGACGCCATGTGGGGTCCCACCCCGGTATCCGCACTCATTCACGCAGCCACCATGGTGACCGCGGGCATCTACCTGCTCGCGCGCATGGCGCCGTTCTACACCGTGCAGGCCATCGGGCCAGAGTGGGCAGAGACGGCACTGCTGACGGTCGGTTGGATCGGCTGCTTCACCGCGTTCATTGGTGCAACCATTGCGTGCGGGCAATTTGATTACAAGCGCGTGTTCGCCTACTCAACGATCAGTTCCCTTGGATACATGGTCATGGGTCTTGGCGTTGGTACAGCCTTTGGTGGCGTGTATTACGTCTTCACGCACGCGTGGTTCAAGGCGCTCTTGTTCCTCACCGCCGGCGCAGTGATGCACGGCATGGCTGGCCAAGTTGACTTCCGTAAGTTGGGCGGCCTTCTCCGAGTGCCCGGCTTCCGACTCACCATGATCTGCATGTTGCTCGGCTGCCTCTGGCTTGCCACGGCGCCGTTCAGCGCAGCGGCTGAATCAAAGGACATCATCCTGCTCACCGCACTCACCAGCCACGTGCAGCAAGTGCAGTGGATGGGTTGGATTGGTGTACTCACCGCCGGAATCACCGCGTATTACGCGTTCCGCGTGTGGTTCCGCTTGGCGCTCGGCCCAGTGAAGATTGAGCCAGGTGCGGATCAGCATGCTGATCATGGTCACGATGATCATGCTGGTCATGCGGATCACGCGCACGGCGGTGCCGACGCGCATGCCGGACACGGTGCCGCACACGGCGGCGGCGCGTTCCATCCACACGCTCCAGGCTTCCGCATCTCGCTGGTCCTCACACTGCTTGCCATCGGCTCGGTCTTGGCAGGACTCCCCAGTTACTTGGCACACTCCCAGGGCTTCAACTGGATCCAACGCTTCGTGCAGAACTCCAGCGCGTGGATGCGCGCGGGCAACAGTGAGGAGCACGGACAGATCCTCGGCCGCGACGCACACAGCACGCTCTTCATCATCGCTACCACCGTGGTGGTTGCAGGCTTCCTGCTCGCGTGGATCTTGCACGCCAAGAACCGTGCGCTGGGCGACCGGCTCCGTGCGTCCATGCTGAACACCACCGGCCTCAAGTGGATTCCGCTCGGCAGCGAACACGGCTGGTACGTGGATCAGTTCTACAACGCCATCATCGGCGTGCCCGCTTGGCTCGGTGCCCAGCTCTTGGCATTCACTGATCGATTCGTCATCGACGGCGTGATCGTTGCCGCCATCGGTCGATTCCCCGGCTTTGTTGCTCGGGTGTTCCAGCCGCTCTACACCGGCACGGTGCAGAGCTACGCGCTCACCATGGCGGGCGGAATCGGGCTGATCGTCGCATGGGTTGTTTGGGTCTGGCTCTCGGGAGGTGCCTCGTGACACTCGCCGTCCTTCTGATCGTCCTGCCGCTCATTGGCGCCGTCCTCTGCCTTGGCGTGAGCGAACGCGCCGCCAAGACAGTTGGCCTCATCGCCAGCCTGGTGGTCTTGGCAGCCGCAACGCTGCTTGCATTTGAATTCCCAGCGTGGACCACCGGCACCTTCTGGCCAAACGAAGAGGGTTGGAAACTCTTCACTGCCTTCGGCGTTGAATTCCGGCTCGGTACCGACGCCGTTGGCATGCTTCTCATCATCCTGACCGCGGTATTGATTCCGTGCAGCATGCTGGTGAGTTTCTCAGCGATCACCCAGCGGCAGCGCGGCTTCTACGCGCAGTTCCTGTTCATGGAATCGGCCGTCATGCTCGCCTTCCTGGCGCGCGACGTGATCCTCTTCTATATCGGTTACGAATTCACGCTGGTTCCGCTCTTCCTGATTGTTGCCATCTGGGGCGGACAAGACCGTCGTCCGGCGGCAATCAAGTTGTGGGTCTACAGCTTTGTGGGATCAGTGATCTCGCTGGTTGGATTCATCTACCTGGCCGCTGGGCACGCCACTGATACCGGCACACCCATCAACTTCAGCGTGCAGACCTTGGTGGAGTACGGACAGACCCTCCCTGCCAGCACGCAGTGGTGGGTCTTCCTTGCCATCATGGGCGGATTTGCGGTGAAGGTGCCGTTCGTTCCGGTGCATTCATGGCTGCCATTGGCGCACGGCGAAGCTCCCACGGCCGGATCCGTGGTGCTGGCAGGCGTTGTCATCAAAATCGGTCAGTACGGCGCGCTGCGGTTTGCGTTCCCCATGGCGCCTGAAGGCGCACTGGCGCTGGCACCCTTCTTTGCCGCGCTCGCACTCATTGGCATCCTGGGCATGAGCTTGGTGTGCTGGGTGCAGAACGACGTGAAGCGCTTGGTCGCTTACAGTTCGATCGCGCATATGGGTCTGGCGCTGCTTGCCATGTTTGCCTTCAACGTGGTGGGCATGGAAGGCGGAATCTTGTACATGGTGAACCACGGTCTCTCGACGGCCGGCATGTTTATGTGCATCGGCATCATGTATGAGCGCTACCACACCAAGGACATGGAAGTGGTTGGCGGACTCATGCAGCGCATGCCGGTGTGGAGCGTGTTCATGGTGTTCTTTGCCATGGCGTCGCTTGCACTTCCAGGCCTCAATGGATTCGTCAGCGAGTTCTTGTGCTTGATGGGTATCTACACCGCCGATGCTGGCATGAAGACCGGATTCCCAGGAATCCTTGGCCCGACCTACGCATTCTTGGCCGCGCTGGCCTTGATTCTGGGCGCGCTCTACGTGTTGCGCATGCTGCAGAAGTTTGTCTTTGGACCGCTCCGCGAGCCAAGCCATGGGCACGGTGGTCATGATTCGCATAGCGCACACGGTCACGGCAATCACGCCGCACACGCCATCCAAGACGTGAACTTCCGCGAGATCTTGGCCATGGCTCCACTTGCGATCGCCTGCATTGTGATCGGCGTGTGGCCAAAGCCCATCTTGAATGTCATCGAACCGTGTGCTGCCAGCGCGGTTGCCCCCTACGTCAAGCTCATCGAGCGCGACCTTGCCAATCCCCCACGCGCCACCGCGGATGAAAGCGCCACCAAGACCACCGCAGCGCCTGCCGCCGACAAGGGAGCCATCCAGTGAACACCATGACCCCCGCCATTCTGGCCGCATCTACCAATCTTGGCCCCAAGTTCATGCTGATCGCACCGGAGGCGGTGCTCTTTGTGGGCGCTGTTCTGTGCGCTGTCATGGGACTGTCACATGCCCGCGCTTTCCGAGCCATGGTTCCATGGATTGCAGTGGTGGCATTGATTGCAACATTCGTCACCATGCTGAAGGTGTGGACCCCCGAAGCCGCCACGGCTGCGCAGTTACCGATGCCGATGCTCGGCAAGTACATCATCGCGCTGTTGTGCGTGGTGGGCGTTGGTCACGTGCTCGCTTCGATCGGTAGCGTTGATCGCGCCGTAGAGCGCCAAGTTGCCTCCGGCACCGGCGCGTTCGACCCCGTGCGTGTCATTCAGGGCGAGTTCTACGCATTCCTCTTGCTGTCACTGTGTGGCGGCATGTTGCTCTGCCACGCCACAGACTTGGTATGGCTGTTCTTGGCATTTGAACTGTGCTCACTTCCCACGTACGTCTTGGTAGCCATCGGCCGCGGTGCAGACCGCAGCATGGAAGCGGCCATCAAGTACTTCTTCCTGGGCGCCATGAGTACGGCCACCCTGCTGCTCGGCTTTGCGTTCCTGTATGGAGCCACTGGCACGCTTGAACTCAGCGCCATGCGTGAGTCCTTCCAAATGCAGGCGCAAACTGGCGGCATTGGCAGTGTGGCGATCGTTGGCATGCTGCTTGCCGTGATCGGCATCTGCTTCAAGTTGGCCGCGGTTCCGATGCACTTCTACGCGCCCGATGTCTATGAAGGCGCCTCCAGCCCGGTGGCTGCGTTCATCAGTTTCGTGCCGAAAGTGCAAGGGTTTGTGACCCTCATCGTCCTGCTTGGCACGGTTGGATGGAGCGCCAACGGTGACAGCAGCATTCCGCCGGTCATCGCCGCGGTGCTCTGGATGATTGCGGTCCTCACCATGACGCTTGGCAACATCGGTGCGCTCTTGCAGCGCTCGGCCAAGCGCATGCTGGCGTACAGCTCGATCGCCAATTCCGGCTACATGCTGGTTGGCATTCTGGCTGGACCAACCGTCGGCATTGATGCCACGCTTCTCTATCTCTTGACCTACGGCGTGGCCAATCTGGCAACCTTCGGTTCGTTGGCTGCCATTGAACGCAATGGGCATGAAGTGGATTCCATTGATGACCTTGCGGGTCTGCGCGTTCGTGCCCCGATGGTTGCAGCGGCGCTTGCTATTGGCGCACTCAGCCTCACCGGCATCCCGCCCCTTCTTGGGTTCTGGGGAAAGCTTGACCTCTTTGTGGCCAGCGCCGAAAGTCATCAGCGCACGTTGCTGGTGATCATGGCGCTCAACAGCGGCGTGGCTGCGTTCTACTACCTGCGCTTGGTAGCGATGCCGTTCGTGCAAGAGCCAACGCCACGAACGCAAGGCGTCTCACCGGTTCCATCGGTGTGGCCGCGGCTCAGCGCGCTGATCTTTGCGGCTGGGTGCATTGCCCTGCCGTTCTTTGCCAATCAACTGAAGGGCGAGGCCGCCGCCGCGGCGCGCACGGACCTTGATAAGCAGGCGACCGTGGCACAATCGGTCGAGAAGTAAGCACCGATTCAGCACCCCCAGGAACGGTAATTTCGCTATCATCTCCCCTCCTCCTGCAGCAATGCAGACGGACACGCGACCGTAGCTCAATTGGATAGAGCATCGGTCTACGAAACCGAAGGTTGGAGGTTCGAGCCCTCCCGGTCGCGTTCGAGACGCCCTTGGCATAACGCTGGGGGCGTTTCTCATTTCACGGTCGTGGGTTGGAATCGCACGGGGTGACCGGCGCGTGGTTGCTAGCCCCGTTTAATGACCCAACGCTCAAAGAGCCACGTTGTAAACGGTGGCACCGATGCCAGAAGTGCAAGCGCTGTCACCGCCAAGCTCCAGCGTGCCTCGCGCGCGAGGCGCAGTGCGGCAATGCAATAGATCACAAAGAGCACACCATGGACTGGGCCCATGACCTGTACGCCGATCGGGTTGTTCATGGCCCCGTACTTGCAGTACATGCCAACCAAGAGACCAGCCCAGGACAATGCTTCCAACAGCGCGGCAATTCGAAACTGCGTGCGAGTATTAGTCATAGATGAGGCTCCTGTAAATCGATGGCTGCCGCCGAACTCTCACGCTGCCAAGCCGCTACCACGAGCGGAACCAGCGTGACACCAAGTAATGCCGCGCGCACGCCGTTCAGCCAGCCGAACTGAAACCCGAGCGCATCAACGAACGCTGGCTCCATCGGCACAAGTATCACCACCGCACCGAGTAACCCCATGAATGCCACGGGCCGTACATCCGGACTGCGACGACCGACCGGCCCCACCAGCCTCCCGGCGATGACCGACGCTCCGGTCGCCAGTGCAAGCGCAACCACTGGGACCACAAAGAGAAATGACGCCGCCGGCGCCAGCACCGCCGCTGTCCCCGCCAACGTCCACCACGGAACCCATGCTCCCAGCAACGCGCTCCATGGGTCGATCCGTCGCCGCGCCAACCACGCGCCCACGCCGATCGCCACGGCCATCGCGGCCACCAAGAGCAGCGCGTTCAACACCTGTAACCGTAGCCCGGCGGTTGCCATGGTCAGCCCAGCCGACTGCGCGGCCAATTGGAAACCCCAGCCAATCCCTGCCACCACGCAGAGTTGTACGAACACCGCCAGCAACACCTGTGCCGCACCTTTGCCGGGCGCGCGCGAATGTTTCGCGGCTCCCGGCTCTGAACGCCGCATCGCAATGGAACGCACGGCATTCCATGCAGCAACTACCGCCACCGTCAGCGCGCTGGCGATCACCATCAACAGCGTCCACTGCTCCGGCCACCGCACGATGAACTGCCCAAGCACATCGCCAAAGACTGCTCGTGCCGTGGGGATCTCACCCGCTGGCAATCGCTCATCAAGCGCACGCACCAATGCAAGCCCAGTGCGCCCCATGTGATCACGCGAATACTTTGACTGACGCTCCACCGTATCGAGCGGTGTGTGATACGCGGCAACATCACCAATGAATGCGATGTTGAATCCGGTCATGCCCGCTTGCAAGAACACTGTGAAGTCAGTTCCGTTTGGCATGGCGCCGTAGACAACACCCATGAGTGAATTGGTGCGCGGCGCATTCACATGCTCCGCCATCAGGTCCGCAAGCCACGCCGTCTGCG
>DBCE01000146.1:0-283 GCA_002292895.1 Phycisphaerales bacterium UBA966
GGTATTGCGCTCGTTTACGGCGGAGGTTCCATCGGATTGATGGGCGCCTGCGCGCGTGCGGCCAAAGAACGCGGCGGTCGGGTGATCGGAGTGATCACTCACAAACTCATGGACCTTGAGCAGGGCTGGACCGGCTGCGATGAATTCGTAGTGGTGGACACCATGCAACAGCGCCGGCGCATCCTGATGGACCGCGCCGATGGATACGTGGTTCTTCCGGGTGGTCTCGGCACCTATGAGGAGTTCTTTGAGGTGCTCGTGGCGCGGCAACTCGGCGATCACC
>DBCE01000146.1:302-5459 GCA_002292895.1 Phycisphaerales bacterium UBA966
AAGCCGATCGCGATCGTCAATCACGACAACTACTATGACCCGCTTGTGGCGATGATTGAACACGGTATTCAACACCGCTTTGTGCGTCCCGCGATCCGCGGGGTACTCAGCGTGGTCACCACCGGCACCGCAGCGATCGATGCCTTGCTGGCGCATGAGCCGGGCACGCACGACGCCGCGTCGTTCCTACCGATGCATGCTGGGCGCGATGTGCATCCAAATACTTCCACTCCCAAAGGCCCGCGCGCGTGACCGACCGCGTCGGCATCATCGCTGGACAAGGAACGCTGCCCTTTCTAGTGGCGCGCGGCATGCGTGCTCAGGGAAAGCAGATTCACTGCGTGGGCTTGCGCGGGCAATGGATGCCCGGCCTACCGGAACTCTGCGACGAATTCCACGAAGCCGGCATTCTGCAGATGGGCAAGTGGATTCGGCTGTTTCGTCGTGCCGGTGTTCGCGAAGTGACCATGGTGGGCCGCGTCAGCAAGCAGCAAATGCATGAGCGTTGGGCCAAGCTCAAAGCGCTGCGCGATATTCCGGACTTTCGAACCATCGATCTCTGGCTCCGAAAGCTGCGCCATGATCGGCGCAGCGCTACCCTCTTGCGAGCGGTGGCCGACGACCTTGCCACCCAAGGAGTGCTTCTCATCGACTCAACCCGCTACATCCCCGACCACATGGCGAGCGAAGGACCAATGGGCCGCGTTCAGCCGGATGCACGCGCACAGGGCGACATCGCCTTTGGCTGGCCGCTCCTTGAAAAGGTGGGCGGTCTGGACATTGGCCAAGCGATCAGCGTGCGCGATCGTGACGTGATCGCCGTAGAAGCCGTAGAAGGAACCGATGCCATGATCGCGCGCAGTGGCGAACTGTGCCGAGCACGCGGCTGGACGCTCCTCAAGACCGCGCGACCCGGCCACGACATGCGCGCTGACGTCCCAACGATTGGCGTACAGACCATTGAAAGCCTGGCGAAAGCTGGTGCGGGTTGCGTTGCAGTCGGCGCAGGACGAGTGATTTTGGTGGACCGACCGGCGGTACTTGCGGCGGCGGATCGCGCGGGAATTGCTGTGGTAGGCGTGAAGGCCTGACCGTGGCTGACGAAGCTGCAGCATCGCCATTCGTTTCACGCGCTGGAGCGAAACTTGCGCATGCGCTTGATGAATTTAAGCTGAGTGTCACGGGTCTGCGCTGCGCGGACTTTGGATGCAACGTCGGCGGCTTTACCGATTGCATGTTGCAGCGCGGCGCAGCAAGTGTGATTGCGATCGACACTGGCTATGGAACGCTCGCGTGGAAACTTCGTCAAGATCCGCGTGTTGAAACGCGCGAACGCACTAACGCACTGCACGCAGTGCCACCGGATGGCGGCGTGGATTTAGTGGTGGTTGACTTGGCGTGGACGCCGCAGCGACTGGCAATTCCTGTCGCACTCACCTGGCTTGCGCCGGGAGGGCGCATCGTTTCGCTGGTCAAGCCACACTATGAACTCCGCGATGCAGAGAAGGAATGGCTCGACCGCGGCTTCCTTCCACACGACCGCGCGCCCGGTGTGGTGGCGCGCGTTGAAGGCGAAATGCTGGCGCTCGGTGCACGGGTTTTGGGCAGCACACCGAGCCCGTTAGTGGGCGGCAAGACCAGCAAAAAGAAGGGCGTGCCGGGGAATATGGAGTGGTTGGTGTGGCTTGAGAAGGTGTGAGGCGTTGGGCTGAGCGCTGAGCGCGAGAACAGCAGAAATCCAACTGGAAATTCGGCCAAATCTACACGCGTGCATTTCCGTGGCGCGCCGTCAATTTCTGCCGTTTCGGGTACACTCCGCACCTCGGAAACCCGTATGTCAGAGACACCAGAAACCACCGTTCCACCGGCAGATCGCCTCGTCGATATTGAGATCGAGCGCGAGCTGCATGACAGTTACCTCACATACGCCATGAGCACCATCATGGACCGGGCCCTGCCCGATGTCCGTGACGGTCTCAAGCCCTCGCAGCGTCGCATTTTGGTGGCGATGCATGACCTGAATCTGAGCCCGGGTCGCAAGCAGATCAAGTGTGCCAAGATCTGCGGCGACACCAGCGGTAACTACCACCCCCACGGCGAGAGCGTCATTTACCCAACGCTGGTGAACCTTGGGCAGTCTTGGAAAACCCGCGCACTGCTGATCGACAAGCAAGGAAACTTCGGATCGATCGAAGGCGATCCGCCAGCCGCCATGCGTTACACCGAAGCGCGCATGACCGCCGCGGCGGTTGCGCTGCTTGAGGATCTCGACAAAGGAACCGTCGACTTCAAGCCCAACTATGACGACCGTCTGCAGGAGCCAACTGTGCTCCCAGCGAAGTTCCCCAACCTGCTCGTCAACGGCTCAAGCGGCATCGCCGTAGGTATGTCCAGCAGCATGCCGCCGCACAACGTGGGCGAAGTATGCGACGCCATTGTGGCGGTCATTGATGATCCAACCATCGGCCTCGACCAGCTGATGAAGCACATCGTTGGGCCAGACTTCCCAACCGGCGGTGTGATCATGGGGCGCCGTGGTATTGCAGAGGCATACGCCACTGGCCGCGGCAAGGTCACTGTGCGCGGCAAGGTGCATTTGGAGAAGGACGGCACGCGCGACGCCATCGTCATTGACGAAATCCCCTACCAAGTGGTGCAGTCGAATCTGATCGAAAAGATCGTCGATGCAAGCCGGAACGATCGCATTCCGGAAATCGCCGACGTCAAGAACCACTCCGGCCGCGACGCGCAAACGCGCATCGTGGTGGTGTTGAAGAAGAACGCCGACCCAGCGGTAGTGGAGAAGCAACTCTATGAGTTCACTCCGCTGCAAGACACCTTCTCGATCATCAACATTGCGCTTGTCAACGGTCAGCCACGCACGTTGCCCTTGCGCAACTTGGTGGACCTGTACATCGCGCATCGCAAGGAAGTCATCCGTCGGCGCACGGCGTTCTTGCTTCGTCAAGCGAAGCAGCAGGCGCACCGCCTTGAGGGTCTGATCTACGCAGTCTGCGATATTGATGAAGTCATCCGCATCATCCGCGCGGCACGAACTCGCGAAGAAGCGATCGCCGGGCTGATGGAGCGTGCATTCCGCATCGCGCGCACACATCCGTATGCCCCAAAGATTCCGAACTCGGTGATTGCCAAGACGGAACCAGACGGAACACGGCTCACGCGCGTGCAGGCTGAGGCGATCGGTGCATTGCGTCTGATCCAACTCACCGGTTTGGAAATCGAGAAGCTGACTTCGGAACTCGCCAAGCTTGTTGATGAGATCGATGGCCTGGAGGCGATCCTTGCTGACGAGCGCCTGGTGCTTGACATCATTCGCGAAGACACCATCGAATTGAAAGAGAAGTTCGGCGACCCACGGCGCACCGTGATTGCCGGCAATGAAGCCGAAGACTTTGAAATGGCTGACCTGATTCCTGAGCATGAAGTGGTGCTCACGGTCAGTCGACGCGGCTATATCAAGCGACTGCCCGCCGATACGTACCGCGTGCAAGGCCGCGGCGGCAAGGGAGTCATTGGCGCCAAGTCATCAAGCAGCAGCAAGTCCGCTGGAGGCGATGATGATGATGCTGACTTTGTGGAACAGCTCTACGTGAGTTCCAGCCACGACGACCTCCTCTGCTTCACGAACACTGGTCGCGTCTTCAAGATGAAGGTCTGGCAGATTCCGGAGGCTGCGCGCACCGCCAAGGGACGCGCCATTCAGAACCTCTTGGAACTCCGCCCCGACGAGCGCATCTGCACGTGGCGACCAGTTGCGAAGTTTGAACAGCGCGAGGACTTCCTGTTCTTCCTCACTGCCAACGGCCAAGTGAAGCGCACGGCACTGCAGGAGTACCGCAACGTCAACAAGTCTGGAATCATTGCGCTGGGCCTGAAAGAAGGCGACCGCTTGGTAGACGTGCTGGTCACCAGCGGCAACAGCCATGTTCTGCTTTCCACTGCGCAGGGAATGTCCATCCGCTTTGATGAGAACGACGCGCGCGTCATGGGACGCTCTGCGGCGGGCGTGATTGGTATTGACCTCGCCGACGGCGACGACGTGGTTGGCGGCATCGTTTGCGATGACACGCTGGACCTCTTTACCGCGTGCGAATCCGGCTTCGGTAAGCGCACTCCGATGAAGGAGTACCTGGTGCAGAGCGAAGATGGCTCAACACGCGCGCAGAGTCGCGGCGGCAAGGGTCGCATCGATATTCGTACTGAGGGTCGCAACGGCCGCGTGGTGGCGGTGCGCAGTGTGACTGATACTGATTCGTTGATCTTCTCCACCAAGTCCGGCATGGTGGTGCGTATTCGCGCTGCTGATGTTCGGCAGGTGGGGCGCAACACCCAGGGTGTCAAATTGGTCAGCCTTGATACGGGCGATGCGCTCGCTTCAGTGGCCAAGATTGAACAAGGTGATGAACCCGTGGAAGCAGCGCCTGCAACCGAAGTCACTCCGCCGACACCGGAAGCGCCGCAGTCTTAAGAGTGCGGTCCGAAGAGTGCGAGCCGAAGTGATGGCCTGCGAGTGACGTGCTGTTGCTCAGCGTGAGCCGATGGACGCAATTACTTGCCGCGTGCCATCTGTAACGCTGCCAGCGCAGTCGTCACGTCTTCGCTGAAGTCAAAGACTCGGTCGAGGTCGGTGGCAAGCAGAATTCCCCAAATGCGATCGGTCACGGAGCAGATCCGCGGCTGCGCACCGGCGAGGAGTGCCAACTTGCGCACGCGAAGCATCTGCGCGATGTTCGAGGAGTTCAGAAACTGAACGTGGCGCATATCCAGAATCACGTCGCGGGCGCGAAGATCGGTTCGACCGGCCTTCAGACCATCAGCGACCAACTGGTATGTGGCGGCGAGCGTCGCCATGTCGTCCGAAAACGACGGGTCGTTCTGGAGCTCTGCGACTTGGATAGATTCCGACCATTCGTTGATTGGCACGGACAGAGGATAGCGGGATGTTGGAAACGCGTATCCTGCCGCACCCCATGCGCAGGCTGCGTCGTACCCCCATTCAACCCCGGATCGAACTGATCCCGCTGATCGACGTGATGACCTTCCTCATCACCTACTTCATCTACGCCACCGCCACGCTCATGCGGGTCGACTTGGTGCCGATGGAACTGCAGCAGTTCACCAGCGGCAAGGCTGCGA
>DBCE01000225.1:0-6285 GCA_002292895.1 Phycisphaerales bacterium UBA966
GGTGCTGGACGAACCCACCAACGATCTTGATATCCCCACGCTCGAAGTACTTGAAGAAGCGGTCGAATCATTCCCAGGCGCCGTGCTGTTGGTCACCCATGACCGCACCATGCTCAAGCGGCTTGCCAAGACCATTGCAGTGATCGGCGCGCCCGACGCGTCGGTATCAGTAGTAGCAAGCCTTGATCAGGCACTTGCATCGCTCGAACGCGCCGAACGCAGCGTGCAAGAACGCGACCGCGCCGCGCGCAGCACTTCCCCCGCAGCGCAGTCGTCCGCCGCAGACACTTCCGGTCAACGCCGTCGCCTGAACTTCAAGGAACAGCGCGAGTTTGACGGCATGGAAGCCGCCGTTGAAGCCGCCGAACGCGCGCACGCACTGGCCGAAGCCCGCGTTGGTGAACCCGGCATCGCTGCCAACCACGCCAAGATGGCCGCTGCCTGCCAAGCGCTTGAAGCCGCGCAACTGGCGGTCACCACGCTCTACGCGCGCTGGCAGGAACTGGAATCAAAGCGCGGCGGGTGAGCGGGGCACAGAATCCATAGCGGATGGCGATACGCTGACCGCATGCAATTGAACGCTCCCCGTGTCACGGCCGACGGTTCTCACGCCACAACACCACGGCACGCAATCATCCGAGGGGCAGCGCGGATGTGCGCGCTCCTCTTGATGGTTGGCATGCCGGTCACGCTTCTCATGCCAGCATGCGCCCCGCTGCGCTCCGGCGCGTTCGACACACCGCTCAATCCACAGCAGTCCGTAGTGCAGGCATCGTTGACTGCGGCCGGAAGTAACGCCGCAGCGATCGAATGCTTCCTTGCTACCTATGAACATCCCGCCGCTGGCGTTGCACTGGACGCAGAAAAATGCATCGCCGCCCGGTGGCTGGTATCCAACATGCGTGGTCACGGATTTGTGTTCTTTACATTGCAGGACGCCAAAGGCAACGACATTCCATTTGATATTGATCACTACCCAACGCTCGACGCAGCGCAGTTAGCGCTTGACGCCATTGAGAAGGAACACGGAACGGTTGACTTCAAGATGCGCCGCTTTGACGCCGATCTTGAGCATGCTTCGTGCGCATTTCTCTGTGAGAACCTGGAGCAAGCATTCGCATCTTGGCGCAACGATCCGTGGATGCGCGGCGTTCGCTTTGAAGTGTTTCTTGAATCAGTGTTGCCATACCGCGCATCCAACGAACCGCTCTCCCCGGGCTGGCGCGCCGCCGCGCGTGAACGAATGGCGCCAGACCTCGCAAAGCTTGGTCCACACCCCACGCTTGCGCAAGTCACCAAATCCGCCATCGACGCCGGTCACGCGTGGGCTCCCTTTAGCGACCGCTACTACATGCATCCCACCGACCAGTCGTATGCAGACATGTGTCGCACCAAGCTCGGTCGCTGCGAAGACATCACCAACATGATTACCTTCGCTGCGCGCGCTTCGGGTGCCATGGTGGCCAGTGACTTCACGCCGTGGTGGGCAAACCGTGACAACAACCACGCATGGGAAGTAGCGGTTGATGCCAACGGGCAGGGCACCGCCGGTCTCTCGAACCGCGCTGCCAAGGTGTATCGAAGGACCTTCTCCGCTCAGGCCAGTTCCCTGGGCGCATGCAAGAGTGAATCTGACAAGGTGCCGGGCTTTCTGAAGTCAAACACCATCCGCGATGTCACCGCGCAATACGAACCTGTGACGGACATTCGGCTTGATGAATTTCCAAGCGCACCTGCAGCAACGGGCATCACGTTGGCGCCACCAGCAGGCATGCCCGCCAAGTTTGTTTACCTGGCAGTATTCAACGGTGGCGAATGGCGACCGATGGCGTGGAGCCAATGTCAGAACGGCCGCGCCACGTTCAAGGACATGGGTCGCGGAATTCTCTATCTCCCGGTGTGGAGTAACGGCACGGAGGTTGCACCAGCCGGTGCGCCGTTCACGGTGGACGATGGCGGACGCATGCACGTGATCCCCGATTCCCCAGGCGCGGCCGGTGCCTCGATCACGTTGGAAGCGTCAGTCACCATTCCTGCAACGCCCGATCCGGACACGCAACGCACCAAGACGCGCGTAGCGGTGCGACCAGGCGTTGAATATGAGTTGCTCTCATGGACTGCGCCCGCAGGATGGAAATCCATCGGCAAGCGCACCGCCATGGCGGATACTTCCACCAACGTTTCGTTTACAGGCGTTCCTTCGGGTGCGCTGTGTTGGTTACGCGCCGCTGACGGTCGTGGCTTGGAGCGCCCATTCACGGTGGTTGATGGCCAACAGGTCTTTTGGTGACCGCACGCAGGGAGTATTGCCTCGAGCAATGTAAATATTTGCAGGCATGTGTCTGGACATCCATTTGCAATGCAAGTAAATTTCCCTGTATGAAATCTGTCGCACAAGCGCTCGGTCGGCTGGCTCCGGAACAACTCTTGGCTGCGCAACAGCAGGTGCTCGAGCAAGTGGCCCGTGCTGCGCCGCTCTTTGAAACGCTCACCGCCATTTCGCGCTACTCCGAAGCGTCCATTCCAACCATGATGGCCTCCATCTTGGTGTTTGATGAGGCCACGCAATCGTTGCGCAAGGGTGGATACGGCTGCCTGCCCGCCACGTTTGCTGCCGCAGTGGATGGAATGGTGCCCGGGCCCGCCACCGGTAGTTGCGGAACCGCCGCGTTCCGCCGCGAGCGCGTCATTAGTGAGGACGTCCGCGTTGATCCCCTCTGGGGTGCGTTCCGCGAATTCGCGGCCTCCTACGGTATTCAGTCCGCGTGGTCATCGCCCATCTTGGGTGCTGATGGACGCCTGCTTGGCGTGTTCGGCATGTACTACGGCGACTGCCGTGCACCGACCACGGAAGACTTGTCGTTTGTTGACCACTTCGTCCACCTCGCCGCCGTTGCCATTGAGCGGCATCGTGTCGATGCTGATCGCGATCATCAATTCACGCACGACAGTCTGACTGGTCTTGGCAATCGTCGCAAGCTTGAGCGTGAGGTTGCACGCCTTGCCGCCGATCCAACCACAACGCCTCGCTGCATTGCCATCGTTGACCTTGACCATTTCAAGATGCACAACGAGAACCTTGGCCATCGCGCCGCGGACCTGCTGCTGCAGGACGTGGGCGCGCGCATTTCCGAGGCCGCTGGTCTTGGTGACCTGCCAATTCGTTTCGGAGGTGATCAGTTTGTCCTGATCACGCCTGCAAACAACGAAGCCATGCACGCGCGCTTCAGTCGGTTGATCACGTCGTTTGAGCGGCCGTTCATTGCTGACGGCCTGCCCATTCGGCTTTCGGTTTCAGCCGGCATTGTTGAATGGAATCCCCACGCCACTGACTTTGAGACGGCCCTTTATCAAGCAGAGCAAGCGTGCATCGCTGCCAAACAGCGCGGTCGTGATCGGTGGGTCGCCTTTAGCGCCGAAGATCGCCAACTTGCCGACGAGCGCCGCCGCGTGGCGCGTGTCCTGGCTGATGCCATTACCGCGCACAAGGTGTTCACGCATGTTCAGCCGATCATCGACCTCGCCACCGGCGCGCCGGTTGGGTTTGAAATGCTCGCCCGCCTCGCGGACACTCCATCGGGAGTGATCATGCCTTCGGTGTTCATTCCGATCGCCGAGGAGAGTTCGCTCATCGATTCCCTGGGAATGAGTGTGCTCCGTTCCACATGCCAACTCTTGGCGTCTTCCGGCTCGCAGCTTGACGGCATGACTGCCAATGTCAATGTCTCGCTCCGCCAGTTGATGCGCGACGGATTCCCAAAGGCCGCCGCTGCCGCCGCTGCAGAGCACGGCGTTGCACCCAGTCGCTTGTGTCTTGAAATCACCGAGAGTCAATGGCTTGATAGCGACGGACCGGCGCGCAACGCTCTGCTTGAATTGAAGGAGATCGGATTCCGTCTCGCACTGGATGACTTCGGTACTGGCTACGCCTCGCTCCGGCTTCTGCAGAGCGTTCCGTTTGACGTAGTGAAGATTGACCGCAGTTTCACGCAATGCCTCGGCGACAACGGTGCTGGCACTGCGCTGTGCGAGGCAGCGCTTCGCATGGCCGCCGCGTGCGGCATGCGCGTCACCGCTGAAGGCGTGGAAACGCAAGAACAAGCCGACTTGCTGCGCGTCATGGGCTGCCAGCAAGGGCAGGGCTATTGGTGGTCGCGCCCACTGCCGTCCGCGGATGCCATCAAGTGGATTGAGCAGCGCCAAGCGCAGCCTGCCTTCTAAACACCATGCACCCAAATGAAAGGCGCCCTCCGCATCACTGCGGAGGGCGCCTCGTTTGTTACTTGCAGTGAACTACTTACTTGGCCAAGCCAGCATCGATCGCTGTGCGCAGGCCCTTGTCACCTTCTGGTCCAAAGCCCACTTCGATCTTCTCAATCTTTCCATCCTTACCGATCACGATCAAGGTGGGAATGCCAGAGATGCCGTAGGCAACAGCCAAGTCATCACCCGCCAAGAGGCATCCGTAGGTGTAGCCCTTGTCGTTCATGTACTTCTTGCCAGCGCCTTCCTTCTTCTCCCAGGTGTTCACACCCAAGATCACCACATCCTTGCCCTTGTAGTCCTCGCTGATCTTCTGAATAGAAGGCATGGCCTGCTTGCAAGGCCCACACCAGGTAGCCCAGAAGTCCAGCAGAACAACCTTGCCCTTGAGTGATGCAAGCGTGACTTCCTTGCCAGCAAGGTCCATGAGCTTGAAGTCCAAGGCGGCATCGCCGGCTTTGACCTTCATCGCTGGGCCTTGTTGATCCGCCGCAGCGGCCATGTCTTGCTTCTTGAAGTCAGCAGGAGCAGCGGTCGCGAAGGTCTTCTCATCCATCATCGGGTCGGCCTTCACACCGCTGAACGTCGCAAGGGTGTTCATGCCGGACATGGCTTCTTCGCCAGGAATTTCAGTGGCACTTGCAACGCGGCGTGGCAATCCATCAGCGCGGGCGAATGCGATCGTTTCAGTGATGCGCATTTCCTTCGCTTCCATCGGCTTGCCGTCATCATCTTCCATGCCTTCAAGCTTCATGCTGCGGACAACCTTCACGACGTCGCACACTGTGCCGTCAACAGTTTCTTCGCCAATAATGGTGGCTGCAACCATCGCGGGCATGTCTTCTGGACCTCGGCCCATCGCGGCCATGTCCATGCGGTTCTCGATGTACCACTGTGGCAGAGCCGCAGCGCGCTGACCGAGCAACTGGAACCACTGCGCGTCGGACACCGCGTAGGACTTCGTAGGCATGTCAATCATGACGGCGCCCTTGCCATCGAACGCAAAGCGCGTCTGCGCCTTGCCATCCTTCATGGACTCAAGCACAAAGCGACCGAACGGAGCCGGCCCGGTGCCGTCGTTCTTGAAGTCAAGCACCACGCGCGACTTGCCATCAAGTCCTGGTGGCAGCATGCTTGGGTCCACGCCCTCGACTTTCATTTCAGCGACCATTTCAACGCCCTTCAACTTCTTCACGGTCTCGATGCCGCGGTCGTTGATCGCCTTCGCTTTGGCGTCGATCACATCCACCGGCTTGGGGGCTTCGGGCGCGCCAGGAGCCTTGGTCTGGGTCACCATCGGAATCATCGGGACTCCCTTGACAGGGGTTCCGGTCGCCGTGTCATCAGCGGTAACGGGTAGGGCGCAGGTCAGCGCCATGGATGCGGTGAGGAGGAGCGACGCGGAAATGGAAAGTGGTGCTTGAAGCATGGTGGGACGATACCCTTTCAATGATGATTCGGCGCCCCGGCCCCACTGCTCGTCCGCTCTTCATAGCGGTCTCACTGGCTGGAATTGCAGCCGGCGCCGTCATGGTTGCCCGCGGATTTCTGCCAACACGAACCCTCGCGCCCGCGCCCGCCGCTCCAGTCATTGCCTTCGAGCCCGCCACGCTGGACATGGGCGAACTAGTCGCCGAAGCGCCCAAGACAGTCGCAGTCACGCTTCGAAATGTTTCCGGGCGCACCCTTCGCATCACCGCCGCGATCGCCAACTGCGGATGCACAACATCAACGTTCCCTGCGGACCCCATTCTTGCCGGCGGCACCGCCGAGGCACTCGTCACCGTGAAGGCTCCAGCAACGCAGGACGAATCGCTGATGAAGTCGGTGACCTTTGTGGTGGAGGGTGCAGAACCGGTTTCGCTCACTGTGCTCGGTCACGTGATGAAGTCGGCACCTGGCGCAGTTGCACCGCCGACCACCGTTGACTCGGTAGAAGAATTGGCGCTCACCGATCGTCCCACCGTATCGCAGCCAGCGCCACCGACTATCCCCGCGCCCGTCACACCCGTCACACCCGTC
>DBCE01000225.1:6427-12215 GCA_002292895.1 Phycisphaerales bacterium UBA966
GTTTCGTTTCCATCATTGGCGTCATGGGTCAAGGGCACGCCGATCACTTCATTCACGCCGGGCAAGGTGTACGTCTTTGAGTTCTTCAGTACGTCGTGCTCGCACTGCAAGGAATTTGCGGAACTTATCACCCGCTTGGCCCGCACCTACGGAGCGCAGGGCGCCGAGTTCATTGCCATTACCGATGAGGAAGCGCCCATCGTGAAGGCATGGCTTGCCCAACCCGGGAAGCTCAATGAAGTGCCATATTCAGTGGTCTCTGATCCGGATCGATCAGCCATGATCACCTTGCAGAATGGCACGTTTCGTAACTTCAATCCACGATTCTTTGTCATTAAGAACGGCATCGTGCAGTGGTTTGGCCATCCGAAAGATGCAGAGGAGCCGATCGCCAAGGTGGTTGCTGGAACATGGGATCCCGAAACGGTGCGTGCCGCGGCCATCACCGACTCCACCGTGTCACGCGGCAAAGATCTCTTGGACCGCGTGGCGCGTGAATGTGACAAGACCGGCGATTGGACGCCCATGTTTGCAGCGCTTGATGCGGTGCGCGCAGTGATTCCGGAACGCGCGGGTCAGTACGACGCTCAGCGGTTCGTCATCATGATTGGTCTTGGCGATATGCCCGACGCTGGCTACGAATTCGGCCGCCGCATTGCCAAGGAGTATGCGCAAGACATGCTCACTACGCGCTCCTTGGCGCGCGCGATTCTGAATTCCCCGTATGCCAAGCGACGCGATGTTGATTTCGCCATGGAACTGGCAGTCACCGCCGACACATTGGCCAAGGGTGAAGATGCCCGCGCCGCCGACACGTTGGGTCTCGCCTGGTTCTCCAAGGGCAATCGCGAGAAAGCCATTGAGAATGCCGAACGCGCCGTGAAGCTTGAGAAAGACCAGAAGACCCGCGAGCAGTACCAACAGGCGCTGCAGAAATTCCGCACCGGAACCCCCGGTCCTGAGCCCACCAAGCCACGCCCGATTCCCGCCGCGGCTGCTCCAACTGCAGCGCCAGCTGCAACTCCAGGCGCGACTCCATCTGCACCGCCCGCTCCAGCGCCTTCGCACCCCGATTGAGCGTGCGCAACACGGTTCATTCCTGCGCGTGGTGAGTGCGCCGCTACGGCTCTACTTCTCCACCCGCACCGTCACCCGCGCGAATCTGTAGCGAAATGTCTCGCTTGCGAATCGCCTGTGAGAAGTCATCCATCCCAGCATGCTTGGCGTCATCAGTGATATCAGCCTGCTGTTTCGCGTCCGCAAAGCTTGCGGCCGACTTCACCCATCCGTCATCCCATGCCTGTTGTTCCCACGTTCCGTTCAGTAGCAACCGTGGTGAAGGGAACAGTGGAATGCGTTGACCAAACGCAGTGCGCAGTATGTCCACGCCGCAACTCTGCGTGATGGCGTTGTACCAACACGGTGTGCGCGCTACATCAATCGAATGCAACGCGTAGCGCTCGAACAAAATGCGCGCGTTCTCGTGTGTGCACTCAACGCGATAGCGGCGCACCGTTTCGCCTCGAAAGTTTGTGCGCACGCGTACGACATCCCGCTCATCCGCCCACACATAAATCAACGTGTATTGCCGAAACAGCCCACCTACCGCCGAGTATTGCTGTCCAACACGCTTGCGCGCTTCAATAGAGGCGGCCAAGTACGTCATGGTTCCATCAGCGCGCTCAAAGCCGAAACTCACAAAGTTGTGGCAAATGCGTTGCGGTCCCCAGAACGAAAAGAACAAGTCAACCGTGCGCAGTTGTGACAGGTCATAGGTGCGCTCCACCCATACTTCTTCGCAGTCGGTGTCACTGCTGCGGTAGCGGAAATTCCGAATGCCCGACACGGTGACTTCGTCGCCGTTCACTGCAAACGTTGCCGTGTCCTGCACGTCCGGCTGCCAGTCCGCCTGTGCTGGTGCAGGAACGAACCAGAACCACGTGACGACTGCACCCCACAGCACAGCCAATCCCATCCATCGCACCGCGCGTCCGCGTGCGAATCTCGGCAGTGGTCCGGCCGCCAGCGCCACGCACGCAAGCGCGCATGCAGCACCCATGGACCACGTGACGGCTGACGGGCCATCCGGGGCGTATCCGATCCCCAGGGTGCACCACGCGGTGAGCACTAGCCACACGATGGCGAGTGGTGTGCGCCACGCCGTGCCAACCACATGGTGGATGATTCGATGCCGCACTGGCGGTGCAACGGGAAGCGGCGGTGGTACGGGTAAGTCGGAGTTCATGACGGTGTGGCGTGAGGCGATCAATCAGCGTTTCAGTTGGTATCGATCATTCTGGCATGTTTCATCGGCGCGACGCGCGTCCATCGATAGAGCAGGGCGCCTGCAACCGGCACGCCCACTGCCAGTGCGTTCCATGTCCAGCTTGGCACGTTGCCGCTGGCGTATGCCGCGCCGCACGCCGCCGCGGTCCCTGCCAGCGTGCCGGACACTACCGAGATTGCACCAGCAACGGAGTGCATACGTGGACTCCGGCTCCAGCAACCAACCAGCGCAATACTTCCAGCAGTCCCCGCCAGGGCCACGCACATGACGGCAAGCGAAGGGAATCCCGTCATGACCGCACACGCCGCCATGCCAGCGCAGGCCACCGCCAGCGCACACATCGCAGTGCGAAGTCCACACATGGCGATCGCGCCGGATGAGAGGGCGCATGTCGCAGCAAACAATGCGCGGCTTCCGTTACTAACGCCAGGAAATGCAACGAACGCCGCCGCGCCGCACGCAGAGAGCAGCGTGGCAGCAATCACCAGCGCCCGGCGATGCCTTGGCATGGCCGCGGGCAACAGCGCCAATACGGGCGACACCACCGTCAACAGCAAAGCAACCAACCCAAGCTGATGCCAGCGTTCAAACGGCGCGTCATCGTCTTTCAATTCAACAGGCAATTGCCGCAGCAGGGCGGGCAGATCTACTTCGTGCACAAACGAGATGAGAAATGCAATCGCTAGCCCGTATGCCACGCAGCATTCAATGATGGCCGCTCGTTGGCGCAGCGGTCCAAGCAGTGCAGCCCCAGCAAGCGCGCTGCCCACCAGTATCGGCAGCAGCACCACGCTCAGTAGGTAATTCACGGCGCCGTTCCGCCGACGGCATCGCCCTCAAGCGCAATGATCAGTTTCACTTCATCGCCAAGCGCCTTGGCTGGTTTCTCGATGCCCCACTTCATGCCAAAGTCACTGCGCTTGAGAGTGAGGTTGCATTCAAAGCCCACCTTCGTGCCCGCGGGGCCGGTGCCAATGCCGGTTGCCACGCAGTCCACCTCAACTGGCTTGGTAACGCCGTGCAGCGTGAGGTCGCCCTTCACCATCCAGTGCCGGTCGCCAGCAGTCGTTGCGCCTGTTGACTTGAAGGTGATGGTGGGGAACTCCTTCGCATTGAAGAAGTTGGGTCCCTGGAGATTCCCATCAAGCTTCTCGCTGCCAGTGTCGGCGTTGGCAACCTTGGCTGAAATGTCAAAGGTGGGTGCCGCGGTCGGTTCCATCGTCCACTTCACCGTGCCTTCAAGGGCGTTGAATCGCCCCCAGAAGAGCCCCGCCTCCAAGTGTTGGATGCGAAACAGTGCCACCGAATGCACCGGATCAAGCGTGATGGTTGCCGGATCGGCCGTCCGGCTCGGCGCAGCCGCCATTCCCAGCAACAGAGTCGCCATTCCAAGCGACACGGCGGTCAGTCTGGCGGATCGAACGTACGGCTGAGCGTGGTTCAGGGTCATCGGAGCACTTTACGAGCCCCGCCGCGGCCGCGCCGCCGGTCCGTGTCGCAGCGTGGTAGCGGAAACTCCCTTGAACTCTCCATTTATTTTCCGTGGATTGTTGCGGAAGACATCGAATCAAGGTCATTTGGCGCTCATTTATCAACCACTAGGGAATTTTCATTTATTTTCGCTCGAGCGTGATGGGTGGCACCCGCCATTTTCGTTCTCGTATTCGGAGAAAGCATGAATCCCGCTCCCGCGGATCCATGACCCTCCAACAGCGCTGCTCCCCCAGCACTGGTTTGAAGTGTTGTCTGTTCCTTTCCTGTTCCCTTTTCCCTATTCCCCATCGGAGCTTTGTACATGTCTTCCCGCGCCCTTATCGCATCCGTTATCGCTTTGACCTCCGCCGGATATGCCACTGCGGACGTGTCTACCGTCTTCTATACCGTTGATTCCGCTGCCTGGGCCGCCTACGCCACGACGAATGGCGCTGCCATCAGCAGTGAGAACTTCTCAAGTGTTGCGAACGGGTTCTACGGGTCCGGTGTTGCCGGCTCAGTCTCCGGGACTTCCTGGTTCGCCACCGCGACCGGCGGCGTCACCGCAGAGGCGGGCTTGGTGTCCACGACCGGATCAGCCACGCTGAACTTCAACTTTGCGCCCGGCGTGAACGGCATCGCGGGGAACATCTACGGAACCGACTCCAAGTGGGTCGCCGTCCCGGCCATCATCATGGTGACCCTTTCCGATTCCACCACCTATGTTGGCTACTCAAACGGTCCGGCAGACTTCATCGGGTTCTACTCGACGGGGTCCACTATCTCGAGCCTCTCTATTGTGGCGTCCGGTAGTGGCGTGAACCATGCCACGGTGGACAATCTCTACTTTGCAACAGTGCCGGCGCCTGGTGCCGTGGCGCTGATTGGAATGGCCGGGGTGGTTGGTCGACGCCGGGAACGTCGGGCCTGATCCGGTCTAGGAACAGTTATCAGTCAACACAGATATGCACCCGCCCAGCGCCAACGCGCTGGGCGGGATTTCTTTTGCAGTCGGTAAGTCATCATCAGTGAACAACTTACCTCATTACTCAAATCTTCCCCCTGCGGGGATCATTCAAGCTGGTCGCCGGCGATCAACATTTTTGTGGCATCCTGAAAAATTCCACGTCCTTTTCTTGCATCGATCCGATGTCGCGGCATATTCCGCTAGTCGGTGTGCAAATGTTGGAAAGGTGCATGTCCTCCCAGGCATGCAGTTACGTGACTCCTGCTTGGATTCGCTTGCTTTCCCGTTTTGTTTCCGTCTCCCGCACTTAGTTTCCTAAGTTTCCGCTTCCCTTATTCGGAGTTTCCTCAATGTCAATTCGAATCGCTTTCTCAGCTGCGGCTATGACCGTAGTGATGACCCAGGCCGCCTCTGCTGCCATGGTCACCTTCACCAACAGCACGCTGTGGAACGGCTTCTCAGCCAGCCAGGGTGCTTCCGTTGTAACCGAGAATTTCAACTCGTACGACGGCTTCTATGACAACGGCCTGACCGGCACTGCCGGCGGTATCCAGTGGACGGCGAGTGCGCCTGGCGACCTCTATGCGGGCTCCGGCTACATGTCGACCAACAACGCATCCGCGACCCTGACATTCTCGCTGTCGCCAAGTGTGCAAGGAGTTGCGGGCAACTTCTTCGGCACCAACCAGGTGTTCGGCATTGTGCCTGCCATCATTGGCGTTGAGCTTGCTGATGGCTCTTCGTACGTTGGCTACGCAGCTTCAGCTGCTGACTTTGTTGGGTTCTTCTCAACCGGTGCAGCCATCGCCAGCATCTCTGTCTCGGCATCAAACGTAGCCGGTACTGACTCGATCTACGCCACCGTCGACAATCTCTACTTCGCAGTGGTGCCAGCACCAGGCGCCATCGCCTTGCTCGGCGTCGCAGGACTCGTCAGCGGCGCTCGCAAGCGTCGCTGAGGCGAAACGCGGAACTGAAGGAAACTCTGCAGGGGCGACCATCACGGTCGCCCCTGTTTCATTGGCATAGCGCGGCAGCCATCGTTCGTCAGGCCTGCTGCG
>DBCE01000085.1:0-3241 GCA_002292895.1 Phycisphaerales bacterium UBA966
GGCCGTGCGTGGTCTCGATCGTTTCGAACGATGGTTCCTCGCAACCGACGTCAACGAGCAGTTGCGCGATCTCAGATAACTCGGCGCGCGCGTATAGACGGATGTGTATTTCTGCGCCGCCATCAAAGTGACCGCGGGCACCCCGCCCCGCCAGCAAGGTGGTGCCGGAAAAGCCGCGCTCGAGGAGGTCCATGAGTTCGGCAGCGAGCGCCAAGATGCCCTGAACACCCTCCCGGTAGCCCACATCGCCGAGCGACTCCTGCGCCATCCCTTGCAAGTGCTTGCGCACCTCGGACTCGGTTGGAATGGGCGCACCGCGCGAGAAACCAAGGGTAAACGCAGCTTGTTTGATGGCGTGATGAATGTCCGGCTCTACGCCGGCGGCAAGCAATGCGGCGGCGCGGCGCGCAATGCGGTCACGGAGAACATTCATGCGTTGCGGCGCGCGGCTGGTGGAACTTCGGAGACATCAAGCGGCGTCTCAAACGGCCAGACGGCATCGGTTGGTTGTCCATCACATGCTTCGCGCAACAGGAGGTAGCCGCGTGTGAATGTTCCGACCACTAACGAGATGGCGGCGCCAGCAACGGCGATGGCGATCAAGAGAACCCACGCCCAGATGAAGAGCGATCGTCCGTCGAGTGGTATGGCCCAGTGCTGCGGCGCGATGGCCAGTGCATGCATGGGTGCTGCACCGTCTGCACCGATTTCCACCATCGCGGCTGGGAACGCAGTGATCGCCCAACCAATGATGCGCAGAATGGCGAAGCCGACCGTGACAACGGTCAGTGAGGTGCCAAGGACAATTGTCCACAACATGGGGCGCGCCAGAAAGTAAATGGCTCCGCGCTGTGAAGCATCAAGCGCGCTGAGGCCGTCACACGCGATGGCTGATGGCGCGTGGAATGTGCCTAAAGCCGCAATGAGTAACGCAATGCCAGCGATGGCGCCAACGAAGAGTGGCACGATGTAGAGGGCTGCGCCGATCCATCCGCCGACGTTCGACCGAAACAGGAAACCCCATGCAATACAGGCAATTCCGACGACTGCGGCGATCGCCACGGGTGCAACCCATGACAGGAGGAAGGTGGACCATCGTTCCACGGCGTACGCAACGGCAGCGCCCGGACGGATGAAGTCCGCGACCAGAAATCTGCACGGCTTCCATGCGAGCAAGAGCCCCCGCACCCACCGCAAGCACCAGCAGCGCCCATGCTCCAAATACACCGGCAAACGCGGTGGAGCGCACCGCGCATGCGACTGGAATGTCTATCACCGTTGCGCGGAATCCAGCGGCAATGGGTCGAACATCAAGGGCGAGTGCGCCGTCGATGATGGCCGCGCAGGCATCGGCTTCTGCAGCGGCGAGTGCCTGAAAGTTTCCGAGTGGCGCCAGCGAGGCGGCGCGACGAGCCGCGGCAGCAACGCGCTCAGCCTGTGGATCACTGCCCAGTTCATCGGCACGAATGGCGAGTGCTGCAGCCAGTTCTGCCGCCGGAATACGAGCACCTTCAAAGTTGCAATCCGGAACATGCTGCACGGCAAGGCGACGAAGCGTTCGTTGCGCATCGTCTTGCTCAGTGTCATCCCATGGTTCCGCCAGCAGCCCGGGGGGGTCGATAGACGCGCCGACCGACGCGTCCCACGCCAAACCCGGCACCCACAGGAGAAGGGCGATCACAAATCCGACCACAAGGCGATGGGGTTGAGCTGCCGTTCCAAGCGCGCCTGCAATCCATGCCAGGCGCGAAAAGGGCACAGCGTCCGAAGCTGCAAGTTGAGCTGATCGATCCACGTGCGGAATCGTAAAGGAAATGAACCGGACCCGTTCCCGTAGCAAACGACCAGCGAGGCGCCTTGCTGCGCGGGCAGACCATGGCGGAATATCTCATAACCGCGCAGCAGTGCCTGAAACGGAAAGGGAACGTTGGCAGAACATTGAAATAAAGCGCAAATCACTAGGCATCGACGCTAACCCGCGCTACTGTGGTTCTGATGGATCTTCACCCCGATGCCCCAACACTTGAACGCCGACACCTTCGGCGGCGCTGTGTGCAGTGCGGCTTGGCGGCGGATTCCATTGAGCAGCCAAACCGCGATCAGTGCCCGCGATGCGGGTGCGACTTGGCGGCGCGGCCGCCGCGCAGTTACGCAGAGATGGAGGGGCTCTTTGACTTGCCTCCAAACGCGGTGGCGGTGGATGCGCAGGTCCGCGCCCGAGCGGATGCGGCATCGGCGCGTTGGCTTCTAGTGGTTGTGGCGGTTGGCCTTGCGGCCATCGCGACACTGGCAGCAACCATGCTGATGGCCGGCACGCGGATCTGAGTGTCAACCCGCGGGGTTGCTTGGGCAACGTTCACTCTTGCGATGAATCTGCCCCCAATCCGAGCCGAGGGAACCTACCCTGCGCGGATGCAATCGCACCTTGATTCAATTCTGAAGCGGATCGACTCTGATGAGCGCGGGGCCATTGAACGCCTCTGCGATTTCCTACGCATCCCCAGCATC
Organism: Phycisphaerales bacterium UBA966; assembly: GCA_002292895.1. Classification (GTDB taxonomy): domain Bacteria; phylum Planctomycetota; class Phycisphaerae; order Phycisphaerales; family SM1A02; genus UBA966. Next base: position 2,509 of record DBCE01000085.1, read on the forward strand.
TCGACCGATCCAGCGCACACCGCTGATGTGGCGCACGCGGCGGAATGGTTGGTGCGCGACCTGCGCAGCATGGGATTCAATGCTGCAAGCGTGCCGACCATCGGCCACCCGATGGTGCTTGCCACGCATCCAGGGACGGGCGGAAGCGGCGCACCGCGCGTCCTCTTCTACGGTCATTACGACGTGCAACCAGCGGACCCCATTGAACTGTGGGACAGCCCGCCATTTGATCCACAGTTGCTTGATGGCCCGCACGGCAAGCGCATCGTTGCGCGCGGCGCCGTGGATGACAAGGGGCAAGTGATGATGTTCCTTGAAGCGCTCCGCGCGTGGCACGAAATTGCGGGCGGTCCGCCCTGCCCCGTCACGTTGATGATTGAGGGCGAAGAAGAGTCCGGCAGCGTCAGCTTGGAACCATTCATGAACGCGCACCGCAAGGAATTGCAGTGCGACGTCGCAGTGGTGAGCGACACTGGAATGTGGGACATCAATACTCCTGCCATTACCACCAGCTTGCGCGGACTGTGCTACTTAGAGGCAACACTCACCGGCCCTTCGCATGATTTACATAGCGGGATGTACGGCGGAAGCCTGCGCAATCCGATCAATGCATTGGCTGCGATGATTACTTCGATGCACGATTCATCCGGTCGCGTGGCGGTCAAGGGTTTCTACGACGGAGTGCTTGAACCAACTGCGGAAGTGCTGGCCAGCTGGCAGAAACTTGGGTTTG
>DBCE01000085.1:3338-3656 GCA_002292895.1 Phycisphaerales bacterium UBA966
ACATGGAGTCGACCAACGTTCGATTGCAACGGCATCTTTGGCGGATACACGGGCATAGGGGCCAAGACAGTGATTCCATCAAAGGCCACGGTGAAATTCAGTTGCCGACTGGTGGCTGGGCAAGACCCGGAGCGAATCAAGTCGCTGGTGGAAGCACATCTGCAAGCGCAGGTACCACCCGGATATACGTTGGAGATTCATTCCCACGGAGTGAACCCCGCCATTCATGTGCGCACCGATTCGCCGTTTGTTGCGTGTGCTTCGCGCGCCTTGAAGCGCGTGTTTGGACGCGATGCGGCCTTGATCGGCAGCGGCGGT
>DBCE01000084.1:0-3788 GCA_002292895.1 Phycisphaerales bacterium UBA966
CAAGCCAGCGCGTGTCTTGAAGAGAAAGTAACTGAAGTTGAGCGCCGCCAGTACATCAGCGGGCTCAGTGGGCGTGCTACGAACATCGCCCTTGATCCATTGCATGCGCTTGCACTCATCGGTGGTCAGCGCGGTGCCGTGACGACCCTTGCCCCACGCCATGGTCTTGGTGCACAGGTCAATTCCGTACGCGCGATTGTTTGGGCGATGTTGCACCCACGCGCAACTTGCAAAGCCCGTGCCGCAGAAGTCTTCGCGCAACACGGTGGGCACGCGGCTGTAGCGCTCGCGGAAGGCGCGCTCCATGAATGCAATCTCCGCTGACGGCTCTTGCACCGAAAGTTCATAGAGTTCGTGGCGATCGCTCGTGCGAGCGGTACGCCAGCCCTTCGCCTTGGCGGCGGGCTTCTTCTTGCGCTTGGTTGCGGTCGCGGAGGGTGACGGACTGCGCTTCTTCTTGAGGGTCTGTGTAGTTGCCATGTGAGGGGTCGAATGCTACTCCGCAGTGCACGGTGACGCGGCGCGAACCCTGATGTTGGCTCAGCCTGAATCTCAACAATTCACTCAGCGCCGGGGCGCGCCATCGTTGGTGCGGTACCACTGCGCGGCCGATGCTGCCAACGCGGGCGCGGCCACCCCAAAGTCCTCAGCAAGCGCCTTCTGCCATGGTTTGCCGCCCTTTATCGCTTTGACCCACGAACCAAACTTCTGCTGGCGATCGGCAATCATCAGGTCAACCATGATGTACCCCACCGAGTAACCGATGGCGTTGTCGCCCGGCCAAGTGCCGTCCTTGCCACTCAGCGCCATGATCTTGGTGGCATCACCGCCCTGCCGAAAGAACGCCAATCCCTGCGGGCGCCGGGAAGCGTCCACGTTGGAGTTCTTGACACACGCGCGCGCCACCCATTCAGCAAATCCTTCGTTCGCCCAATCCGGCATTTGAATGGGCGTTGCGTATCGATACACAATTCCATGAGTGGTCTCATGGACAAGCGTGCTTGCAAAGTCCAGTTCGTTGTTGCCGCGGTAGATGGAAATGAATACCTGCGGCCCCTTCATGTGACACACCCCGCGCAGCATCGCGGGCGCTTTGTGATTGAAGATCGCCGCCTCCGCCAATCGGAACGTGTCTTGCTTATCAAAGGCCAACACCACGGCCTTGCCCCAGAACAGTTTGACGCCCTTGGGAACTGCCAGGATGTCCGACACGCGGGCGTACAGCCCGTCCAACTCGCGCGACCACCGCAGCAATTCCAAGCGGGAAATATCCCCAAACACCAGGAAGTTGTCCGTCTCCACGGAGTCATACTTCACGCCGGCCACGGTCATCGCTGCGATGGCCTGCTGACGCATGGCGTCAATGGCGCTGTTCTGCTCAGCGTCGGTCAGCACCGGCCATGGCTTGGCAACGGCGTCATCAGGAAGCGCGTCATCTTGCAAGCGACGCTCCCCGTCCATGCGTTCGCGCTCTTTGCGCGCAATGCCAGCGGCTTTGCCACGCGTGCGCGCGTCCTCAATGACTGTAGGCGATGCACCCAAGCGCTTGGCTTGCGCAAACGCATCGTCAGCGAACTGTGTGCCGTCGCGCGCACTTGCCAGCAATTCACCAAGCGAAGTCCATTGCTCCGCGTTCTTTCGATCCATCAACTGCATATAGACGCGACGCATGTCGGCAGTCACCAGATCCGTCCACGCATGATTTCCAAATGATCCAGTGATGCCGTCTTTGGACCACGCGCTGACCTTTCCAACGAACGCAGCACCGCTGAGGAGACGCGCGCGAATTTCAATCGGACGTTCCAGCATGCCGGCCGGGGCAACCGATGGCGTTGCGGGAGTTTGGGCGCCGACCGCGGACGGACTCGTCGCGAGGCACAGGATCCCGACTGCCATGATGGCAGTAAGCCGGCGCGGGAGATATGCCAAAGCAGTCATGATTGACGGAAGCGTAGCTCGTTCGTGCGCCGTTATCACCGTTCGATGGCACAAACCCATTGGGAGCCATGCCTTATGCGCAAAGTAGCTGTCCGTAAGGCTTGGATTTGCTGCTGAAATTCGCGCAAATTCCAGGAAATTCGCAGAGATCGCTCAGTAGCCGCAAGCCGCGAACCGATCCCACCACCGGTGGATTTGGAGTGGCAAGCCAATTGCACTCAATATCTACACGAACCCCTCAGGCAATTCCTAGCATTGCCCGAGAACAATTCGTACGTTTGAAGCGAAGCATGATCCGCCGAAACGGATCAACCCCCACGAAGGAGGCTGGAAATGTTTGAACGACTCACTGATCGCGCCCGCAAGGTCATGGCCCTGGCAAACCAGGAAGCCCAACGCTTCAACCACGAGTACATCGGTACTGAGCACATCTTGCTCGGACTGGTGAAAGAGGGCTCGGGCGTCGGCGCCAATGTCCTCAAGAATCTCGACATCGATCTGCGCAAGGTTCGCCTCGAAGTGGAGAAGCTCGTCAAGAGCGGCCCCGAGATGGTGACCATGGGCAAGCTGCCGCAGACGCCGCGCGCCAAGAAGGTCATTGAGTACGCGATCGAAGAAGCGCGCAATCTCAACCACAACTACGTCGGCACCGAGCATTTGCTGCTCGGGCTGTTGCGTGAGCACGATGGCGTTGCCGCGCAGGTCTTGATGAACCTTGGTCTCAAGCTTGAAGAGGTCCGCGAGGAAGTCCTCAACCTGCTCGGCGCTGGTGCAGACCAAGAGCGCGACGAGGCTCCACAGGCTCCGTCCGAGCCACAAGCACAAGAGCCCGGCCCAACCGAAGGCGGCTCCACTGCACGCCGTGGCAAGAGCAAGACTCCCGCGCTGGATTCATTCGGCCGCGATCTCACCGAACTCGCCAAGAGCGGCGAGCTTGACCCAGTCATCGGTCGTGAGCATGAAATCGAGCGATTGATTCAAATTCTCAGCCGCCGCACCAAGAACAACCCAGTGCTGCTGGGCGAAGCTGGCGTCGGCAAGACGGCCATCGTTGAAGGTCTGGCGCAACGCATCTTGGCGCAGGAGGTCCCAGACCTGCTGTTTGAAAAGCGCCTCGTGGTGCTTGACTTGGCCAGCATGGTTGCCGGCACCAAGTACCGCGGCCAGTTTGAAGAGCGCATCAAGGCCGTGATGAACGAAGTTCGTCGCGCCAAGAACATCATCCTCTTCATCGATGAACTGCACACCCTGGTTGGTGCCGGCGGAGCAGAAGGCGCGATTGACGCGTCCAACGTGCTCAAGCCAGCCCTGGCCCGTGGTGAAATTCAGTGCGTTGGCGCAACCACTTTCGATGAGTACCGCAAGTACATCGAGAAGGACTCTGCGCTGGAGCGTCGGTTCCAGTCCATCGTGGTTGAGCCACCGAACGCCGATCAGACTTTCCTGATTCTTCAGGGTCTGCGCGAGCGCTATGAGAAGCACCACAAGGTTCGTATCACTGACGGCGCACTCCGCGCTGCCGTTGATCTCTCCGGTCGGTACATCACCGGTCGCGTGCAGCCAGATAAGTCGATCGATGTGATCGATGAAGCCGGTGCGCGCTTGCGCCTCAAGAGCATGACCAAGCCGCCTGATCTGGCGGACATGGAATCGCGCATCGAACGCCTCTCCATTGAGAAGGACGATGCCGTCAAGAACGCTGATTACGAGAAGGCTGCTGAACTGCGCGACCAGGCAGAGAAACTCCGCAAGGAGAAGGAGCGCATGCAGCAGACTTGGCGCGACCGCATGAATGAGGTCGATGCTGTGGTCGATGAGAATGTCATCGCCGAAGTGGTCAGCAAGATGAC
>DBCE01000084.1:3812-3995 GCA_002292895.1 Phycisphaerales bacterium UBA966
GAGAAGGCGGAGAGTTCGCGTCTTCTGCAGCTGGAAGCGGAACTGCACAAGTCCGTCATCAGCCAGGACGAGGCCGTCAAGCAGGTTTCCCGCGCGATCCGCAAGGCGCGCTCGGGACTCAAGGATCCAAAGCGGCCGATGGGCTCCTTCATGTTCCTTGGGCCAACCGGCGTCGGCAAGACA
>DBCE01000084.1:4063-4929 GCA_002292895.1 Phycisphaerales bacterium UBA966
TGTCTGAGTACATGGAGAAGCACAATGTGTCGCGTTTGGTTGGCGCTCCTCCCGGATACGTCGGGTACGAAGAAGGTGGCCAGCTCACTGAACGCGTCCGTCGTCGTCCGTACTCGGTGATCCTGTTCGACGAAGTCGAGAAGGCGCACCCCGATGTGTTCAACATGTTGCTGCAGGTGATGGATGACGGGCACTTGACCGACTCGTTCGGTCGGCGCATCGACTTCCGCAACGCCATCATCATCATGACCTCGAACATCGGTTCGGACATCATCAAGGGCGGCGCCAACTTCGGCTTCACCAAGCGTGAAGAGGTCCAGGACTACGAGAAGATCAAGAAGGCCCTGTTCAGCGAGGCGGAGAAGTTCTTCCGTCCCGAGTTCATCAACCGTCTCGACGACATGATCGTGTTCCGGCCGCTCATCAAGGCGGATCTGACCTACATCATTGATCTTGAGTTGTCGAAGGTGAAGGAACGCCTGACTGGGCGCCACATCACTCTCGAAGTCAGTGACCCGGCCAAGGACTTCCTCATCGAGAAGGGCTACAACCCTGACTTCGGTGCCCGTCCGCTGCGCCGCGCGCTGGCGCAGTACATCGAGGATCCGCTCGCAGAGCGGCTACTCAGTGGCGAGTTCGGCGAAGGCACCGCGATTGTTGCTGTGCACGAGGCCGGCAAGGACTACCTGACCTTCACCGGTACTGGTTCAGAGAGCACTGACGAGACTCGCAAGATCGAGGCGCAGCCGACCTGAGTCGGAGTGATTGAAATTGTTTCCAGCTTCCGCCGGCCGGTCGTATGTTGCGACCGGCCGGTGTGTTTTTGTAACTCGTATAGTTTCCACGCGATGACTGCTGACGTCACA
>DBCE01000022.1 GCA_002292895.1 Phycisphaerales bacterium UBA966
ATGAGTGATCAAGGATGAGTGATCGAGGATGCGTGCTCGGTTCATGGCGGTGTTACACTGAGACGATGTCTGACCCGGGGAATCATGATCAAACGTCCATGATTGCCTGTGGCATGCGACGCCTGCGCCTGCTGCGGTGCGTTGGTCTCATAGCTGCGCTTGTGGCGTCGTTCGGGGCATACGCCAACCAAGACCACGCCCTGCCTGCTGGGCCATGGTCCCACCATTACGAGAGCGCACTTGCTGACACCTTCAGTGGCCCGATCGCGCGACTGGCGCCACTCGTGCTCAAACTGAATCAAGATGAAGTGGCTTTGCTCACTCGGATGCTCGCCGACTATCACGCAACGATGGAAGTGAAGCTCCAGACCTGGCGACGCACAAAGATCGAGTGGGACCAACGGATGAGTTCTGTCGATGGACCGGATGGGGTGTCCGGCTGGCTTCGCCTCTGTGTACAACGCGAGATCGCGCTTGCGCCGATTGCGGACGAGCAAGCAGCGGCCGAACGAGATCTCTTGGATGCTGTCCGCTGCAGTTTTTCCGATGGTCATGCGGATCAATGGCCCCGATTCGAGTACGCGGTTGTCTTCGCCACTAGCCCTATGCCGGGCGCGCACATCGCCACGGGCTCGATCGATCTTGTCGCGCTGCTCGATACAGTCACCGCGTGCTTCCCCAATTCACCCACTCACGCGGCAGAGTTGGAAGCGCTCGTCGTCCAGTACTGCGACATGTATGTTCGGTTGGCAGATCGATTGCGTACCAATGAAGTCCGCGTCATGCGAGCAACTTCAAGACGACTGCTTCGACAGCTCGAACAGCCGCCTCGTGGGCTCGACTCGAACGTTACAAGTGAACCACTTACCCGACGCGCCACAGAGGCGTTGCCTAAAATCCGCCGCGGTGCGCTCGAACTATCAAGCCTTGTATTGACAACGCTCCAGCGCTTTTCAATAGCACTTGAAGAGCCTGCGTCGAGCGAATTGCGGCGTAGATTTTGGACGGAAATAGCGAGTCGCTGTCAGTTCGTCTTTTGGCCACCTGCCATTGAGGAGTTTCGGCAGACCATCTTGGCCGTCGCCGATCAAGAGCAACGCGAAGTACTGGTTGCGTTGTTCGAGGCCGCCTTTCGCGCGGCTCTCGATCGCGTGAACGCCGACGAGGCTTGGCTTCGAGGCGTGTGTGATGCATCGTTCTCTGGTTCCGGCGGGCAGAGCGATGCCGATCAAGCACTACGTGTGCGCCAAGAGCGCGGCTGCGAACTCCTCAACCTTCTATGCAAGCAAGCGCTCGAAGTGATCACGATAGAAAATCGTTCCAAACTCACATTGCCAAATTTTAGGATCGCCCCAACTTCGGCGGTCGGCGATGTAACTAAGTAACACGCAAGTCGAGCGACATGAGCAGTACTGGGACCTCATCGACTACGACGGCATCCCACGCGCTGAGTGGAGCCCGCTCTTCTCAGCAGGCATCGCATGGCGGCCGCTGCTCCCCGGCGCGTTGCTGAACTCACTGATCTACGCCGCAGACCAACGAGTGACTTGTCCGGAGTGCGGCGACAGATCCAGCAATGAGGTCTGATGCAGCGAACGACAACCGCATCTACCGACCATTAAGCGCAGAAATCACTTCCGCTGCTAAGCGCAATGCCACATCCTGGCTCGGTGGGCACGCCGCACCAAGGATTTCGCGCATGCTTGTCACTCGGCGGCCGTGCAGTCCGCACGGGACAATCAAGTCGAAGTGTGAGAGTTCTGGATGGACGTTGAGTGCCATGCCGTGCAGCGTTGCTGAGCGCGAAACACGAACGCCAATGGCTGCGATCTTTCGAGAGGTGGATGCCACCGCGCCCTCCTGCAGATCACCAGCGCTCGGGGCGCCACTATCTACCCACACGCCAGTCGCTCCGCCCTCACGGTGACAACCGATGCCCCACGCAGCGCATGTGCGAATGGCCGCCTCCTCAAGCGCGCGAATGTACGCATGGATGCCAAGATGTAATCGTTGCAAGTCAACGATTGGATAGATGACCACCTGCCCCGGTCCGTGGTACGTGACATCACCGCCACGATCAGTCTGGCAAAGCGAAATCCCTGCCGCTGCAAGACGCGCCTCATCAGCAAGCACGTGCCCCGCGGCTCCCACACGCCGAGTGACGGTAATCACCGCCGGATGCTCCACCACCAGCACCCGATGCGGAGCCCCCGCCGCCCGACCCTCAACAAGGGCCGCGTGACGGGCGCGCTGCACTTCAAGCGCATCGGCGTAGGCCATGCGCCCCAACTGTTCCACCACAAATTCTGGCGCCGTGCCTTCCATGAATTTGAAGCCTAACCGCCGCGCCCTGCCCCTACACTTCCCGCATGATGTGCCCGCAACCCGCAACACAGACCGGTACCCGCATCCACCCCGACGCCATCATCCACCGCACGGCGGTCGTTGAGGGTGATGTGGAGATCGGGGCTCGCACCACCATCGGCCCCGGATGTCTCGTCCTCGGCACGGTTGGTCCGGTCAAGATCGGCGCAGACTGCACTTTGATCGCCAATGCCATCGTGAACGGCCCGATTGAACTCGGCGACCGAAATGTCCTGTACCCGAGCGTGTGCCTTGGCTTTGCGCCGCAAGATATTGGCTTTGACGCGTCGAAGGGCGGCGCGGGGTGCGTCATCGGTAGCCGCAACACCTTCCGCGAAGGCACCACGGTGCATCGCGGCAAGACAGCGGACCCGACGCGCATCGGTGATGGCAACTATTGGATGACCAACACTCACCTTGGGCACGATGGCGTGGTTGCCAACAATTGCATCATTGGTTCTGGTTC
>DBCE01000095.1 GCA_002292895.1 Phycisphaerales bacterium UBA966
AGGTGAACCCGGCGGCCCACGCGGTCCTGGTGGCGCTGGCGAACCCGGTGGTCCCGCTGGTCCAGGCGGCGCTGGGAAGCCAGGTCGACCAGCCGGTCCGGCAGGCCCCGGCGGCGCAGGAAAGCCAGGCGGCGCAGGCAAGTAATCACGCGGCGCGCTCGCATGGCGCGCACAACGTCTGACATGACAACAAACAAGTTGCCGCACTTCATCACAAGTGCGGCAATTCCATGAAATCCGTCACAGGCGGGGTACGTTTCACTGCCGCACATGGTCTGAAGCCGTGACAAACGCAATTCCTGCCGACGAATCCTTGTCCCCTCCGACAAACTCCCGGCAAATCCCCGTTACCGAAAGGAACATACTGATATGAACACGAAAGCATTTACATTCATCGCGCCGGCATTCCTCGCACTTTCACTCGCAGCCACTGCGGTGGCAATTGAGCCCCCAGCGGGCGGCCCACCAGTCCCACCGGCGAATGGTCCTGGCGGACAAGGCGGACCGGGCGGTCCTGGACAAGGTAACGGTGGCGGCGATGGCGAAGGTCGCAAGCGTCCGGACTTTAAGACGCTCGACAAGAATGGCGACGGCTTCATCACTGAGGATGAAGTGCCGGCCAAGGCGTGGGAACGCATGAAGGGCGCCGACAAGAACGGCGACGGCAAGGTCTCCGAAGAGGAACTGCGCCAGGGTGCCAAAGGCCGCGGTCGCGGCGAAGGCGGTCGTGGACCAGGCGGACCGGGCGGGCAAGGCGGCCCTGGCGGCCCTCCAGGTGGCAAGGGTGGCGATGTCCCACCAGCACCACCAGCGCCTCCGGCACCTCCTGCTCCTCCAGCACCTCCAAAGGCCTGAGCACGCTCGCGAAAGATCTCAACGGTCTCAACATCAAACGCCGCTGCGAGTCACTCGCGGCGGCGTTTGCATTCACCGAAGCACAAGTCATTGCACTATCGTCCACGCTTTCCAGTTCACTTCCTACAGGAATTACCCATGAAATTCACCAACATCATTCCCACTGCTCTGGCATCACTTCTGGCCGCAAGCGCACTCACTGGTTGCAGCAAGACCGTTGACTACACCGGATACATCCCACGAACCGTTGCGTTGAAAGCTGACGGCGATAAGCGCAAGGATTTCCGATTGAAGGACCTCGACACTACCCGCTTTGGCAAGGTAGTCATCGACCCGGTGGTCACGCCCGATGGCAATGCATACGGCGATCTGACTGCTGATCAGTTGCAACAACTGCGAACGCTGCTGCAGGAAGCGTTGGCAAAGTCATTCGGAACTGGTGTCGGAACTGGCGACCGCACGCTGGTGATTCGCGCGGCAATTACTGGCGTGAAGCCCAACCAGCCGATGCGCAACATCGCTCCGCAATCGCAGATTCTCAAGGGCGGCTACGGCTATGCAGGCGCCGAGCTCTATGCGATGGATGGTGCAAACGGACCAGTGGTGGCTGCGCTCATGCAGACGTATGACACGGAACGCTTCGGCACCGAGAAACTCTCTGCGCTTGGCACCGCTGAGAAAGCCTGTACGGATTGGGCTGAGTCGTTCCGCGAACTCGTTAGCAAGAAGTGAGTTTCAGTGATGACGTTCGCGTAAGCATGACCACATGATCGCGGGTCCTTCATCAATTCCATCGCTCCCCGAGCAGGTTGCGCGCTACCTTGATGGCGCCGATCTGCTCGGGCGAGCGGGACAAGCGTTTCAGCTGTCCACAGTTGATGAGTCAGGCTGGCCGCACAGCGCGCACCTGTCGGTCGGCGAAGTGCTGGCCACCGATGCGCACCATCTGAACCTGTGCCTGTGGGCGCATTCCGGTACATGCCGCAATATGGTGCGCGATGGACGCGCCACTCTTTCGTTGGTGCTCGACGGGGGCGTCTTTGAGATCCAACTGCGCGCCACGCCGGTTGCAGCGCCGCAACAAAGCGCGGCCGCTACTGCGATGATGCCGGGCGACCACGCAGATGAGCCACAACTGGCGTTTTTTCGAGCCACTGTGGAATCAACCAAGGAACATCGAGCAAAATATGCCGAGGTAACTGCCGGAGTCTCCTATCGTTTGCACTCACCCAGCGAGGTATTGGCGCGGTGGGCCGCGCAGATCTCCTGGCTTCGACACATCACCTGAACGGCGCGACGTATGCAACGAATCATCATCGGTATCACCGGCGCCTCGGGCGCGATCTACGGCATCCGCGCCCTGGAACTCCTGCGAGCTGTCGGGGTGGAGACACACTTGGTGTTGTCACCATCCGCCGGTCGAACCATCGCTGAAGAAACTGATTTCTCCCTTGAGCACGTCAAGAGCCTCGCTACCTTCGTCCATGGTTTCAAGGACATCGGTGCGTCGATCGCCAGTGGCTCGTTTCAGGTTGACGGCATGTTGGTAGCACCGTGCTCAGTAAAGACCCTCGCCGGAATTGCGCACTGCTTCGACGATGAACTCATTGTGCGAGCCGCGGATGTGCAACTCAAGGAGCGACGCCGCGTGGTACTGATGTTCCGCGAGACACCATTGCATGCTGGGCATATTGCCATCATGGAACGCGCTACCCTCAACGGAGCGATCGTCATGCCGCCGGTGCCGGCGTTCTATCACCGGCCCAAGTCAATCGATGACATCGTGAATCAATCGGTCGGTAGAGCGCTCGATCTGTTTGGTATTGACGTCAAAGTCGTACGCCGCTGGACTGGGCAAGGAACCAGCGACGAGTAAGCGAGGAACAGGCGCTGAATGCGCACATGCGATCTCGTGCGCAGTGTGCCTCCTTCGCTTACCAATGACCACGCGCGGGCATCACGGTGCAGTCCAACACCAAGTCGGTTGGCGCAGTCACCCCTGGGGGCTGACTCAGCGAGAAGAAAATTGGTCGTGCAGGATCCCGCCGTACTAGCCAAGGTTCGGTGCTGTCAATCAGAATGGACTGCGCAGGCGGAAGTACGTACTGCCCGTAGGTCCGGTCTAAGAAACAACTTGCTGGGAAGAAAATGACCCCGGCGCATGTATTTCCTTCGGCGCGCGGCGGAACCGAATCCTGAAACGCGAGAATGGACTCATTGGTCATCCGCGTGCATATCCAAGTGATTTCCAACTGATGCGCCCGCCCCGCCAGACCAATCGCACCAATTCCAGCGAGTGCGGCCGCAGCGACGGCTGCTACCGATCGACAGAGCGCGCGCTCGTCTGCAGCAACCGGATTCCAGAGCGCAACCACCGCTGCGGCAAACAGAATTGCTGTGCCCACATTGGCGCCCATGCAATACAACTCGGAAACACTGCCCATCGGAATGGTGGCAGCGGTGCTAGCGAATGCCACCGCGGCAAGGAGTGAGGCGGTAAGCAACATCGACGGCCCGTGCACACGGCGATGAAACAATGCGAAACCAATCGCTGTTACTAAGACGCCGGCCACAAGCGCAATCGCCAAGAGGGGCAACACGCGCAAGGCAATCGGAGCGTCGTTGTC
>DBCE01000208.1 GCA_002292895.1 Phycisphaerales bacterium UBA966
TGACTCCGATGTCATTGGTGCGCACCCACGTGGTCAGTGGGACGCCGTCCACGAATTCCATCACAAAGTATGGACGCGCCGGCGCGTGGCTATTGTCGGTGCCTGCGCCGTAGACGCGCGCGATGTACGGGTGCTCAAGGCGCCCAAGCAAGCGGACCTCGCGTCGGAATCGCGAAAGCGCAGTGGGATTCCAGACACCGCTTCCGAGCACCTTCACCGCGACAATTCGGTCAGTTTCTGGTTGTTGCGCGCGCAACACAATGCCGCTTGCCCCGTGACCAACCAGGCTGAGTACCGCATACCCGCCGATGGTCTCCGGTATCGGGGTGGGTTCCGAGGCTTCATCAAGCACAATGCCAATGTCAAGCAGCGCACGGATGGTGGGCGTCCCGGCGCGGTCCTGCAGGATGAGCTCATTCAGTTCCGCACGGAGGCTGGGGTCTTGCACATCGCTGAGAAATCCCCGCAACGCATCGTCGGGCAGGTCGCGTGCCTCGGCGAACAGCGCATCAAGAAGAGTGAAGCGGGTAGCGGCGTCCATGGAAGTGACCATCGATGTTCAATCCACAGGAAGTGGCGGGATAAGCCTCATATGAATATGCCGATTTTTAACTCAGGCCGCTAATTCCTTGGCAAGCCATGCTTTCGCCATGCGCCAGTCGGACTCAACGGTGGTGAGGGAAATGCCCAGCGCGTCAGCAATTTCTTGGTGAGTGAGGCCCCCGAACAGCTTGGCTTCCACCACATTTGCTTTCCGAGCGTCCAGCGCTTCCAGGCGATTGAGCGCGTTATTGATGGCCAATACGTCCGCGGCATCAAGCCCGTCATCGGCCAAGGAAGCGGCCGTGTCGAGATGCACTCGCTCACGTGGCGCGTCACCTCCTCCGCGCTTTGCGGCACCCTTGGTTTCCGCGTGATTGATGAGAATCTGCCGCATCGCTTTTGCGGCAACGGCCATGAAATGAGCGCGGTCGTTGAAGGCCAACGGATCAACGCGCGCCAGTCGCAGAAAGGCCTCGTTCACCAAGGCGGTGGCTTGCAGCGTGTGCCCGGGGCGCTGCTGGCGCATGTAGTGCTGCGCCAATGCCCGGAGCTCGCCGTAGACCATCTCGGAGAGCTGGGCAGGGGAATTCATGGGGGTCAATTCTAGCCCTTTACGGGGTGATTCCAGAAATCAGATACCCGCTTTGCAGCCGGATCCTGAAGGAACCATCAGCCCTGTCAGCACCTACCATTCGTGCCCTTATGACTACCTCTGCTTCTACGCCAGTAAAGACCATCGCCGTCATCGGAGCCGGGACCATGGGTTCCGGCATCGCGCTCACTGCCGCGCAGGCGGGCATCGCTGCGTTCCAGGTTGACCTGAGTGCGGCGCAGTTGGAGAAGGCCAAGGCCTACCACCTGAAGACGCTCGCGCGCGCGGTGGAGAAGGGCAAGTTGCAGCAAGCGGACGCAGACGCCGCGGCGAAGCGCATCTCCTACGTGGCCACCATGGCCGAGGCGAAGAGTGCGGACTGGGCCGTTGAAGCTGCCACTGAGAACGTGGAGATCAAGAAGAAGATCTTCAAGGAGATGGCTGCCACCTTCCCAGCGCACGCGGTGTTGGCGACGAACACTTCGAGCATCAGCATCACGGATCTTGCGAGCGCTGTTGGCGCGGACGCGCACCGCGTGATCGGCATGCACTTCTTTAACCCAGTGCCAATCATGGCGTTGGTGGAAGTGATCAAGGGACTTGCGACGAGTGATGAGACAACGCAGCGCACCATTGCACTTTCGATTGCTATGGGAAAGACGCCAGTGCCGGCGAATGACCGTGCCGGGTTTGTTTCAAACCGCGTGTTGATGCCCATGATTAACGAGGCGTTCTACGCATGCATGGAAGGCGTTGCCAAGCCAGAGGACATTGATCAGATCATGAAACTCGGCTGCAATTTCCCGATGGGACCGCTGCGTTTGGCTGATTTCATTGGGCTTGACGTGTGTCACGACATCATGATGGTCTTGTACCGCGAGCTTGGCGATCAGAAGTTCTTCCCATGCCCAATGCTTCGGCAGTTGGTGCAGGCGGGCCGGCTTGGAGATAAGAGCGGGCGCGGCGTGTTTGATTACGCAAAGAAATAATGGCACTCCCAGCAGACATCGATCACTTGGTGTTCACGTGCGCTGACCTGGACGCAGGCATTGCATGGGCGGAGCGCACGTTCGGTGTGCGGCCGGTGCGGGGCGGCGCGCATCCGCAGTGGGGCACGCACAACGCGTTGATGTCACTGGGGCGCGAGCGTTACTTAGAGCTCTTGGCGCCGGACCCAAACGCGCCGAGCGCGGGGCGCGCGAACGTTGCGGGGCGCGCGTTGTTTGGGATGGGTGTAGGTGCAACTGATGGTGCCGCGCATGAAGCATGGCTGACGGCCGCGCCGCGGCTCACCACGTGGATGTTGCATTCGCGGACGATCGATCCATTGCTGACGGCCGCGCTGCATGCGGGCATTGACCTTGGGCGCGTTACGGCTGGTTCACGGATGCGTGCCGATGGCACGGAAATCAGCTGGGAAATAGCAATTCCGCCGGCGCGACCGCTGGATGGATGCGTCCCCTGGTTGATTGACTGGGGCTGGAGCGCGCATCCAAGCATTGCGGCGCCGCAGGGCGCGCGACTTGATTGGATGGAGATTGTGCACCCAGAACCCGAGCGCGTTCGCCGCGCGCTGGATGCGGTGAATTGCCGCGGGTTGGATGTTCGTCAGGGGAGTGAGCCCGGGATACGCGTTGGCGTGGCGTGTCCGCGCGGGGTGGTGGTGGTGTGAGGGGTTTCACTTCACCCCACACAAAGTCACCGCAACGCCACCGCCTCCGCATCATCAATCGCAACCGTTGAACCAACGTGTCCGATGTCCCAATCCGATGTCGATTCCACTAACGCCATCGGGGTGTTGTTCACAGTGATGCATTGCTCACCGGGCTGCGTGCTGCAACCGATTGCAAGGATCATGTGCGGCGTGTTGCCGTTCATGCAGTAGACGAGTGCGAGCGGGGTGTCACTGTCGATGCTGCGGATCAGCGTTGCAAGAAGCAGGCTCTTGGTATCGCAGTCGCCGCCTTCAAGGAGCGCTTCGGCGGGAGTGCGCAGGCCGCAGCGGGTCTTGCCGTCATCAACAAGGTCGTTGCGGTGATCATCAACTTTGTGGTACGGAATCGCGTTTTGTACGTAGCTTGTGAGTGCTTCGATACTTTGCCGAGCGGATGGCTGCGTGCGCGGGTTGTTCCAGTAGGCGTTGATGATGTCAATGGCAACGCCGCGCACGGCGGGCGCGGATTGGTCAAGAATCCACTGGTGATCGGGGGCAATTCCATCAACCGTGCAGGTGATGCCGTGTTGCGCCAATGTTTGCGTGACGGCTTGTTCAATGGCAGCCAGGGCGCCCGGAGTTTGGCGGTAGGCGATTGTTTCCAAAGCGGCAGATGGGAATCCAAAGTGGCGCTCAAGCGCATCGGCGCGCGCGGTGTCGATGGCGGACGGGATACGGAACGCGGCGGGCGCGCATCCGGCGCGCATGAATTTGTTGTCAGCATCGCGGCGAACGATGCATGATTGATCGTCGGTCCAATCGACGAAGGCGATGTTGCGGAAGCGAGCGCGCGGCGCTGAGAATTCGTGCGGCGATTCGTACCAGGCGCGGAAACTGGCATTCTCTGGCATGGCCAGAATGCTGGCGAGCACGGCGGCGATGTTGACTGGAGTTGCAGCAGAGTTCGTGTCGTTCGCCGTGGTGTTGTTCAACTCGCCGGGCGTGGATGGCGTGGCGGGAACGGTTGGAACATTCGGGGCGTTTGCGGGCGAATTGGCGTTCGGTGCCGTGGCAGGGGCCGGGTCAATCGCACGTGGCGCGCGACGCGTCATGGAACCCTTGCGCGTGGGCCGAGCGCGCGCGGGTGAACGAGCACCGCTCGGCGTGGACATCGGCGTGGAGAGTGCGGGACCGCCGGGCGCAGCGGCTGCAGGCGGAGCAGCGGCGAATGCCGGCTCGATGGTGATCACGGCGAGAAGGATGCCGGACGCGATGGTGGCGATACGCATGGATGGAGTTTAGGGGGGTGAGGGTGTTGGGCAAAGGGTAAAGACGGCATTCATGGGCGTGCGCCGCTGCACCGATGCTCACTTCTCGACCGTATTTCTGCTCGACTACCACTTATGAGCTCGTCGACCTCGTCATCAAGCGCCCTCGCTTCCGCTTTACTGAGCGCGCCCCCCGCTCCCGCCCACCGCCGGGGCTACCAGCATCTGCCCACGCATCGGCACTGGAGCATTCAGCCGCCGATGATTGGTGCGATTGCGGATGTGATCGCCATCGTCCTGTACTCCGTATGGATCCTGGTGGAACACCCGGAAGAAAAATGGCGGCTCGTCTACAGACTTGGTCGCCTCTTAACACTCAACGAGGATCCGCTTGGTGCGGTAGCGGGCTCCGTCGCCAGTTTCATGGACTGGATGCCGATCGCCGCGCAGGTGTTGGCCACCATCGCCGCCATCATGTTTGCGTTTGAACTCTTTCGGTTGCTTGCAGGTGGTGCGTACGACCGCTTGCGCACCACGATTCGTAGCCACGTCTGGCCGAGTCGCCGCCGGGTGATTCTGATTGGCGATGGTCGCGCCGCGCATTGGATCGCGGACGACATTCTTGCGTACCACGCGTCCATCGGTCGCGGCGTGCTACTCACGCACCTGCGCACGGAGCGAACGCCAAGCACGCTTGTCCATCCGCTTGGTGCGTTGATGGTGCTGCAGGTGCATGCCATTACCCAGCGCTGCCTGCGCCAGGCTGATATTGCTCACGCCGATGATGTGGTGATCGTTGGCGATGGTGATTCGCGCAACTTGGAGGCGTTGGTGCGCTGCTCGGAAGCACTGCATGCCACCCCTTCGCGGCGAACGACGGTGCACGTTCGGATTGATTCGCCGGAATGTGCTGAGCAACTCAATCACGCGGTGGAAACCAGCGATCGGTGGCGCCACTACTGCCTGGATGTTCGTGTCTTTTGCCCCGATGAAATGGCCGCTCGCCAAGCACTGGCCGTGTGGTCCGGAACCGTGCCCGCCGCGCCGCAACAGATTGAAGAAGTGCTGATGGTTGG
>DBCE01000173.1 GCA_002292895.1 Phycisphaerales bacterium UBA966
CTGGGTGGTGGCTTGGACAAACTGGTAGCGGAAGAACTCAAAGAACGTACCCACGAACACAACTACAAAGAGTGCTCCCCAGGCGATTGCCGCACGATCTGACAGGTCCAATGCGCCAACGCCAACTCCCGCCGCGCCGGGCGCGGCATTACGAGGTTGGGGAGTGTTCGCCGCGCTGCTTGTCATGCAAGGATCCAGGCTCCGACTTCGTTCCGAGGATCTGTGCCAGCGTTCCTACGCCCACCCTCGTATCTGGTTCGCCAATTCTGACAAATCAGAATTGTTGCTGGCTAAAGGGAGGAGGTCCGAATACATCGTTTCCGAAGTTGCGGTCGATGAGGAATCCAAAGCCGTAGGTCATTCGGAACCCGTTGCGGATAACCGCGAGCGGGGTGGCGAAGAAGTTCGTACCAATAATGACGTGGTCATCCGCACGCATCACAATGTCCGGCTCCGCCTTGTTGCGGATGGCGGCCAAGTTGACGCGCAGCGCCGCTTCGCGGTCGGGGGCAACTTTGCGGATCAGGTCCACACGCTGCGGAATGGCGATTTGACCAAGTCCACCAGCGGCGGTCACCAGCCGGCTGAGCGTCAGTTCGCCGATCGGTGGCAAGTTGTAGACGCCAGGACGCGCTACTTCGCCATCGATGTAGACGACGCCAATATCACTCTCCACATGGATCTTGTCGCCGGGACGAATCAGGACGTTCTGCGTCAAATCGCCCTTCTGCAACTTCTCCCAGTCAATGATGATGACGCGCGTCTTACGACCGTTGGGGAGACGGAAATTCACCGCCTGCTTGAGTGTGCGACCGTCCGAGATTGCTGCTGCACCGCCGGTGAGAGCGCCGTCGGGCGAATTTGGCGCTGCAAGATTGGTGTCTGGACCGATGGGTCCGCTGTTTCCAGCAGGAACGTAGACCCACTCTTGCTTCTGAGTATCGAAGACGTAGCGAGCCTCGGTGGCGCCCTGTTGTGTCGGCGGCGTTTGGACGGCGGCATCTGAATGGGGAACTGACTTTTCAGCAACGCCTGGTGCTTCGAGTTGATCCACGTCCACCACCATCGATGGTGAGCGCAAAGCACCCGGGCTCGCTGGCGCGGCTGGCTTCGCAGCGGGAGCGATCGGCTCGATTGGTTGGCTTGGATCAGAAGGCGCAGCACTGGGTGCCGCGCTCGGCGCAGCGGTAGCCGGAGCCTGAATCTGCTTCAGTAGATCGTCCACACTCGGTGGTGGTTCGGCAGGTGTGGCCGGCGCGGATGGCGACGCCGCATTCGGCGTAGTACTTGGCTTTCCTGCATCAGTACCAGTAGTGGCGGCTGGGGTTGTCCCGCCAGTTGCCATCTCCTTCACTGCGGCGTCATCAAGCTTCAAGGTGCGCACAATGCGAACGCGGCGAACGCCTTGATTGGCTCCGCCTGCAAGTGCAACCGCTTGCTCAATATCAAAGTCTGGGCGGGAGAGCGAATACACGCCGGCGTTACGCACTTCGCCGTCAACCATAAACGTGAAGGCTCGACCCTCAAGGATGGTGACGTCAACACGTGGATCGCGAATGATCGGTCTGAGTTTCTCAGTGATTGCCGCAACCAGGTCGGTCTGCGACATGCCTGCTGCTTGGATTGAGCCAACAATCGGCAGCAAGATCTTGCCGGACTGATCGATGGTTCGCTTGAACTGTTCTGGCTTGTCCACCTGAAACAGATCATTGATTTGCACATCAATGCCGTCGCCTGCAGCAAAGATGTACTCCGGCGAGCCAGCAACCAAGTCCGTTGCGGTCGGCGGGCCCATCTCGGTAGCGAAGGCGTCTTCATCAACTTCAATCACATCGATCTTGCGAAGGATGGGGATCGACGTGGGGGTGTGCTCAAAGTAACCCGTTCGGCTTGGATCCATCCAGCTGTCGTAATCGCAGCCTGTCAGGGCTACAACCACCGATAAACCAAGGACCCACGGCAGCCGAGCATGGGTGTGCACTGAAGGGCAGTCTGAGCGGGTTGGCTTTGCAGTCCGGACCAAAGTCATGTGACAGAACCTCTTCGGAGGAAGGCCGGGCTCAACATCGCCGACCGAATCAATACCACCCATGCCGCGCGAGCAAATAAGTCGGCGGACGAATGGGCTATCGGCAAGCACCGCAGGGTACCTTCACCCCCATCTGCGACGATTATTGAAGTAGCCCCCGAACAAACTTCTAACCTGAAATCGTTTGCTCGAGAACTGCCATCCGAACAGCCACCCCATGGGTCACCTGGCGAAGGATTTGGCTGCGTCGGCGGTCGTCAGCAACATCGTCATCCACCTCAACACCACGATTCACCGGTCCGGGATGCATGACAATGCAGTGCGAGGGCAATCGGCTGGCTCGCTCACGAGTCAGCCCGTACTGCAGCCGATAATCAGAGGCAATTGCCCCTCCGGCGGCACGCTCTACTTGTACCCGTAGCATCACGATCGCATCAAGATCGTGTAAATTAGACTCTAGATCATGTGAGATCGACACGTGTTCGTGATATTTTGCCACTGTTGCAAAGCCGCGTGGCAGGAGCGTTGGCGGGCCAATCAGGCGTACGCTGGCCCCCAGGGTTGTGAGTGCATGGAGCGCGCTGCGGGCGACGCGACTATTGGCAATATCGCCCACGATCGCAACATTTGCGCTCTTAATCGCGCCTAAAGACTTCCGAATCGTCAAACAATCTAACAGCCCTTGGGTCGGATGCTCATGGCGGCCATCACCCGCATTGATGACGGCGCATCGCACGTGGCGCGCCAGTTGGTTGGGGCCGCCGGAAAGATTGGTACGAACAATGATGGCATCCACCCCGAGAGCCTCAACATTGAGGGCGGTATCCAAGAACGTCTCGCCCTTACTGGTACTGGAGCCCGAACCCTGAAGCGCAATCGCCCGGGCACCCAGTCGGGCGGCGGCAGCCTCAAAGCTCAAGCGGGTCCGGGTGGAGTCTTCAAAGAACAGGTTGGCTACCAAGCGCCCGGCAAGCACCGGAGCAGCAGAAACCTCGCCGCGAGCTGCTGGAATGAACGCCTCAGCGCGATCAAGGAGCGCGGTGAGTTCAGGTGCCTCTAGGCCCTCAAGTTGCAGAAGATGCCGCGGCATGCCGGGAGTGTACGGGTTTGAGCCGGCCAACTCAGCCGCCGTTGTAGGCCGGATTGGACCACCACGGTCCACTCACAAACGGATAACTCGGGTTGTCGACAAACGGATCATCGCTATCCCCTTGGGTGGTTGCAAACATATTGCCTCCCGGCCCAGGACCTTGTTCCGCGCGCTGCATTTGCGTGGGCGACATGGAATCGCCCCACAGGTCACCATCGTTCTCCGAATCACACGCACACAAGAGCGCCAACAGCGCTACCGGAGCAGCCATGTACATGCGGGAGCGTGATGCCATGTGAAAGGGACGAGAAGCGGTGCGTGCAGGCATGGTGGAAGTCTATGCGCTTACTGCGCTGGCGCAATGTGCCACACCGCGCCTTTCGCGCGTGGGTCCTGACTGCCTTCAAAGGTCACCAGGTAAAGCGATCCATCGTTTGCCTCGCCAAAGCTGGTGGGTAGTTGATTCCGGGTGGTGAGCAGCACTTCAGGACCCGCAAGCAACGCGCCCTTGTCGGCTCGCAGACCCCAGATACGGCAGGACACTAAGTCTGCGTAGAGGTAGATGCCATCCATCGTTGGATACTTGGCGCAACGGGAGACATATCCACCCGTGATGCTGACACCATCGCTGTGCGAATACTCCACGATGGGACTGATGTAGTCGCTTCCAAACTTGCCTGGCTGGCCGCCGCCAAACTCATGCAAGCCCTCGCGCGCATTCCATCCGTAGTTTCCGCCCTTCACTACCACATCCACTTCCTCATACTGATTCTGCCCAACATCGCCAGCCCACAGCTCGCCGGTGGTGCGATCGAAGGACATTCGCCACACATTGCGCAAGCCGTAAGCCCAGATTTCAGGCCGCGCGCCAGGCACGGAAATGAATGGATTGTCCTTAGGAATTCCGTATGGGCGATCACCCTCCGGATGATCCACATCAATGCGCAAGACCTTGGCAAGCAGTGACCCAAGGTCCTGCCCAGCGAACAGTGGGTCATTGGCGGCGCCGCCGTCGCCACAACTGAGATAGAGCATGCCATCCCGACCAAAGAGCACTGTTCCACCATTGTGATTGGAATACGGATCATCCACCGTGAGGAGAATGCTCTCGCTGTCCGGCTTAGCAACTTGGGTTTCTTTATCCACGGACCAGCGCGAGAGAACATCGACGCGCTTGTTGTCTGCGTTCATTGCCGTGTAGTACGTAAAGAAGAAGTGATTCTTCGCGAAGTCTGGGTGGAACACCACCGACAAGAGACCTTCTTCATTGCCGCGGCTATTCACCTGCTTGCGCATGTCAAGAAAGACGGGCGCTTCCTTGGCTTCACGATCAGTTGGGTCGAGCACCAATATGCGCCCCGCTTGTTCCACCACATACATGCGCTTATCGCTGGCCGGCTCAAAGACCACTTGTATCGGGCGGCGCAACACTACTTCTGGCGCAACGCGCTGTAGTTTGAGCTTTGGCATCGGCGCGGGCTTCGCAGCCTTGGTCGCTTGTATTGCCGACTTCGCTGCGGGCGCAGTGGTCGCAGGCGCCGCAAGTGACGGTGGCGCAGACGGCAACGCGGCAACGGCAAGCGAAGCCGTCGCGGCGATGAGCGAAGCAACGGCGATGGTTCGACTGTTGATGACGGAGTTCCGGGGTCTCGTTCGCATTGGCACCAATTCTAGTCCGGTTCGATGCGTGAGACCTGCTCACACTCGTTCAGGATTGCGCAATAATCCGTGGTAGCGTGTCCTGATGATCACTGTTGGCACGTCACTCCTTGCTGCAATCATGGCCACCGCCACCGTTGCGCCACCCGCCACTGAAGCTGACTTTGTGTCGCTCTTCAATGGAACCGACCTACAAGGATGGGTTGGCGACACCACCGGTTACTCCGTTGAATCTGGCGCGATCACCTGCGGACCAAAGGGAACGGATCTGTTTACCGCCAGTGACTATGCAAACTTTGTGTTGCGCCTGCAATTCAAACTTTCGGCCGGCGCAAACAACGGCATTGGCGTGCGTGCTCCCGGTACGGGCGATGCGGCATACGAAGCAATGGAGTTTCAAGTTCTTGACGATGCCAACGACAAATACAAAGGCTGGCTGAAGGATTGGCAACACCACGGCAGCGTGTACGGCATTGCACCATCCAAGAACGCGGCCGCGGCCATGCGCCCCGTGGGAGAGTGGAACGATCAAGAAATTGTTCTTGATGGCCGGCACGCCAAGGTCACCCTGAACAACACGGTGATTCTTGACATCGACCTCGATGCCGCAATGCAGGACGGAACGCTCAGCGGCAAAGAACACCCGGGTGCGCGGCGCAGCACTGGAAAGATTGGCTTCTTGGGACACGGCGACCACGTCCAGTACCGAAACATTCGAATTCGAACGCTGCCAGCGGTATCCGCGCCGGCGGCACCGGTGGCGCCTGCTGCACCAGTTACGCCTGCATCGCCGATGACACCGANNCGCCGATGAAACCAGTGCCACCCGTGACTCCCCAAAAACCATCCTGAATTCAAAGAACTCCATGCCATTCCAGGAACCAATTCCCGCCCCCACCGCGCCTGCCACTGGCACGGGACGATCCATTCTCTTGACGTTGGCGGCCATTGTTGTTGTCGCCGCCGGCGTGCGTGAAGCCGCGGGAATCATCACACCGATCTTGGCAGCCGCGTTCATCTCCATGATCGCCATCCTGCCCCTGACACTGCTCCAGGGCAAACTCGGAATGCCGCGTTGGTTGGCACTCCTGATTGTGCTGCTACTCACTATGGGCGGCGCACTTGGTCTTGGCTACTACCTCAGTCAGTCAGCGGCATCCATCAAGCCATTGCTGCCGGAGTATGAACGCCGCATTGATGAGCTACTGCTTTCCGGCCTGGAATCGCTGCAGCAACGTGGCGTTGACATTGATCCACAACGCCTGCTGCGCGAGGCGCACGCATGGAAAATTACTGACTTTGCTGATGTGATCTTGATATCCATGGCCAAGGTGCTGCAGAATTTCCTGTTTGTACTTTTGGTGAGCGCCTTCATCATTGCTGAAGCATCAAGCTTTCCATCAAAGATGCGCGTGGCGTTTCCACATGCGATGCAAAGCAGTGGGCTTGGCAATGTTGCCGACAAGATTCGATCGTTCCTGGTGGTCATTACCCAGCTGAACGTGGTGCTTGCCGTCATCAACTGGATTGCCTGCATCTCCCTTGGCCTTCCCTTTGCATTCCTACTCTCGTTCTTGGTGTTCTTCTTGAATTACATCCCCACCATCGGCGCCATTGTTGCCAGCCTGTTGGTTGTTGCCAT
>DBCE01000071.1:0-180 GCA_002292895.1 Phycisphaerales bacterium UBA966
CTCGCGGAGCCAACCCGCCGGCAACAGTGCGCCGTTGATCGCGGGTCTGCCAGCATCCACCAGCACAATGTCTAAATCGCGAGCAATCTGTCGATGCTGAAATGCGTCATCAAGTACCGCGCAATCAATACGTTGATCTGCTGCACGCGCACGCGCTATCGATGCCACGCGATCCGCACC
>DBCE01000071.1:219-12674 GCA_002292895.1 Phycisphaerales bacterium UBA966
ACCGCCACTGGAACTCCAGGGAGCATGGCTCGGAACTCTTCCGCTTCATCCGATACTCCATCACGCGCCCCGTAGCCGCGCAGCGCAATCACCGGATGATGGCCGGACGCCTGCAACGCCTCCACACACCATCGAACAAACGGCGTCTTGCCCGTGCCGCCCACCGAAACATTGCCAACACTGATCACCGGAATTCCAACGGATGTCGGCTTTCGGATGTTGGCATCCCAGAGTGAATTGCGAGCACGAACCCCCAATCCGTAAGCAAATGCCGCCATATGCGCCAAAGGCGCCAGCGATTGATGCAGCGGTCCAGTCGCAGCAGCCGGTTCCACTCCGGCACTATCGCCGGGACGGATTGATTCACTCATGATGCGCCTCGCATTCCAAGTGCCGGAAGGACCAAACGTATTGGCAGACCCATGACTGTTTCTGGGTCGCCGAGACACTGCAGTGGCCAGCCAGCTGCAACGCGCTCAGCGTAGTTGTAACCGCCCGCCTTGCCGCGCCAAGCACCACTCGCCGCGTAGTCAGCGATCGCCGTATCAGAGAGGTCACCAAGAGTGACGCGCGCCGTATCTGCAAAAATCCGTCGAGCACCCGTGCGCCGGTCAAGCACGCACATGCCAGTGACCACCTCGTGCGTGGCACCAACAAATGCCCGCACCATCCGCGCGGCTTCCTGAGCATCCACCGGCTTGCCGATCACGGCTCCGTCAGCAACGCACATGGTGTCTGCGGCAAGTATCCAACGCGGGCCGTCGCTTGCAAATCGGGCTGCAGCATCTGCAAGTACCTGCCGAGCCTTAAACCATGCCAAACTCATCACGAAACGTTCCGGATCGCGGTCGTCGGCGGGGGCATCGGCGTCATCAATTGCCGGAATCATCACGATAAATGAAACCCCAGCAGCAGCGAGCAGTTCGCGGCGACGCGGTGACCCACTTGCCAAAATAACGTTGGAAACAGCGATCCCGTCCGCCATGGCTGTGTCGTCGAGTGGGTGCATAGTTCGACGCTGCGCGGCGTGCAAGGAAATACAAGTATAGTTCGAAGCCCGGAAGCAACCCCACTGCAGCGAACGCGAACTGTTTGACGATGTCCGACTCCCGCCCCAAGCCAACCAGCACCCCGGACCCTGCGGAGCGCGCCCGCCTCGGGACCACCATGTCCGGTGCAAACGCCCGGCATTCCATTGAGACGCTCATCGGTCGTGCTGCGGTCGAGCGCGGGTTAGCAACGCGCGACCAAGTGCTTGCTGCCTTTGAAGTGCTCAAGCAGATCCCAAAGGAAGAACGCGCCGCGCAATTTGTTCGTGTCTTTACTGGCCGCGGCGTGCTCACTGCTGAGCAGATCGAAACACTCCGCGGTTGGATTGGCGACGAGAGCGACCCGTCGTCAAAGTCCGGCTCAAGCATGGCTGGCCCCGCTGTCACCGCTGCGCTGTCCATCCCCGGATACGAGGTCATGAAGAAGCTCGGCGCTGGCGCCATGGGCACCGTGGTACTAGCCAAGCAGCTGAGCCTGGATCGACTGGTGGCCATCAAACTGCTTCCAAAGAAATTTGCTTCGGATGCGCAGTACATCGACCGCTTCTATAAAGAAGGAAAAGCGGCGGCCAAACTCAACGATCCAAACATCGTGGCCGCCTACGACGTTGGTCGCGCGCCGGGTGGTGAGTACTTCTTTGTAATGGAGTACATCGACGGCGATACCGTGTTCGACCGCATTACTGTCAAGCGTCGCATTCCGGAAATGGAAGCGATTCACATTGCAAGACAAGCGGCCAGCGCGCTGAAACACGCGCATGCGAAGGGATTCATTCACCGCGATGTGAAGCCCAAGAATCTCATGATCAACAAGGCCGGCGTGGTGAAGCTGGCCGACCTCGGCTTGGCCCGCGCGGGTGACGATTCCGCCGCAATTACCGAGGAAAAAGGCAAAATATTTGGTACTCCGTATTACATCTCGCCGGAGCAGATCCGCGCGCGCGATGTAACGCCAGCCACCGACATTTACGGTCTCGGTGCCACGCTGTACCACATGGTCACGGGTCGGGTTCCGTTCGATGGCACCGCCCCGAAGGACGTGATGCAGAAACACCTGCGGGATCCACTGATTCCGCCCGATCAGATTGCACCCAATCTTTCTGGCGGTCTCTCCATGATCATTGAAATGATGATGGCGAAGGATCAACGCGAACGGTATCACTCCGCGGCCGACCTCATTGAGGATCTTGATTTGGTAGCCGCGGGCAATGCGCCGGTCCACGCGCGACCGAAAATCGATAGCCCCATCTCTGGCATGGATTCATTGGGAGCCACGGGAACAGACGAGGTGGTCATCGCTTCGATGCCGCGCGCGCCAAGCCCCTGGTCAACACCCATGGGCATCATTGTGCTCGGACTGCTGGCAGTGAGCGTTGTCGGCAATCTGCTGCTTCTGGCACTGACATTGCGCGGCGGCAAGTGATCGGAAAGCGCCACGGCGCTGGATGGCTCCCGCGGCCTAGCGCACCTCAACGAGCAACTCAATCTCCACGCTCGCCCCGAGCGGCAGCGCATTCGTGCCGACTGCGGCGCGCGCGTGTCGGCCTGACTCGCCAAAGAGTTGCTGCAGGAGTTCGCTGCCGCCGTTTGCCACCTTCGGCTGATCGGTCCAACCGTTGTCGGATTGCACGAACACCCCCACTCGCACAATGCGCACCACGCGCGAAAAGTCGCCGCCGATCTGGTCGCCAATGACCGCGAGTCCATTCAGCACGCACTGACGCGCCGCGGCGTGTGCCGCCTCGAAGGAGCACACGGAAGGGACCGGTCCGGTGGCCATCAGCTGGCCGTCCTTCATTGGCAACTGCCCGGACACGTAGATGAGATTCCCGGTGCGAACCGCTGGGATGTAGGCCGCCACTGGTTTCGGGGCAGCGGGCAGGGTCAGTCCAAGGGCGGCGAGTTGCTGTTCGAAGGTCATGTGGGCATCGTAATGAGGGAACCGGTTGGCAGCGCAA
The DNA here is from genome assembly GCA_002292895.1 of Phycisphaerales bacterium UBA966. Classification (GTDB taxonomy): domain Bacteria; phylum Planctomycetota; class Phycisphaerae; order Phycisphaerales; family SM1A02; genus UBA966. Next base: position 3,227 of record DBCE01000071.1, read on the forward strand.
GCACTTATTGGAACTACCGAATTGAAAATTCTGACGATTCAGATGAACGACATGCCAACACTTTGAGCCCCCGCGCCGTATCTTCCTATTGGACAGACGGAGCGATTGCCCCGCCTGCCCGACATCCCGACGCGCCTGGAGCCCAAAGCGCTCACCTCTCGACTGCGGCATCCCCCGCGTTCTGCCCTGCAGAACGGTCCACCACTCACGTGCGGACTTTACGGAACATGAACTGATGCCATACCTGCGCCGCATGAGAGGTGCCCCGCATCGCCGGACTGACACGGCATCCCCAGACGCCTGAGCCACCCCCCGCCCAACGATCGCATTGCGATCGTCTGGCGGATCGCCCACACGTTGATGATCGCCGACCCGCGATTGCAGCGTCAGGCAGCCTGAGCTCAGGCGATCACTCCAACGCGCACTCTGAACCTGCATTGCAGATGCCTCGTCGGCATCAATGCTCGCGCGTGCGAGCAGTTGGGTTTGAAGTCGTTGTTCTCTCCGAATCGTCTCTTAGGAGTTACTGAACATGAAGAAGCGCGCATTTACGCTCGTCGAGTTGCTGGTGGTCGTGGCCATCATCGCCCTGCTCGTTGGTCTCTTGCTCCCGGCTTTGGCCAAGGCGCAACAGACTGCCAAGACCGTCAAAGACTCCAACCAGATCAAGCAGGTCCACACCGCCATGGTCGGTCGTGCCAACGAGACGAAGGGTGGCAAGATGCCGACCCCTGGTCTCATCAATCGCCTGGCCTACGGCGGCCAGCAGATCCCCGGCGAAGGCGAAGAGGACTACGCGCAGAACAAGACGCAGAATCTGTATTCGGCCTGCGTTGCGCAGCAGCTCTTCAACACCGACATCTTGTACGGCGCCACCGAGGTCAACCCGATCGTCAAGGCGTACACCAACTACAACTACGGCGCATACCGCCCTGCCACCGACAGCTATTGGGACCCCAATATGCAGGCGAAGATTGACGGCACGGTCGGTACCAATGAGTGCCACACGTCGTTTGCTCACCTCATCCTGTGCGGACTGCGCAAGCAGCAGCACTGGCGTAACAACCTGGATTCTGCACGCCCGCACATGTCGACCCGTGGTTGCAAGAACGGCGTAGTCACTGGTGACGAGTACGAGCAGAGCCCAACCCTGCGCTTGCACGGACCCCAGAAGAGCTGGGAAGGCAACGTCTGCTTTGGTGACACCCACATGGAGTTCGTGGAAACCTTCCGTCCCGACGGCGTGTTCTATGAGTGCGGCACTTACAACGGCGGCAACCTGACCAAGGACAACCTCTTTGCTTGCGGCGGAACCACTCCGGCCGAGTTCACTGGCAACGGTTGCGTTGACGTGAACACGAGCAATGCGCCACAGCCATGGGCCGGCGGAGACACCATGCTGGGAATCCACCCGAACGGCGCCACCAAGTGGATTGCCGTGCCGACGTGGGACAAGCTTGACAATCAGTAACTCATCTCCTCTTGCAATTCAATCAATCACACCCTGACATGAGAAACACTCACATGAAGAACCGCAACCAGAACAAGGGTTTCAGCCTCGTTGAACTGCTCGTCGTGATGGCGATCATCGCACTGCTCCTGGGTCTCCTGCTCCCGGCACTTGCCAAGGCTCGCGCCACAGCACGCCAGGTAAAGGACGGAACACAGGTCAAGCAGATTCACCAAGGCTGGCTGACTGCAGCCAACGACTCGCAGGGCATCCTGCCGCTGCCAGGCGAAATCAACCGCGTCGGCGCAGTGCCCGGTCGTGGCGATATCGACGAGATTCAAAACAATCACGCCAACCTGCACGGATCGATGCTCGGCCGTGGATACGTCAATGCCCAGATCATGGTGTCGCCCGCAGAAATCAACGCCAAGGTGATTCCCTGCGCCACGTACAACATGAACATGATCAAGCCCGCCAATGATGTCTATTGGGATCCAGGAACAGGAACCGGCTTCAAGGCCGACCTGCTCGTGCAGAGCAATACTTCATACTCAGCCATGCCGATCGACCCAACTGCGCGTCGCAAGACCGAGTGGAAGAACACCGGCAATTCCCGGTTCGCCGTCCTCGGCAACCGTGGTCCCAAGGCTGGCGCAGTGACCGGCGATGACTACACCAACTCCAAGACACTGCTGATTCACGGCGGTACTAAGGAGTGGGACGGCAACATCGGTTACAACGACAACCACATTGAGTACGGGCGTACCTCGTACCCAGAAAATGTAAAGCCACTTGCGCAGGCAGCCTGCACCGGCGGACCAGCAGACTTGGTGATCAACACCCTGTCGCAGGACAACATCTTTAAGAATGACACCGGCTGCCAGACCGGTGGTAAGAAGAATGTTGACAGCGTCCTCTGGATCCAGAAGACCTCATCCAACACCACCTCCACTGGCACCACCACGTTGGATATCTACAGCGGCTCAGATTTCGTTTCCTGGGACTGATTGTTGAATTGAAAGTGACCTTTCCCGCGGCCGGCACGCAACGCCGGCCGCGGTGCTTTTTGGGCGGGATATCCTCTACCAATCTCATGCAACACTCAGGGGAAGCAATTCACCGACGGTTCATCGCTGCAACGATCGTGATGTTCGCCGCCCTGCTCACTCCGGCAGCCCGTGCCCAGGCGCCCGGCGACGCGGTTGCGGTCCCGGCATGGCGACAGGCAACGCGGCTTGCCGTGATCACCGTGCGCGGCGAGATCGACGCTGTGACGCGGAGCAGCGTCGAGCGGCGCATCGCTGAAGCATCGGCCAATGGGTTCGATGCTGCCGTTCTGGAGATTGATACGCCCGGTGGCGACATGTACGCCACGCTGGAGCTGTGCCTCTTTCTGAAGGATCGCGCGCCACTTCCGGTCTGGGCGTGGGTACATCCAAAGGCATACAGCGCGGGCGCGATCATTGCGCTGGCCTGTCGCGGCATCATCGTTTCACCGGGCGCTGCTTTCGGCGACGCTGCCCCAATTGCGGTGCTTCCCGGTATGGGACTACAGCCATTGCCAACCGCCGAACGCGCCAAGATGGAAGCCCCTGTACTGGCCGAAGTGGTCGATAGCGCACGCCGGCGCGGCTACGACGAGAATCTGGTGCGCGCGTTCGTGAGTGCCCCCGATGAGGTGTGGCTCTTGGAGCGAGTGAATCCGGATGCAAACGGCAACGCGCGCATCTTTGTTGGGCGCCCGGAATATCGCGAGGCCTTCGGGACCGATCCCCCCACCATGCGAAGCGCGGGCACACCACGGGACGCCATTGCCGCTGGTGCGGCGGCCATTCCGTTCGTTGATCTATCACTGCGTCGCCGCAACGATGACGGTCCGCGCACCGCTGAAGAGCGCGATGTCATGGTGGAAGACCAGCAGACGCGCCCGCCCGTGCGCGAACGGCTCACTGCGGCAACGGCCCAAGAGTGGCGCGTGGTGGCACAGGTCGATGGCGCAGAGGAACTACTGGTGACCTACGCGCCGGAAGCGATCGCCTTTGGACTTGCGGATCGCGAGATTGGAACGGACGCTGAGCTTTCCTCCTACTTCGGTGCAACATCGCTGCAACGACTGGATGAAAACGTCGGCGATGCACTGGTGCGATTCCTCACTAGTTGGCCCGTGCGACTGATCTTGGTGGTGGTGCTGCTGGGCGGATTCCTGATTGAGATTGCCGCTCCCGGGATCGGCTGGTTTGGAGCAGCCGCGGCCTTGGCATTGGCACTGCTGGTTGGCGCGCCTGCATTTGCGGGCATTACCAGTTGGTGGCCGTTACTGATCGTGGTCTTGGGTATCGCACTGGTATTGATCGAGATCTTCCTGATTCCTGGGGTGGGGATCGTGGGGTTCTTGGGCGGCGCGTGCATATTGGTGGGGCTGGTGGTGGGCTTCCTTGATGCGCCGCTTTCCACACCCGAAGGTCGCGACGACCTTGCTACGGCGATCGGCATCGTCGCCGGCGGCGGCATTCTGGCGATCGGTGCGGCGTGGGCGCTGTTACGGGTTCTGCCACAGTCACGCCTCCTGCATGGAGCGATCCTTGCAACCACCACGGGAGGTCCAGGACCATCCACACCAGTGCCGGCATCGGGCGCGGTACCGGTCGGCGCGCAGGGAATCGCTGTTTCGCCACTGCGCCCCGTCGGAAAGGCTGATTTCAATGGCGTACTGATGGATGTGCAGGCCATCGGTCCGATCATCTCATCGGGTGCGCGGATCGTGGTGGTGCGCTCCACCCCGTACGCTCTTGATGTGGAACAAATCAACGAATGAACTTCTACGCGTCCATTGCTCTGCTGGCTGACACTGCCGCCGTCGGTGATTCCTCCGTGTGGATTGCTGCGGGGTTCGTACTGCTTGCAGTCGCGGTGGTGTTGGGAGTGCTTGAACTCTTTGTTCCCACCGGAGGCGTGCTCGCGGTTGCCACTGCAAGTTGCTTGGTCGCTTCAATCATTGCGTTCTTCATGCACGGCATGTTGTGGGGGTTTGCAGCGCTCCTCGCCTATTCCGCAGGAGCGCCCTTTGCAGTGGTGTTCGGATTCAAACTATGGACGCGCACCCCGATCGCGCGCCGGATGGTGCTTGGAAACACTGACACCGACTCAGAAGGTTTACAACCAGTGAAGGCCGCTGCAGGCCAAGTAGCCGTGGGAACCGAGGGCGTGGCACTGACGCCGCTTCGCCCCATCGGATTCGTTCGCTTTGGTGACCTGCGCATGGAAGCTGCTGCGGAAATGGGCATGATCGACGTTGGGGCCGTGGTGACGGTGGTTGAATCAACCGGGGACCGCGTGGTGGTACGAGCGCGCGGCTAACATCCCGGCATGTCTACGGAACACGCACTTCGCAACGGATTCACTTTGCTTGCACAGGCCCCAACCAGGTCGGGCAGTAACTTCGACATCATCTTCTGGGTGGTGTTGGCCATCGTCGGGCTGATCGGTTTCGTGATGCTGATCGTCATCAGCCAATACATCCAGCTCGCGGTGCAGGCGTGGCTCTCCGGAGCGCCGGTCAGTCTGCTGAAACTGGTGATGATGCGCCTGCGCAAGGTGTCGCCCACCGAGATCGTCTTCAACCGAATCTCCGCAAAGAAGGCCGGTCTGGACATCGATTCGGATCAACTGGAGAGCCACTTCCTTGCCGGTGGAAACATTGAGCGTGTTGTGCGCGCGATGATCGCCGCAGACAAGGCCAAGATCGACCTGCCGTGGGACCGCGCCACGGCCATTGACCTCGCCGGTCGCGACATTCTTGACGCTGTCAAGACCAGCGTTGACCCAAAGGTGATCGATTGCCCAAGTGTGCAGTCGGGTCGCCAGACGATTGATGCCGTGGCAAAGGATGGCATCCAGCTGAAGGCGCGCGCCCGCGTCACCGTGCGAACCAACATTGCACGCCTCGTCGGCGGTGCAACTGAAGAGACCATCATCGCTCGTGTCGGTGAAGGCATCATCTCCACCATCGGTAGTGCCGAGGATCACAAGAGCGTTCTGGAGAACCCGGACAAGATTTCCAAGACCGTGCTTGCCAAGGGTCTTGACTCCGGCACCGCGTTCGAGATTCTCTCCATTGATATTGCTGATATTGATGTCGGCGAGAACATCGGCGCCAATCTGCAGACCGCGCAGGCCGAGGCTGATACCAAGCGATTCCAGGCACAAGCCGAGCAGCGTCGCGCGCTGGCCGTGGCGTTGGAAGCCGAACATCAAGCCGAAGCAGAGAAGAACCGCGCCTTGGTGGTGTTGGCCGAAGCAGAGATTCCCAAGGCCATCAGCGAAGCGCTGCGCAGCGGCAATCTGGGCTTGATGGACTACTACAAGATGCAGAACATCATGGCTGATACGAGCATGCGATCTTCGCTCGGTAAGCCGGAGCAGCAATCCTGACGCGCCGCGCAGGACTGCTCTGAGCATGCCGATCCTCTACGTGGTGATGCCTGTCTTCAATGAGGGGTCGACCCTTGGAGAGATTGTGCGCCGCGTCCTTGAAGCACCCATGCCCACCGGCTGGAGCGTGCAACTGATCATGGTGGACGATGGCAGTCGCGCAGAAGCAGCACAGGCAACGGCGCAGTGCGCGGCGCGCGCGGGTGGTGCAGTGCAACTCATTGTTCATCCACACAACCGGGGCAAAGGTGCTGCGCTCATGACGGGATGTAGCGCAGTGCTCACTCGCGCCACCGACAGCGATGCCATGCTGGTGCAAGATGCCGACTTGGAATACGACCCCGCTGATTTCCGCGCGCTGCTTGCGGCGCTCAGTAATCCGTCCATTGGCGCCGTCTTTGGAAATCGCTGGGGAACTGGCACCGAGCGCAGCGGATACCGCCGCATGCACGCTCTTGCAAACCGCACACTCACTTGGTTCAGTAACCAAGCCACTGGCCTGGGCGTGCATGACATGGAATGCTGCTACAAACTGCTCCGGATTCCCGTGTTGCGCACGGTCCTACCATGGCTTTCTGAAGAACGATTTGGCATTGAACCGCAGATTGCCGCCGCGCTTGCGCGTGCACAGTTCCAGGTTGCCGAAGTGCCCGTGCAATACTCACCGCGCACCTTTGCCGAAGGAAAGAAGATCCGCTGGACGGACGGCGTCCGCGCTCTATGGGTCATCGCGCGCGAACGCCTACGTACCCGCGCACCGCACGGCAAAGGCAACAACCACCAATGAACGAGCAGCCCACCGAACTGACTGGCTTCCGCGCCATGATGAGACGGTTCCTTGCGCCCAAGCGCGCGGCCATGCAGGCGGTGGGATTCCTCATTGGCCTAGCATTGGTGGCATGGGTAGTGAAAGGCGCCATCGATGTGGCTGCCGATCCAACCCGTGCCGGAATTCTTGAGAGCGTGCGTGCGGCATGGAACCAACGCCCGTGGCTGGTGATCGGCATTGCGCTGACCACCGCGGTGAGTTTGATCATCGACGGCGCACTGTTCTGGATGGTGTTGGCTCCGGTCCGGCGCCTTGGATTCATGGAGATTCAGTGGCTGACGTTCGTGACTGCCACGAGCAATTTCTTCCCGGTGCGCCTGGGTATTCCAGTGCGATACGCCTACGCGTTGCTTGCCAACCGCCTGACATTTATGCAGGCCACCGCTTGGTTCATTGCGGTGACGCTGGTGGTGTTGGTATCGCTGGGCGCAGTCATCGCCGCGACTGCCATCGTCCCTGTCCCTGGGTTTCGCTGGGCCGCGCTTGTACTTGTTGCGCTTGCTATCGGCGGATTCGTGCTGCAGCGGCTCGCCCACTTACCGATCATCACGCGCCGCTTCGGAGAGTGGACCCGCATGCTCACCACACCGAGCACCTACTGGATCGGCACCATTCTGCGTGTCGTCGAAGTTCTCCTGTGGATTGTGCGCATGTGGTGTGCTGCAGAAATTCTTGAGCTGGGTCTCTCCTTCGCTACCGTCACTGTGCTTGGAGTAGCAGCCATTGCTGTCATGCTCAATCCATTTGGACGCATCGGATTCCGCGAGGCCACCACGGTCTTGGTCGCCAACTGGATGGCTGGCGGTGGCATTGATGTTTCACATGCCGATGGCGGATTCAAGCAACTTGCGCTGCTTGAAAGTCTTGGCGAAATGTTCACCACCATTCCGCTCGGGCTCATCTCGTTGCCGTTGGTGATTTCGTGGTACCGGATGCGTCGACGCGAGCCCGCCGTCAATCCAAGTTGAGTAGCGCCGCTGCAGCCACCCGGCGCAGTCCGTCATCGACGCGCAGGAACCGCATTCGCATTGCTTCTGCACGGCTACCCAGCCACGGCGCACGACCACACGCGCGATCGACCCGACCGATCGCAGCGCGCAGGTCCTCAAGCGCTGGTTCGGCACGACGGCCCGCGGCAGCATGCGCGCGCGCTAGCCAACACGCGCACGCAACATTCAACGCCAATGCCTGAATTCCTGCAGGAACTGACCACCCGTAATAGCCGCTGCCCCACGCGCGACCGCCCAAGATGGTGGCGCGCATCCATCGCACCAACAGCTCCTCACACGCCGTCCACTCCGGCGAATCCGGAAGCGAACGCACTTCATCAATGGCAGCAAAGTCCGCCGAAGGCCAACGATCACCCATCGCTGGCATCACTCCGGAACCCTTCGCAAATGCGCGACTGCGCAGGTACTGACCAACAATCGCGCGGACTCGTCCCACCCGACGGAGTTCTCCGATCTTGGGATCCTCCAGACGGAAGAACGCCGCCTGCCGAAGTGTCGCTCGCTGCGCGCGCGTTGCAGGCTGCACCGGATGAAGCGGAAGCTCTTGCGGAAGCGCTTGCACCAGCGTCTGCATCAGTTCCTGCAAACGCCCTCCACGCACTTTGGTAAATCGCGCACCAGAGAGTTGCTGACCAAGCCAAGCCAGTCCATCGATACGAACGAGCAACGGCACCGCCTTGTTAGCTATCCATCCATCGAGCGCTTCTGCAACACACTGAAGCTCCTCCGGCGTCGCCTCAGTTGCATCATCAAGAAATGTTCGAACCGGTACTAACTCCGGAACCGCATCCGCCATACGGCGCACTTCTCGCATGTGCGTTGGTAACGGCGCGCCCTGATTTGCCAGGACGCTTGCACACGCAAAGCTGATGCCAACATGCGCAGCGCCTGCGTCCGGAGCAAAGTTGAATGGAAACAATTGGCATGCCAATGGCTTCGCTTCAAGGCCAAATTCTGCATGAATTCGGCACTTTCCGCCCTCCAAGAGAAACACACAGGCACCATCTGGGCGCTGCGCAAGAAATCGGCGCCCGCGAAATTCAACAGTGACATCGCCAAGCGTGCGCTCCCAATCTTGCGAACGCAACTTTTCCAAGTCCGCATCACGCAGCTGCACAGTGAAATCACGGCAGCAGTTTCCACAACCATGGCAACTGTATCGCTGCGATGGCAATGAAAGAATCTGTAACGGAATAGTGGCCGCGCGCTGCATGTCGGTCACCAGGAAATCCGTTTGTGAAACAAGAGATATGCCAAGCGTCGCACCGCGCGTCCGCGATGACTCATGGCATTTTTCTCCTGGGGCGACAACTCCGCGCTGGTCATCGCACGCTCAGGAATCCACAGGTGTGGGTCGTATCCAAATCCGTGTGCTCCGCGCGGCTCATCAGCAATCACTCCCTCAAACTCGCCGCGCGTCTCAATCAACACCATGCCGTCCGGCGTGGCAATGCACATGGTGCACACAAAGCGCGCGCGACGCTGGTCTGGCGGAATGCCGCGCATCAAACCCACCAACTTCGCGTTGTTGCGCGCATCGCGGTCCGCGCGGGAACCTTCGGTGCCAGCCCAGTACGCACTGTGGACGCCGGGCGCTCCTTGGAGCGCGTCCACTTCCAGTCCGCTGTCATCGGCAAGCACCGCCTCGCCAAGCGCAGCGGCGTAATAACGAGCCTTGATTCGTGCATTTTCTTCGAACGTGGAACCCGGCTCATCCGGCTCTGCTGG
>DBCE01000071.1:12740-12985 GCA_002292895.1 Phycisphaerales bacterium UBA966
AGCACCGCACGGATCTCATCCACCTTGTGCGGGTTACCAGTTGCGATCACGATGCGCATGGCTCGCTCCTCTTGGTTGCTTTAGGTTTGCAGTACGCCGGTACGAAACGGTGCTTCCACTGGCGCTTGGTATGCCACTCGCATCGCCGCCACCAGTTCATCACGGGTGTGCTGCGGATCAATGATGCGATCGACCCAACCACGGCTCGCCGCGTACTTGATGTCCTGCTGTTCGGAATAGCTGCG
>DBCE01000093.1 GCA_002292895.1 Phycisphaerales bacterium UBA966
CGAGCTTCGCGTCCGCCAGCCCCCGATGGGGTCGGGCTCCGTTCATCCACCCCACCGCTCCGCTTGTCGTCTTGAAATGAAGCACGCCGCACACCCACGCTCGCTGGTTGAACTCTTCACCGGCTGGCTGTGGGGGTTCCATCCGCGCACGCTCCCGCCGATGCAGCGCGCCAACTATGCGCGCGAATTACTTTCGTGGGCGTTCCTTCCCATCATGCTCGGTGCGATTGAGGGCGGCACCATGTCGGTGCTGGTCAAGAAGGCGTGGACGGGAGTGCCGGGCATTTCGCCGGAGCTCTTGGACTTTGCGGTGGCGTTTGTCAGTGCTGCACCGAACTTCGCAAATCTCACCAGCTTCATTTGGGCGCGAGTGAGCCGCGGCCGCGACAAGATCCGCTTCATCTCCACCATTCAGATTGGTACTTGTCTCTGCGTTGCGGCGGTTGCCGCTATGCCACTCAATTCCTGGGGACTGCTCGGAACATGCATCTTGGTGCTCCTTGCACGCGCAGCATGGACGGGCGTCATCACCGTCCGCGCCGCAGTGTGGCGACAGAACTACCCGAAGGAACGGCGCGCGAGCATCGCTGGAAAGATGGCCAGCGTGCAGTCAGTGATGCTGGCGCTCGCGGGATGGATCGTTGGCGCATCAATGGACTTCAGCCCGCAGAGTTTCCATGTCACCTTTCCGGTGCTTGCGATTGTCGGCCTGTACGGCAACTCCATCTTTCGCGGCGTGCGATTGCGCGGAGCTGGACGACTCGCTCGTTCCGAACGTGCTGAGTCCGGGCGCAGCACGATCAGTGCAAATCCCATGCACACCGCCGCCATGGCGGGCGATGCACTGCACACCAATTGGCGCGTCCTAGTAGAAGATCGCGGCTACCGACAATTCATGATCTGGATGTTCGTGTTCGGTATGGGCAACTTGATGATTGGCGCGCCGCAAGCCATCGTCTTGGAAGACGGCCTTGGCGCGAGCTACCTGCAGGCGATTCTTGCCACCACCGTTATTCCGCTGATCACCATGCCACTGATCATTCCGATCTGGGCGCGACTGCTCGACCGCGTTCATGTGGTTCGATTCCGTGCGATCCACAGTTGGAGTTTCGTGGCGGCGGCGGGCACCCTCTGGCTGGCGGCTTCCCTTGGGCAACTCTGGCTCTTCTATGTGGCGGGTGCATTCATGGGTGTCGGGTTTGCCGGGGGCGCGCTCGCGTGGAACTTGGGGCACCAAGATTTCGCCACGCCGGAGCGCGATGCCCTCTATATGAGCGTCCACGTAACACTGAATGGCATTCGCGGGGTGATTGCCCCCTTCTTGGCGGTGGGCCTGTACAAGTCGCTTGGCGCCTGGGGGCTCCAGAACTGGACATTCGGCGCCTGCTTCCTCATCAATACGATCGGCGCCGTGGGATTCGTCCTGCAGTGGCGTGGAATGCAGCGTCAGGGCAAAGACCACGAGTACGTCCGGTATCCCGAAATTGGGGCGGATGAGGGCGAAGTTCCCACTGACCCGCGCTGAGCATCGTCTTCCCAACGAAACGCTTCGCATCAAAGCCCGGCATCGGTATCCTTCGCTGTTCTGCCTTGGGCACGTTGCCCGAGGAACCCGCACCGCCGCATGATGACGCGCGTCATCACGGCAAACACCCGCACCCATAGAGACAACATGGTCGACTACAACCTGATCGAGGACATTGGCCTCGACGCTGCTGAACTTGAAATCATTCTTTCCGGAATCCACTCTGGCTCTGACGTCGGTGGCGTCGAACCGAAGTCGATGGCGCCCGGAAGCATCCTGAAGGGCATCGTGGTCGGAATGTCCGGTGACTTTGTCATCGTTGACGTCGGACTGAAGAGCGAAGGCCAAGTCGACAAAGCAGAGTTCGATGACATCGGCGTGAACGTCGGTGACGAAGTTGAAGTGTTGCTCGAAGAGATGGAAGACTCCGAAGGTTCGGTAGTTCTGTCCAAGCGCAAGGCTGACCGCATCCGCGGCTGGGAACAGATCCTGGTCACGCGTAAGGAAGGCGACATCGTTGAGGGCAAGGTCCTCCGCAAGATCAAGGGCGGTCTGCTTGTGGACATCGGCGTGCCGGTGTTCCTGCCAGCATCGCAAGTTGATGTTCGCCGCCCCGGCGACATTGGCGAATACGTTGGCCGCAATGTGCGCGCCTCGATCCTCAAGATCGACGAAGAGCGTAAGAACATCGTCATCAGCCGTCGCAAGCTGATCGAAGAAGAGCGCGACGCTGCCAAGAGCAAGTTGCTCACGGCCGTCAAGGAAGGCGACATCGTTCGCGGAACCGTCACGAACATCGCCGACTTCGGCGCGTTCATCGACCTCGGCGGACTCGATGGCTTGCTGCATATCACCGACATGAGTTGGGGCCGCGTAAATCACCCAACCGAAGTGGTCAAGATTGGCGACGAAGTTGAGGTCAAGATCCTCAACATCGACCGCGATCGTGAGAAGATTGCTCTCGGCCTGAAGCAGAAGGAAACTTCGCCATGGGAAGAGATCGAGAAGAAGTACCCGGTCAATTCGCGCGTCAAGGGCAAGGTTGTCAGCCTCATGTCCTACGGCGCATTCGTGCAGCTTGAGGAAGGCATCGAAGGCCTGGTGCACGTCAGCGAAATGAGCTGGACGCGTCGCGTCAACCACCCGAGCGAGCTCGTGGCTGTTGGCGACGAAGTGGACGTGGTGGTGCTCGAGATCAACAAGGACAAGTTGGAGATCTCGCTCGGCATGAAGCAGACGGAAGTCAATCCGTGGGAACTGGTCTCCGACCGTTACCCGCGCGGCTCCGTTGTGGAGGGCAAGGTTCGCAACCTTTCCAACTACGGCGCATTCGTCGAGATCGAGCCAGGCATCGACGGCCTGCTCCACGTCAGCGACATCAGCTGGACCAAGAAGGTTGCTCACCCGAACGAGCTCTACAAGAAGGGCGACAGCGTGCAGTGCGTCATCCTCGAGGTGGACCAGGAGAAGCAGCGCATCGGCTTGGGCGTCAAGCAACTCACCGAAGATCCGTGGACCGAAGCAATCCCGAGCGCTTACCGCCCGGGCATGATCGTCAAGGGCACCATCACCAAGATCGCCAACTTCGGCGTCTTCGTGGAACTCGAGGACGGCCTCGAGGGTCTCTTGCACATCAGCGAACTCTCCGACCAGAAGGTCGAGAATCCGCAGGATGTGGTCAAGCCTGGCCAGGAAGTCGAAGTCAAGATCCTGCGTGTCGACATCGAAGACCGCAAGATCGGCCTCAGTCTCAAGCGTGCACAGTGGGGTTCCACCGTGGACGAAGAAGCTGGCCAGCGTCGTTCGCAGACTGGCATTCGCCCGTCCCGCGGCGGCATGGACGACCACGGCTCGCTGGGAACGTCGAAGATCAGTCTCTGATCTGCGGCGAACACTTCAGAAGCAAAGCGCGCCCCGACGGAAACGTCGGGGCGCTTTCTTTTCTGCGCGGGGCATTGTGGCATCACGCTTTCGTACTGGCCCG
>DBCE01000124.1:0-379 GCA_002292895.1 Phycisphaerales bacterium UBA966
GCACCGTGCCTACCGACCTTGGCGCGTGCTCGCAGATCGACGCCGGAGCGAACTTCACGGTGGCACTCCGCAACGACGGAAGTATCCGCGCCTGGGGCCAGAACTCTGCTGGGCAGACGACGGTGCCAGCGGGCCTCAAGCCCGGTCTGGCGATCGCTGCTGGCGGGTCACACGTTGCCACGGTGCTCGCCGCCGACTGCGACAGCAACGGCGTGAATGACTACTTAGAGTTGGCGGGTCACGACTGCAACTACAACGACATCCATGACTGCGTAGACATTGCGGCCGGACTCCTCGAGGACTGCAACGACAACGGCCTCTGCGACAACCAAGAGAAGATGGGCCTGGTACAGATCAGCTCGGGCAACATGGGGCCGTT
>DBCE01000124.1:415-586 GCA_002292895.1 Phycisphaerales bacterium UBA966
AGTTGGACGATCCCGAGCGCATCGCCGGCGGCAAGCCGCGTGTGGGTCAAGGTGTACGCGGTTGGCGACCTCAGCACGTACCTCGAGTACGTCACCGTCCGCATGGGCACCTCATCATGGCGTGTGTTCGAGTCCGACGGTGCCGACTGCGTGGAGGTCAACAACCTGTTC
>DBCE01000124.1:616-1217 GCA_002292895.1 Phycisphaerales bacterium UBA966
CATCGTCATCGAGCCGAGTAACTTCAATGCGCTGATCCGCCCGGATGGCAGCCTCCGCATCGATCTCGAGCCCTCGATCGCGGTTGACCCGACCGCATGCGGTGGCGCGTCCTGGATCCGGGCAGAGCTCTCCTACAACAACGTCCTGTCCCCCGACTGCAACGCCAACGGGCTGCTCGACAGTTGTGAGCTTGCCGCTGGCTACTCGCCCGATACCAACGGCAACGGCGTTGTGGACTCGTGCGAGTCGCTACTGAACCCATGCGCCCCCGACCTGAACGGTGATGGCACGGTCAACGGCGCGGACCTCGGCGCACTGCTCGGCGCTTGGGGGTCTACCTCAGCAGGCGCAGCCGCTGACCTCAATGATGACGGGGTCATCGGGGGCGCGGACCTGGGCATCCTGCTCGGCGCTTGGGGGCCGTGCGGGACTTGAGTCGGCAAGCACCGCCCTGAACACACCTGCACCTTCTTCTCGCTGCCATCCCACACTTGTAAGCACATCGCGTTTGCGCCGCGTGGTCAGTCCCGCTGTCGAATTGTTGGAACACCAGCCAACGACGCTCCTACACTCCTTTGCCGCACACTGGGCTCGTTCCAG
>DBCE01000124.1:1333-7889 GCA_002292895.1 Phycisphaerales bacterium UBA966
CTGATGTGCTTGTTCATATTGGTAACCGGAGTTTCCTGGGTGGCGGTTGCGGTTTGCATGGCGCTTTACTTCATTCGTATGTTTGCCATTACCGGTGGATACCACCGGTACTTCTCGCACCGCAGTTATAAAACGGGCCGAGTGTTTCAATTTGTCATGGCATTTGTAGGCGCAAGCGCTGCTCAAAAAGGACCGCTCTGGTGGGCTGCGCATCACCGTCATCATCACCGTCACTCAGATAAACCTGAAGATCTTCACTCCCCGATCATCAGTGGCTTGTGGTGGTCACATGTTGGCTGGGTGCTTTCGCCCAAACATCTTGAGACAGATACCGACGCGGTCAAGGATTTGGCCAAGTTCCGTGAGTTGCGTTGGCTCAATGAGCATCACCATGTTGCACCAGTTTCGCTCGCCGTGGCGACTTTCTTTTTGGGAGTAGCGCTGAACGCGTTGTTTCCGAGTCTTGGTACCACTGGATTTCAGATGCTCGTTTGGGGGTTCTTTGTCAGCACAGTGCTGACCTACCACGCAACATTCTGCATCAACTCTTTGACGCATCTGATTGGCAGCAGACGCTTCAAAACCACTGATGACAGTCGCAATAGTTTGACACTCGCGTTAATCACCATGGGCGAGGGATGGCACAACAATCATCACCGCTATCCAGGCTCCGAGCGTCAGGGCTTCTATTGGTGGGAGATTGACCTGACTCACTATGGCTTGACGGCACTGTCGTGGTGCGGTCTGGTCTGGGATCTACGCGCTCCACCTGCTGCGGTGTATGAAGAGGCGAAGCGTCTGAGACATGCAAGTGAACAGGGGTAACCCAAATGGGCCACCCCTGTAATTTCACGCATGTTTCGGGCAGGTGTCTGCACCGAGATGGGGCGTCGATGCTGTCTTAGCTGCGACGGCGACGGTTCGCGAAGCCAGCGAGGCCGAGCGAAACTTCGCCGGATCCTTACGGAAGGCGTGCGGCTTCTTCACGAGCGCGGAGAATAATTCCCCGCATGAAGTCTCTCATGCCCGACACGATCCTTCTCGCCCTCGGTGCCGTCCTCGGGGCGACTCTTCCACAGTCGCAGGCCCAGGCTGGGATCGTCCTCGACGAGGCGACGTTCGGGGATTTCTCAGACGATCGCATGGCGCCGACGGTGGTGACACTCGATTCGGGCATGAACGTCATCGCCGGATTCTCCGGTCAGTCGCTGGTGCCGGAAATGCACGATCTTGACTACGTGCGGTTCACCGTGCCGGCCGGGCACGTGCTCACACGGTTACTGGTGCAAGATGCCTTCGTGGGAGGCGCGTTCTCGTTTGTCGGTATGCAGACCGGGCCGGTGGTGACGATCCCCTGGGACTGGTCGAACGTCAATTCGCCGCTCCTTGGATGGGCGCACTTTGGAAGCTCAAGCATTGGCTCGGACCTACTTCCCACGATGGCAGGCTCGCCCGGCTCTGTCGGATTCGTGACTCCGTTGGAGGCCGGAACCTACACGCTGTGGATCATGGAGCTGGACAACTCGCAGGTAAGCAGCTACCGGTTTGGCGTGGACGTGGTCCGGATCCCCGGACCAAGCGGCGCATGGCTCGCAGCCGCGCTCGCGCGACGTCCGCGGCGACGGGCAGTGTGAGGCGAGCTGGCTGACGGGTGTGCCTTCCATCAAGGCTCGTAGATGCACGTAGGAGTTCGGATCAGCTCGTCGATCCCCACCGCTTTGATTCCCTTGGCAAGCGGATAGCTCTTCGCCCCAGGATGCACGATTGTGACCTGCTTGAGGCTGAGTGCCTCTTTCGCGATGCGGATCGACGGCGTGACGGACGGAGCGTCGGCACGCTTGACCTCGACACCGAAGCGTTTTCCCTTATGAAACAGGACTAGGTCGATCTCGGCGCCCTGTTGCGTTGACCACCAGTAAGCATCGCTGTGCGGGACGCTGGTGAGAATTTCTTCCACGACAAGTCCCTCCCACGATGCACCACAACGCGGATGCGAGAGCAGCGACTTCGCCGAGTGAATGCCGAGTAATGAATGCAGCATGCCAGTGTCTCGAAAGTAGAGACGCGGCGACTTTACCTGTCGCTTGCCGATGTTCTCGAACCACGGTTGCAGCTGTCGAACCAGTAGGAGTCCTGACAACAGGTCGAGATGATGACGAACAGTAGACGCTGGAGTGCCAAGGCTGGACGCAATCGATGAGTAGTTGGTGGTCTGCCCGTGGTAGTGTGCGAACATCGTCCACATCCGCCTGACAAGCCCAGATGCGAGACGGGCATCGTAGAAATGGAGATCGCGCTCAATGAGCGTCGAGATGAAGTTCGTCATCCAAGCCGATGAGTCGTTGGCGCTGCGCGAAAGGAATGCGCGCGGGAACCCACCGCGAATCCAACGTTTTTCACGAGTGTTTGCGCCACACTCGGCAAGCGTCAACGATCCGAGTTGCACGATTTCAACACGACCGGCGAGAGACTCTGATGACTGTCGCAACATCTCTGGGGATGCACTGCCCAGTACTAGGAATCTAGCAGGGAGCGGTTTGCGATCAGCAAGAACTCGTAGCAGTGGAAAGAGGTCAGGAATCCGCTGCACCTCATCAATGACGACTGTGCCACGCAGTGGCGCGAGCGCCGTCATGGGTTGACTCATGCGCGCAAGATCATCTGGTGATTCAAGATCAAAGTATGCACCGCTGTCACTACTCACGAACGCCCGAGCGAGAGTGGTCTTACCGCACTGGCGTGGCCCAAGTAACAGCACAATCTGCGAACGCCGAAGGGCAGCGCGAATTTGAGATGTGACATTGATGCGGTCGATCATGAAGTTATACTACCATGAAAAATGGTAGTTACAACTATTAATTTACATGGTAATAATCGCCGCGGCTCACGCGCGCGCCGCGCCACTGGACTGCTGAGCGACGGCGTGGCCGCAACCCGCAGCAGCCAGGATGGCGCGAAGCGAACTCGACGCAGAAGCAGGAACTGGCGCCCCGCCCTTTGAAATCTCCAAATGTCACTGTTGCCAAAGGTTTAACGAATGTTATAATCTGCTCATGTCCGCCTTAAAAGTGACCGCTATTGGCAACTCCCTCGGGTTGATCCTGCCCAAGGAACTCGCTGCGCACCTTGGCATCCAAAAGGGGGATCACCTGCACGTGCTCGTTACGCCGCGGGGCATTGAGTTGTCGCCGTTCGACCCAGCCTTGGACGAGCAACTAACCATCGGTCGGTCGGTGATGAAGCGCTACCGAAGCGCCCTTCGGAAGTTGGCTGAATGACCGCCGCAAAGTCTGCCCTTCGGTTTCTGTCGCGCGACGCGGTAGTGGTGTTGCACCGAGAATCGCTTTCCGAGCACGGTGGCATCGACGGCATCCGTGACGAGGGACTGCTGCAGTCGGCGCTGCATCGCTGCGTGCATAAGTCCAACTACGAGCCAGATGCTTCGGTCATTGAACTCGCTGCCTCGCTCGCGTTTGGCTTAGCGATGAACCATGCGTTCAATGACGGAAACAAGCGGATCGCCATGATCGCTACGTTTGTGTTCTTGGAAATGAACGGCTACCGCGTTGAAGCGCCGGAGCTTGAGGCGTACACCATGTTCATCGGGCTCGCTGCGGGTGAAGTGGGAGAAGCGGAGCTGGCGGCGTGGCTGGCGGATTCATGTGCGTGAGGTATGCCGCTCGCTAAGGTGGTGACGCAAACTCGCTTGCTACTGCAACAGGAACGAAGCGATCAGCTGGTTCGCCTCGGTCGCGTGAAATTGACCGCCGGGTGACCCCAACACGTGGCCCAAACGCCGGCTTCGCGGCGCCCGTTGGGTGACTCCCCGGGACGGTTTCTGGGCTGGCGTGATTGGTGTTCGAAGGCCATTCGTAATTTTTTTGAAAAATGATCGATCAGGGCTGAGGGTTCTGGGCGGCGTTCCGGTGATCGGTGCATGCAAACACTCATTCAGATTCGGAACGCCTCTGTCTGCGCGATCGTCCTTGCAGGTCTCGCACTGTTCACGAATCCGGCCCGGGCCCAGGTACCCGGGGACGACTGCAGCAACGCGTTCACGGCGGTTCCCGGCGTAAATGTCCCGGTGTTCACCGGGACCATGACGCCTTCGCCCAACCCGCCGGCGGACGAGGGGTGCACCGCCCTCAACTGGAACAACTCCAAGGACGCCTGGTGGCGGTTCAACGCACCGATGGCGGGAACCTTGACGCTCGAGTTCTGCTCCTCGACCTTCGATACCTCGACGGTGGTCTACCAAGGGACCTGCGGTGAACTGACGCGGATCGGCTGCGACGACGACTCGTGTAATCCGGAGGGGCCTGGGTACCAGTCGCGAATCACCAACCTCAAGGTGAGCGCTGGTCCGGTCTTTATCCGAGTGGGTGGATACGCAGGCTTGATCGGACAGGTGGACCTCACACTGGCATTTGCGCCGGCCATCGGTGCAGTGCGCGCGTGGGGAAACGATTTCTACGGCCAGTGCGATACACCTGTGGACCTTGCGGATGCCGCGCAGATTGCGGGAGGCACCTTCCACACCATCGCTCTCCGCGCCAACGGCAGTGTCCGGTGCTGGGGATACAACGAGTTCGGGCAGTGCGACACTCCCGCCGACCTCACAGATGCCACGCAGGTCGCGGGGGGCTACCGTCACACCATCGCACTCCGCGCCAACGGCAGTGTCCGGTGCTGGGGGAACAACAACCAAGGTCAGATCAGTACGCCTGCTGACCTCATCGATGCCGTGCAGGTTGCGGGGGGCTCGAACCACACCATCGCACTCCGCGCGAACGGCGCCGTTAGGTGCTGGGGAGCCAACGAGTACGGGCAGTGCAACACTCCCGCCGACCTCACGAATGCGACGCAGGTTGCGGGCGGAGGATTCCACTCGATCGCACTCCTCGCCAACGGCACGATCCGTGGCTGGGGACTCAACGACTTCGGTCAGAACAGCCTGGGGGGCATCGGGTTCGTGCAGGTCGCCGCCGGCGAGTACCACACCGTCGCGCTCTACCAAGACGGAACCGTCCGCTGCCAAGGTCTCAACAACGCGGGGCAATGCGATGTTCCGGCCGACCTCTCCGGGGTCGTGCAGATCGCCGCTGGCGAACGCCACACCCTCGCACTCCGGGCGGATGGGACGATCGCATGCTGGGGATCGAACACCCACGGCCAGTGCGCACTGCCGCCCGTGCGCGGGGTCGACCAGATCGCGTCCGGCGGCCTCCACTCCATCATCTTCTCAACCGAAGACTGCGACCAGAACGCCGTGCTCGACCTTGATGAGCTGGACGGCCGGGACTGCAACGGCAACCTCTATCTCGATTCGTGCGACGCAACCGACAACCTCCTCGAGGACTGCAATGCCAACGGCCTCGGCGATACCTGCGAGAAGCAGCTGAGTGTCAATGCGTATTCCACGTTCTTCTCCCCGATCGGGCGCGGCAGCCCCGCGGTTTGGGTGGTGCCCGGTGCCGTGCGTGCGGTCACCCCCGTGACGCTGCGCGTGCAGGCCCGCGGCGACTTCGATGCCTACCTCGAATACGTGCGCGTCCGTATCGGAACCGTCCTGGATGTCAATGTGCTTGGAACCAGCGGCGCGTGCATCGTGTCGCCGGCGTGGCACGACATCGTCATTGATCCCGAGTCCTTCAACCAGTGCATCGACGCGACTGGAGCGCTGCGGATCACGGTCGATCCATCGGACGCGGTCGACGCGCTGGGATGCGCAGGCGTTACCTGGCTGCGCATGAACCTCGTGTATGTGGGTGCCTGGAGCAGCGACTGCAACATTAACGGCGTACTCGACTCGTGCGAGATCGCCGGCGGATGGGTCCCCGACACCAACGGTAACGGTGTGATCGACAGTTGCGAATCGCCACTCGTTCCCTGTGACGCTGACTTTGACGGAAGTGGCGTGGTGAACGGCGCGGACCTCGGCGTGCTCCTCGGCGCATGGGGGCCGGTGAGCGCCGGCGCGGCGGTCGACCTCAACGGCGACGGAGTGGCGAATGGCGCAGACCTCGGCATCCTGCTCGGGGCATGGGGACCGTGCGCGGATTGAACCGCCGCCGGGGCATCCGGTCGACCTTTACCCCAACACGCGGCGCAACACTTCCACGGGATGCAGGGCCTCGCGCCCTGCTCCGTCGTGGATCTGATGGCGGCAGCTGGTGCCGGGTGCGCAGACCATGGCCTCGGGGCGTGCGCGGACGGCTGGCAAGACTGCTTGCTCGGCGATCTTCATGGAGAGGTCGTAGCGCTCTTCGGTAAATCCGAAGCTACCGGCCAAGCCGCAGCAGCCCGTTTGCAAGACTTCAAGTTCCGCGCCGAAGTACCGACGCAGGATCGCAGCGCTGGATTCCGCGCCCCACAGTGCTTTTTGGTGGCAATGGGCGTGCAAGGCAAGTTTGCCGGGGTTGAAGGCAGGCTTCGCGGGGCGCGTTGGGTGCGCGTCCCACTGCTTCTCTAGGAATTCTTCGACCATGAAGCTCTGCGCAGCCAATGCGCGCAATTGCTTCACTTCAAGTCCCATCTTGAGTTCCAGCCAATCGTC
>DBCE01000104.1 GCA_002292895.1 Phycisphaerales bacterium UBA966
GCAAGACCGCGATGCCAAGCTTGGTCAGGCGGTGGATGCGGCGTTGATTTCGGACGAGCCACGCTTGCGTGCGCAGGCACGCACCATTGTTGTTCGTAATGATCCAGCGCGTGGTCAGGAAATGTTGGATGCGGCAATCTCTGGTGGAACGACGCTGGAGAAACAAGCTGCTATTGCGGCCATTGGCGCTACTGAAGGTGTGGCGGCTGATGCGGCGCTTGCTCAGTTAGTGGCTGCAATGACATCTGGCACATTGCCTCCGTCACTTGCCATTGATGTGATTGATGCGGTGGCGACGAGGCAGCAACTCAAGGATCAAGCTGCGGCATGGGCGACTAATCTGACCACCAATGACAAGCTTGGTACGTGGCTGTTAACGCTTGAAGGTGGTGATGTCGAGCGCGGACGGCAAGTAGTGAACTTCAACAGCGCCGCAGCGTGTCTCCGATGCCACATGGTGGAAGGCACCGGCGGTCACGCTGCCCCGAGCCTAGCGGGTGTTGCGAACCGGTATGACCGCAAGGGCCTGCTCAACAGCTTGGTCGATCCAAACGCGCAGGTGGCGCAGGGGTTTGGACCGATCAGCTCCATGCCAGCCATGGGAACTGTGCTCACCCCGCGCGAGGTGCGGGATGTGGTGGAGTATTTGGGAACACTGAAGTAAGCGGCATCTACAACCGAATTGTCTGCTTGCCGTGGAAAAAGTCCGCTGGATCAACACGTCGCTTGGTGACCTGGAGGCGCGGATAGTTAGCGCCCCAGTAACGTGATGTCCACTGCGCTTCCGTCAGATCGTCGTCACAGTAATTGACGTAGCAGCCCTCGCCATGCACTGATAGGCGCGGGAACACATCGGCATACAGGCCTTGGATCCAGGCTTGGTTTTTGCGTATCGATTGCGTGGTCGGATTCTGTAAGTACCCAAGAAACTGAACCTCAAGCAGTGCATCGCGATGTGGGAAGGCTGTGTCACTTGGCCCAACATCGGAGACCGCGCCACCGAACGTTAGGAAGTTGACGGTCGCTGAATCCGATGGCGAGAACATTGGATCAGCAACGCGCCGCTCAAGCCAGTAACGCAGGTAATCGCCAGTGTCTGCCGCAGGCTGACCATAAACAATGGCTGACTTTGCACGGTAATAGTCACGTTGCGCAACGGCGTGTGGGTCACACGCGGGCGAATCCGCGTCGTATTGAAATCCAAGGCCGGGCGTCGCGCGAATTCCACCGGGCCCAACAAAGAGTTGTTTCGTTGCTTCCGCTTCCGCCAGAGTTCCCGTAGAGAACAGGACGCACACACACTGCGCGGGGGCGAGCGACGCCGCGCCATTGTTGAATACCAACGCAACCGTCGCAGATCGCGGAACTGCGCCGGATTCTTGCAGCGAGGCAAACCGATCAAGCGCTTCGCCGGCGCTCGCCAGCGGCCAATACCAGCCAATGACGTGAATCGTCTTATAGGGCACCGCCTCTACGGTGAAATCAGTAACGACACCAAGGCTGCCGCCACCCGCACCACGAATCGCCCAGAAGAGATCTGCATCGGCTTCTGGCGAAGCGTCGACCACGGTTCCATCGGCAAGCACGACCCGCGCAGAACGCACCCGGTCGAGGGTGATTCCATGAGCTTGCTGGAGGTATCCAAATCCGCCACCCTGGGCGATGCCTCCAAATCCAACGGTATCGCACGATCCACACGGGATCGTCATATTCTCTTGGCAACGAAGTGCACCGTAAACCTGCTGCAATTGTGCCCCGGCACCGATTTGGAAGTGGCCGTTGCCGAGGGAAGCGATGCTGTTCATGGCGGATAGATCGAGGACGACTCCACTTCCACCCGATGCGCCGATGTATGAGTGGCCACCGGAACGAATGGCCAATGTGATGCCGTTCGTTCGCGCGAATTCAATTGTTCGTGCTACGTCTGCAGTGCCAGCGGCGCGAACAATGATTACGGGATAGGGATCAAACCGGCGATTGAAACCAAGGCGTGCGGTCGCATACTGCGTATCGACCGGCAAAATGACTGATCCCTGGATACGTGAACGAAACCGCGAAAGCACGCCATCAGTAATGGTTGCGCCAGTGCAATCAGCAGACGCAGACCGTGTCCACCCCATGCCAAGCGCGGCGCCTGCGGCACCGACTGCAAGCGTGCCGCCTGACCTCCGGAGAAATGCCCTGCGTCCGATCATCGTTTGAGTCTAAGCCCATTTGCAAACTTCGCAAAGAAAACTGTGCAAATAGTGTTGTTTCTGTTACTGTTAGACGTCAATGAGGTGCTTTGCGATTCATAGTTCCCTTGCCGCGGGCATTCTGCTTGCTAGCAATACTGTCAATGCAAGCGCTATTGTTGATTTCCGAGTGCATCGATGGACTGACGGCCCTGGAGCCGACGGACGAACGTATGCCATTGTGATCTCAGGCGAACCATGGTCGTGGCGCGAGGCTCAGGCGGCTGCCACGGACGTGGGAGCTGGTCTTGCGGCAACGCCCGACAGCAATTCCCTGGTGTTCGCTATGAGTATTGCCACCGGCAGCGGTGCCTTTGATTGCGCAGGACCGTGGATTGGTGGATATCACTTTGCGGGAAATGGTTGGCAGTGGACGAGCAACGCGGCATTCGTACCGTTTGCTTGGGCGCCAAGTCGCCCGGCGCAAGCGATCATGCTTGATTCGGCGATTTGCCTTGGCGGCACAGACGCCCCTGATGGGACGTGGATCGATTCGCTCGCTGGTCCCGACGCGGGCTTCGCAACGCGCAGTGCCATCGTGGTGTGGAATGTCACCACCGACTGCGATGCGAACGGTGTCCCTGATCAGTTACAGATTGTTGTCAATCCGAACCTAGATGCAGACAACAATGGACTGCTTGACAGTTGCCCACCTATTGGGCCCGCTGACCTCGACGGCAACGGGAGAGTGGACGGTGCAGACCTCAGTTTGCTGCTCGGAAACTACAACGGATCGGGTGTAGGAGATATCAATCACGATGGCATCGTGAATGGCGCGGATCTTGGCCGGCTACTTGGCGCATGGAGTTAGTGTTGCGCGTGGTCGGCTGCCGTCACTGATCATGCCCCGAAGCGTCAGGAACATCATGCCCCGCATCGCGGAGCGTCTTCTCCCGGCGCGCAAGTTCCAGGTCGCTTTCCACCATCATGGTGGCGAGCGTCTTGACATCAACCGTGGGCTTCCAACCCAGCACTTTCTGCGCCTTCGTGTTGTCTCCGAGTAGTTGCTCAACTTCCGCTGGGCGGTAGTAGCGCGGGTCGATCTCGATGAAATCTTTGTAGTCCATGCCGAGGTGACCGAACGAAAGTTCACAGAACTCGCGCACGCTAATCATCTTGCCGGTGGACACCACGTAGTCGTCACCCTGCTCTTGCTGCAGCATGCGCCACATGGCATCTACATAGTCGCCCGCGAAGCCCCAGTCGCGCAGTGCGTCGATATTGCCGAGGTACAACTTCTTCTGCATACCAAGCTTGATGCGGCCGACTGCACGCGTGATCTTGCGGGTGACGAATGTCTCGCCGCGGCGTGGGCTCTCATGATTGAAGAGGATGCCGCATGAGGCGTGCAT
>DBCE01000246.1 GCA_002292895.1 Phycisphaerales bacterium UBA966
GCCGTGTCGCGAAGGCCTGATCAGTCTGCGTTGGCGCTCTTCATGGGATTACGGCACCGGCCAGTTGGGCGATTGGTGCACGCATCTTCTGGATGTCATCCACTTTGCCTATGACCTTCCTTCGCCGATTGCGGTGATGGCCGAGACGCGGAGTCCATCGGACTTCTATCACGCGCAACATGTGCATTCCACGCTCACCTATCCGGTGTCGGGCGATCGCTTTGCGGGACCGCGCTTCGTTGTGAGTTACTGTGACAAGAGCCAGGCGCCGTCACGTGCTGCGCTTGGTCTTCCGGCGGGCGATTGGCCGAATACCGGAACGATGGTGGTCTGCGAAGGCGGCGTGTTGCTGGTTGAGCCGGAAGGAAAGATTCAGGTCTGGCAAGATGGCAAGCCAGTCGAGTGGAGCAAGATTCCGGGACAAGGCGAGATCACCGCGCGCAATCATTGGCACTCCTGGGTCGACCGCATCATTGGCAAGCCGGACGCTTTCGTGCAGACGCCGTTTGCGGCCGGCGCGCGCATGGCGGAGGCTGGTCTGCTCTGCGCCAAGGCTGCGCGCTACCCGAACAAGGAACTGCGTTGGGATAAGGCCACCCTGAGCTTTACCAACAACCCCGAAGCCACCGCCAGCATCGTGCGGCGCGAGTACCGCAAGGGCTTTGAATTGCCGTCGTTTGCCTGAGCCGGGGAGCAATTTCATAAATAATTGGTAATTCATCGAACATTCAGCGCTGGCGAATGTATATTTGCATTATGGTGCAAGTACGCAAACGTCGGACAATGACCCCCGTGCAGGCCTCCGCATGTTGCAGGCCGATTGATGACCTGCTTGATCCGGAGTTATTCAAGGCGCTCAGTGACCCAACGCGGTCCCGGCTGTTGGGATGCTTGGTGAAGTGTGGCTGCGCATGCACGGTGAGCGATGTTGGCGAATGTTGTGCAGTGGATCTCTCGGTGGTTTCGCGGCACTTAAGTCTTCTTGAACGCGCCGGCGTGGTGCAGTCACGTAAGACCGGTCGAACAGTCCACTACGTGGTGGACTATGCGCACCTGTGCCGCACAATGCGAGCGATTGCTGATGCCATTGAGCAGTGCTGCCCCGCAGAGCAACTGCCTGGATGCGCCCGCGGCTGCTGCGGGGCGCGATGACCAACGTGCACCATTGATAGCTATCAAAGTTCACATCTCACAACACCTCTCAATCCAACAAGGATCCATATGAACACCGTCAATGATCGAAATCAAGACAGTAAGAATCCTTCTCCGCAGGGCAATGCGTGTTGCTCTGGAGCGCAGTGCGGATGCAACTCATCAGCCGCAGCGGTTCCAGCAACAAGTGTCGAGGCTGATCAGTTGCGACAGCAAGTGCGTGCTGGATACTCAAAGATTGCTGAGGTCGGTTCGTGGTCTGCGGCGCAAGCGGTAGCGGCGAAACCGGCGGCACCGGCGGTCGCAAGTTGCTGTGGCGGTGCTGCAGCGAAACCCGCGGCACCGATGGCCACCAGTTGCTGTGGTGGCTCGGCAGCCAAGCCCGCCCTCCCCGCAGGCGGCGGATGTTGCGGGCCGGCAACCTTTACGCCCGAGCAACTTGCCGCAGCGATCGGCTACTCCGCGGGCGAGCTCGCAAGTACGCCTGCCGAATCCAACATGGGACTCTCCTGCGGCAACCCAACCGCGATCGCATCACTCCGCGCTGGTGAGGTGGTGTTGGATCTTGGCGCAGGCGGCGGGTTCGACTGCTTTGTGGCTGGCCCAAAGGTCGGTGCTACTGGCAAAGTGATCGGTGTCGATATGACTCCGGACATGGTCTCCAAGGCGCGCCGCAATATGGCTGCATACACCCGGCAGACCGGGCTCACCAATGTGGAGTTCCGCCTCGGTGAGATCGAAAGCCTTCCGGTTGCCGATGGCAGCGTTGATGTGGTGATCTCCAACTGCGTCCTCAACCTCTCGCCGGACAAGCCGCGCGTATGGAAAGAAATTGCGCGCGTACTCGCTCCCGGCGGACGCGTGGCGGTTTCGGACTTGGCATTGCTGCGACCGCTTCCACCGGCGGTGCTTCACGATGTCGAAGCGCTGGTCGGCTGCGTTGCAGGCGCCGTGCTCGTTGAGGAGTCACGCGCCCAAGCAGTGGCCGCAGGCCTCACGGACATCGTCCTCACCCCGAAGCCCGAATACATCGCCGCCATGACCGATTGGCAAGACCCGCTCTACTTAAAGATCGTGGCAGCGCTGCCGGCTGGCACCACGCCAAGCGATTTCATCACGAGCCTTGATATGACGGCGCGGAAGGCGGGGTAGTGAACGCGTGCATGCGGCCGCAACTTGTGCCACAATAATCCTGTGCGCCCCGTGATGTTCTATGCCGTCCTCTTTGCGTTCTTGGCGGCGTTGTCCATGGAACGCTCGGACCCTGCGCGGGCGGCTCGTGACTCGTGGTGGCCCGCGCAACGTGCGCCGCGCGGGTTCGTGACGGTGCGCGTGCGCGGAGTTCCGACAACTGCAGCGACCGCCGTTCCTTCGGGCCCAGGAACCTCCCGAGTTACTTCCGCAGCGACCGCCCTCACCGTCGACATGCGTGAAGAGATGCTCTCCGCGTCGCTCGCCGGACTAGCGGCGTTGGCTGTGAACTGCGGCGAAGCGGACGAACTGGTGTGGAACGACACCGTGGTGCAGCGTTACGGCGAATGGAAGGAGCGCACCGTGGTGCGGCTTGGATTGGTAGATCGTGGCACCTTCACGCCGTGGGAACTCCTGGAGCGCGGCATGCGCGCGGGATGGGTGCGCGGCTACGTGACGTATGCACGCGACCCCAGCGGACGCAAGGCGTACACCGCAAAGAACGCATCGACCAATGAATCCGTGAACGTGGCTACCAGCCTCGCGGGGATCCATCGCGCGGTGCTCATTGAGGAATCGCTGATCCCGCGCGCGGAAGCCCTTGGCCTGCGCATGCTGGCGGATGGGCGCGTGCCGATGTCACCGGAGGATGCAGCGCAACTTTCACGGAGCACGTTGTCGATGCTCGATCCCGGCGTGCAGCGCAACCGCGATGTTGCCATTTCGCAGCGATGTTGGGTGGGCTACGGCGCCGGTGCACAGGCGTGGCCGATGATCGATCGGCTTGATGACCTGGCACCCACCTTCGGTTGGGACGAGGGCGACGAAGCAATGCACACGCTGGCCGTCTCGGTGCGTGGGCATTCAAATACCGCGAGCAATTGGATGCGCAACCAACCGTTTCTTTCCGCCGGCGCGCTTGATGCGCGCTTTCCGGCAGTGGTAGGTATGCCGGCATCGTCTGTTGACTTTGCCGATCGTCGCCC
>DBCE01000009.1 GCA_002292895.1 Phycisphaerales bacterium UBA966
TCTGCAACTGATCAACGCACGCGGCCGTGGCAAAGTATCTGCGGACGTTGCGGTATTCACACCGGGCGACGAGGCCGCACTGGAGCTGTTTGCTGGCATGGCCTCGCTTGCAGTGGAGCGCGCCAATTTGGTGCGCGGCGGAATCATGCGCCTCATCGCCACTGCGGAGATGCGTGATCCAACGGAGACCGGTGCGCATGTACAGCGCGTTTCTGAGTGTTCCGTAGCGATGTATGACAAGTGGGCTGCCCTGCACAACGTTGATGAATCAGAGCGTCTTCGTCGTCGCGATGAGTTGCGATTTGCGGCCATGGTCCATGATGTGGGTAAGGTGGCCATTCCGGACCGCATCCTCAAGAAGGCAGGCAAACTGGACGACGCGGAGTACCGGCACATGCAGACGCATTCCGTACTCGGTGGACGGTTGTTTGCAGACGCCAGCAATCCGTACGACGAAGCCATGCGCGATGTCACGATGCATCACCACGACAAGTGGGATGGCACCGGCTACCCCGGTGGCGTGGACGCGGCGATGATGGCGGCATTGTCAGTCGAAATTGACGTCATCCCGGTGGCGAAGCCGTTACGCGGCTTGGAAATCCCACTCTTTGCGCGCATCGTTGCGGTCGCGGACGTTTACGACGCGTTGACAAGTAAGCGCGCCTACAAAGACCCGTGGCCTGCTGAGAAGGTCACCGAGTTACTTCGCTCCGAGTCCGGGCGCGCCTTCGATCCGGAGTTGGTTGACATCGCATTGGAACTGGAGGGTTACTTCCGTTCCGTGCGCGCGCGTTTCGCTGGCAGCGGTCACTGATTGCCTTGCGGCGCGGTCACGCACACTCACCAAGCCGACCAACAATCGCGCGCACGCATGCGCTGTGATTGGCTGCTTCCATCGCAGCTCGGAAGGCGCGCGGGTCGGCACCGACTCGCTCTGGGCACGTGAGAATCAGGCTTTCAACAAGCCCTTCATCGCAGGTGGTTGCTGCTACATCAAGGCAGCGTTCAAGCCAAAGATCGGTGAGTCGCGCGTCAGGAAATCCGTAGCGCACGTGGCGAAAAAGCACCAAGTCAAGGATGCGCGTCGGCACTGCATCGCGCCGCACCCATTCGTCAAGCACGAAGCGAAGTTCGCCGCGGTCACGTACGTAGAAGAGCGCGATATCAAGTGCGTCGTACCAGCGCGGGGTGAGACGCAAGAGGCCAAAGTCAACCGAGGCGAGCGCGCTTGCAAGAGGTCCGGGCGCCTCCGGTAGCAGTGCGATGGGCGTGGTGAGTGGGGCGTCTGGCGATAGCCCGTCAAGCGTTGCAAGCGCGCGGCGGAACTCCAGCGCGCCGCACTCGGAACATCCCGCCGTGATGCACATGCCAGCATCGGACGCGTTCCAAACTGCTGCGAGGAATTGGTTGGCGCGGGAGAAGAGCGACTCTGCAGCGCGAATGCGCGGGGCAGATTCGATGTCGTCATGACCGTGGCGCCGATGGTGCGGATTCGTTGACATGATTGGACCTCCTGTCCGATTGGCCGCGCACACAGGCCGGCTTCAACATGCATTACGTACCGGGGGCGTGCATTGTTTCCTGGTTACTTCTTTGTCAGTATTTTGATTTGACGGGCAGGGCAGCGCCCCCTTGTCAGCCGCGAACCCCCATCCAAGCGGTCAGGACTGCGGGTTTGCGCCCCGAATTGGCGGGGTTCGAGGGGCAGCGGAGTACCACCCGAACTCAATGATCAGGACTCCCAACACGCCCAGGAAGAGTCCAACCACCGCCGCGGATACCGAACTTCCGGAGGCAATCATTCGCCCGGTGGCCGTCACCAGGGCTAGCGCGGCGCAGAACGGCCAGAGTCGCGGCTGCCAGAGTGTCATCACGCACGCGGCTGCACCAACCGTAGCGGTGCCGAGTGCTTCACCCGCAACGGCGATATCAGCAAGCCCAGACCACATCACTCCCAACGCCAGCATGCCAGTCCAGCGCGCGGTGTTACTCCAGTTGAATGCCGCTGCCACACCGAAACCAACCACTGATGCCGTGAACCAGAAGAATGGACTTCCAAAGAATGCAGCCCATGCCCAGAACGTATTTCCATCAACGGCGCGTTGCGCGGCGGACCACCGTTCCACCAACGCATCGCCATGACTGCGCATGATTGCAACGGGAAACACAATACCGAGTGCGCACGCGATCACAATCATTCGACCGCGACCAACTCCAAGAATCGGTCGCGCGCGCAGCGTTTGGTAGTCATCACTCGCCACGTCTTCGTTCATGGTGCGCCACCTGCGCCACCAGCGCCGCCTGCGCCACCAGCACCACCTGCACCAATCGACATTCCAAAGCCTGCGCCGCCGACCATCCCACCCGGGAACATGCCCGCTGCCGGATGCACGTTCGGACCAAGATCCCAATACGCGGGTCGCGCGGTGTACGTGTACGCCTCGGGTGCCCAACCGTAGGTCTTGGGATCGTCAGCCATCGGAACGTTGAGGTTCGGATCGCGGCCTGGGAATCCGCCGGTGTCGTAGTACGGATCGGCGTAGCCGTTCCACCAGGAGTTGCTGTAGATGCTGCGCGCCGGCGAGGCGCCCAGTGAGACCGGCGCAGGAATCACGCCGTTCTCTGATGGCACGTTGCTTGGCGTGCTGCCGGCGGGGACGCCGTTCCCTGGCTCCCATCCCTGCGGAACCTGCGCGCGTTGTTCGCGCTGGGCGCGGTCCCA
>DBCE01000214.1 GCA_002292895.1 Phycisphaerales bacterium UBA966
ATGCGTGCGCGCGATTGTTGGTCGACTTGGTGAATGTGCGTGATCAAGCGGCCAGAGCGACAGCCTTACGGGCACACACCCCACTTCGACAACAGGATGCCAAGGTCACCGCCGGCAATCAGTCCATCCTGATTGAGGTCGAGGTAGGAATCAGCCGAGCCGCCAGGCGGGATAACGGTGCCCCACTTGGAGAGCATGATCCCGAGATCCGCGCCGTTAATCGCACCGTCAAAGTTGAAGTCGCCCACACATACTGGGAATGGAGGAAGCACATTGCGCCAACCCGGCCCGCTATGAAACCGCGACTCGTAGTTAGTACTACTGCGAGCAATCGTGAATCCATCTCCCACGCGCGTACCCACAAAGGGCGATCCTTGAATCCCCACTTCAACGATTCCATTAGCGGTGAGGCGGAACGCGCGAATCACCCCTTGATCGCCAACGAGTAGCTGGTCATTGTCGTCGAGAGAGAAGGCGCTGAGGCTGACAACCGGCAACGTCATTGACGAGAACGTTCCGGCAGGATTCAGAAGCGATACAGTCGAACTTCCCTTCTGCGCAAACCAAAGTCCACCACGGCGATCTTCAACAATAGTGGTCTGGCTGAGCAACGTGACATCAAGCGGAAGCTGAGCCGGAACCGTGCGGAATGTCGGTTGCACCGCTGGATCGCCGCTCACCTCATAGATCGAACGCAGCGACGGCGAGAACACCAGCATTGAGTGCGGAGCGGTTCCATTCTGTCCCTTGTAACTCGTTACCACTTGTGCGCCAACGAAGGGGAGTTGCGCCTGCCATGCAATGACTGGGGGATTGTCACCTGGTTCGGGAAGTCCAGCGTCAAGCTCTGAAATGGCGTACAGCTGCTGTCCCGAAACCGCCACCAAGGTGCGATCATTGCAGAAGGCAATCGCATTGATTGACGGAAGATCCAAACCAGGAACAACGACGGGAACCATCGAACGCTCCGCTGCGGTGATGTGCTCTGCTAACAGCTGCCCGTTGGACAGGCAGAACAGTGCACCGCTTGGGGACATTGCCAACGCGCCGGTTGTTGGCACGACCGGCAGTGGCGTGACGATATTCGTCAGCACTCCCGGCTGATAGGTCAGCGATGTTGTGCGCAGCACAAGCGACGCCACCAGGCTCGTGTCGAAAGTACCCCAACTTGCCAAGAACGTCGGGGCCACCGAAAGGCGATTATCAATGAGGGTCAAATCTGCGGAGGACGACAGGACAATGTGGTTCATACTCTGCACGGGCTTCGAGGTCGAGCCGGACACTGTTGCAGACACCACCAGATTCTCCAACCAAACACTGTATTTCGTGGGGTATTTAAAGGAAGACTGCGACGCCTCGCCGACACTATCAGCCGGATCGGCGTAGGTGATTTCCCGCGTACTTCCAGATCGGGCAGCACCGACGAGCGTCATGCAATGGCCGCCATCGCGATCGATGACCGTTTCGCCATCACTGTTGGTTCCTTTGATGTCGTAGTAGCCATAAGAAAATATCTGAATCGCTTCGTTGTTGATGCTGTACTTGGCCATCTCTTTCAATGAGACAACATTCGAAGGGCTCCAGTACTCGGCTGCGACGGTGAACGAAAGTGGCGCCTGCGACCCAAGGAGATTCGACATTGCCGACCACGCAAAGAACATCGCTGTACCAGTGTCACGGTTGGTCAACATCAACCCGCCAAGACCACTGATGAACGATGTACCAGCAGAGTAATTCGAACTCGCTTCCCAATCCGCCGCTCCAGGCGTCACTCCTGGACGTCCATGATTT
Source organism: Phycisphaerales bacterium UBA966 (assembly GCA_002292895.1). Classification (GTDB taxonomy): domain Bacteria; phylum Planctomycetota; class Phycisphaerae; order Phycisphaerales; family SM1A02; genus UBA966. Next base: position 1,792 of record DBCE01000214.1, read on the forward strand.
GCAATGTAGGCAAAAAGATTTGCGCTGCTTGTTGGGACACAATAATTGGCGCCGGGGATTCCAGTTGTTGAGTCAGCCGGAAGAAGCGTACGAACCTGGTCAAAGTCAACGACATGACTAATCGCTAGTTCGTAGCTCGTCCCCGAGGTGTAGCGGGTCGTGGTGAAGTCCCCGAAGGCGACACCGGAAACGGATCCGGCAAGCAGACCAGACGTTACGGACATACGAATGACTTGTTTCATGCGAAACTCCGGCAGGTCGTTGGAAAGGCACCGCCCGTGCGATGCCCGTGAAATCGCAAACGCCCCGAAATAATACTGATTCGAAACCAATTCTCAAATTGCAGTTCTCACGTGCCGCCCCACGCCAGTCAAACACCACCCGGGGAAGGGACAAACCCATTCCAGATTGCCGAACTGACTATGGGAATCGCACGCGCACGGAGCGGAAGTACTCCTCGAGTTCCAGCGCAATATCAACCAACTCCGGATCGAAGGCGCGCCCGGACTCGGAACGAAGTAACTCGGTGACCTTCTCGGCAGTCCACGGCTCTTTGTAGGCGCGCTTACTTGTCAACGCGTCGTAGACGTCCGCCACCGCAACAATGCGCGCAAAGAGTGGGATTTCCAGGCCACGCAAGGGCTTCGCCGCCGGGATAGTGTCAATCTCCACGGGTAATTGCGCCATCATTGCTGCATTCACGCTGCCGGGGTAGCCAGTGCCATCCCATTTGTCGTGGTGATGGATAGTGACATCGCGCATGGCTTCGTCGTACGAGTTGTTAGCGTCTGCAAACAATCGTCCGCCGAGCACGGAATGCGTCTGCATGTGCCGGTACTCCACGTCATCAAGCTTTCCTGGCTTCTTCAGGATGCGGTCCGGAATGGCCACCTTGCCGACATCGTGAACCATGGCCGCCATCCGCAACTCATCGCGACGACGGAAGCGCTCTGATTCATCCACGTTATGCAAGGCAGCCCACTTGTCATACATGGCCACGGAACACTCGGCGACGCGCTGTACGTGAGCACCAGTCTCCGTCGGGTCGCGCATCTCTGCGGTGGCAATGAGCCGCATGATTCCGCCGCGCACCAAATTGGCGCGCTCCACTGCAAGCGATGCCATGCCCGCAAAGAGTTCCAGCGCGGCCTCGTCGCCCGGTGTGAATACCGCCACATCGGCGGATACTTTGCCACGACCGCGTGCGTTGATCAGTTGCAGAACGCCCAGCACTTCATCGCGGACGCGCAATGGAGCAACCAACATGCTGCGCGTCTGGTACCCGGTTTGAGCATCAACCTGCGAGAGGAAGTGATACGGAAGCGAAGCATCAAGGTGCTGAACATCATCAATGCGCAGTGATTTGCCCGTGGACGCCACGTAGCCAGCAATGGAAGTGCTATCGCGCGGTAAAACAACATCAGCAAGCGGCAACCGCTGTCCGGGCTGAAGTGCAGATTCGAGCGTGTCGTTCTGTGTATAGACAAGTCGAATGCCGTCTGTCTCTACCATCCAGATGGAGCCAGCGTCGGCGTCGGTGAAGCCTCGAGCAAGACGCAGCGCCTGATCCATGACTTCATTGAGGTCTTGAGCACATGCAAGTTTCGTGCCCAGCGCGCCGACTTCAGCCAAGCGTTGACTCTCTTCGCCAAGCAACTCGTTCATCGCAAAGAGTTTGCGGTTCGCAGCATCAATCTCCGAGTTGCGGCGCACCAGTTCCGACTGGCTATCTGCCAATGCACGCATGGCGCGATCGCGATCCCGCTGCGCTCGACCCATGCGGGCGTGGTAACGGATGCGAGCCACTAACTCCAGGGCATCAGGCAGCTTCACCAAGTAATCATTGGCCCCGGCACCAAAGCACTGCTCCTTGATGACTGCGTCCGAGTGCGATGACAACACCACCAGCGGCGTATCGGCAAGATCTGGGTTCGCACGAATGCGGATGATCTGCTCCATGCCGTCAACGCCCGGCATCATCAAGTCTTGCAGGATGACGTCGGGGCGTCGGCTCAGTGCCAAGGAGTAGCCGGTCTCGGCATCCTGGGTGGCGGTAAATTCGATGTCAGGGAACGGCGCCAGGAGTCGACGAACCGCTTCGCCGATCATCACCTGATCGTCTACAAGGAGGACGAGCGTCTTGGACTTCGATACTAGCTGTGCCGAGGGGACTGTCACGACGCCATCGTATCGGCGGTCAGCCGCAGATGAAGGGGGCGTCGATACGCGCGCTTGGGGCAATCACTCCCGCAAGCTGCACCGAACGCAGGCGCCCGAGTGCGTGACGAACCACACGCGAGTCAGACCGGCGATCGGCCGTGCTCGGTGACTTTGGTTGGACGCGGTCAAGACTGGTGGCGCGGGTGATGGCAGATGAGTTGTGCATGGTGACCCTCCCAAATTGCGCGGCTTCGCGACTTCGTGAACTTTCCGGTCCGCGCCACTCACCACTCATCGCGCGGAGAATATTGTCGGCGATCCCAGCCCCAAGATGAGCCGTGTTCAGCAATTCACGTGAAACATTGTCCCCCGGCGAATAAAACCGCGCGATAACCTGCCCAGATGCGCTGGGATTTCCCCTATCGATCGCAGCGGATGCCAACAATCGCCCACCAAGTGGTTGCCACTGGTCAGCCGCTCGCCGCGCAGGCCGGGCTGCAGGTGCTCATCGATGGCGGCAGCGCAGTCGATGCGGCGATCTGCACCGCGGCCGCGCTCACAGTTGTGGAGCCCACTGCCAACGGACTCGGCAGCGATGCATTCGGAATCATCTGGGACGGCGCGCTGCACGGGCTGAACGCTAGCGGACGATCGCCCGCTGGACTGGCGCGCGGTGCGTTCGATCATGAAACGGAAATGCCGCGCCTTGGGTGGAACGCGGTCACTGTGCCGGGGTGCATCTCTGGTTGGATGGCGCTGCACGCGCGTCATGGAACCCTGCCCTTTGAACGCTTGCTCGCACCCGCAATCCGCTATGCGCGCGATGGATTTCCGGTGAGCCCGATGACTGCTGCCGGTTGGCAGCGCGCCGCAGTCCGGTACCGCGACTTCCCGGCATGGATGGCCACGTTTGCGCCGAATGGCCACGCGCCGACGGTGGGCGAAGTAGTGCGACTTCCAGACCACGCTGCCACGCTCACCGAAATCGCGCGCACGAGCGGCGAGAGTTTCTATCGCGGCGTGCTTGCAGAACGGATTGATGCCGCCGCACGCGCTGAAGGCGGCGCGATGCGTGCCACCGATCTTGCGGAGCACGCGCCGTCATGGGTCAAGCCATGGTCGATCGATTACCGCGGAATCACGCTCCATGAGATTCCTCCGAACGGCCAGGGGCTGGCAGCGCTAGTTGCCCTTGGAATCCTGCAACATTTCGAGATGGGCAAGTTCCCGGCGGACAGCGCTGATTCGCTGCACGCACAAATCGAAGCGATGCGTGCGGCGTTCGTTGATGTGAGGCGCTACGTGGCGGATCCTGATGGCGGCACTGGTGAAGCAGAGCAGCTCCTGCAGCCCGCGTATCTGCAGGCGCGCGCAGCAAGCATTCGAATGGAACGCGCGGGCACATGGACTGCCTGTGCGCTGCCCAAATCAAGCACTGTCTATCTCTGTACCGCCGATGCACAGGGTCGCATGGTGAGTTGGATTCAATCAAACTATGAGGGCTTCGGCTCTGGCATTGTGATTCCCGGTACAGGCATTGCCATGCAGAATCGCGGCGCGGGGTTCACGCTTGAGCGCGGGCATCCCAATGAATACGCCCCAGCCAAGCGTCCGTACCACACCATCATTCCTGGATTCCTCACGCGCGCTGGCCAGCCGCTTGCGGCCTTTGGCGTGATGGGCGGCCCCATGCAACCACAGGGCCATCTGCAAGTGGTGGTGCGCATGATGGATCAGGGCCTGAACCCACAGAGCGCCATTGACGCCCCGCGTTGGCAGGTGATGGATGACGGCACCGTGATGCTTGAACCTGGTTTCCCCGAGTCCACCGTCACTGAACTGGCCGCACGCGGTCACCGCGTCAGCATTGACTCGGCGGCCACAACCTTCTTCGGCGGCGCCCAGATGGCTTGGCGCGGTCCGGGGGCGTACATCGCCGCCAGTGACCCCCGACGGGACGGACAGGCAGTCGGAGCCTAAATCCCTCAACGGGCGCCCGGGTGGTTGCAGCCTCGCTTCGCCATGCAGCAGTTGCCTACACATGCGTAAGTCGTTGCTGCGCGATGGTATAGAGCATGAAACTCCTGGGTTTGGCGCCTTGGATGCATCTTTATTTCAAAAAATCTGCATTCGTGGAAGCATCCATGATGGGTGGCGCTGGTGCTTTACGTTCTTGTTTACAGCGCGATGATTCAGTTTGCAGGTGGAGCCTGCCCTTGATCCCATCACCGAAGTAGTGACACGGCAACTCCGGAGGGTTGCCGTGAGGATGTGCTGACTTCTGCCAGCACATACGAGAGCACTGAGAACCGCACGGACCGCACGGACAGCACCATCATGAAGATCAGAACGACAACCATCACCCTCGGACTTTGGGCCACCAGCGCCCTCCTCACCGCGAGCGCTTCGGCAGGCATCGTCACCGTCACCGACAGTTCGGGAGCCACCGTCCTGACCACAGGAAACAACGCAGCCGCGTTGGCAGAGGCCATGGCCTGGGTGAATGACCACTCCGCGTCCGGCACCTACGGAGTGCGCGCTGAAAGCGGTAAGTACAACAGCTTCGAGACTGTCAGCAATGCAGACCTCACCTGGGGCAATTCACCCGGCGTGATCGATCTATTTGGCGGCATGCGCGTTCGCGCCGCTGGGCAGATGCTCTTTGAGATTGCCGGAACGGACAACTCGCTCGCGCCCTCTACTGGCGTTGTCCAATGCGACACCGTCTTGGCGGACGGCGACATCTTGTATCAAGGCCGACTCTCGGTCGCTCTTCTGAACTCGTTCACCCCTGCCCTCGGTAACAGCTTCCAGCTGATCGCCACCACTGCAGGCAAGACCGTTACCTGGAGCGGCACGTTGGATGCCCCAACACTCGCTGCTGGCCTGTCATGGCAAGTCAGTGTTGCACAAGGCACCATGGCTGGCTTCACAGGCGACGCGCTCTACCTCACCGTTGTTCCAA
>DBCE01000176.1 GCA_002292895.1 Phycisphaerales bacterium UBA966
GCGCGCCCCCTGACCGGTCCGCTGTACTGGGGGGCGCAATCGCCATCCCAGTACAGCGGTATGACGCCGGTTCAATTAGGGGCATGGACCCCATGCACCAAGGAGGGCACCCAGGTCGGAGCCCGCGGTGACACCGTCACCGTCGAGGTCCGTGCTGCAACCGGAGCATGGACCCCATGCGCCGAGCATTTGGCCCAAGTCCGCGCCGTCAACAACTCCATTGCCATTGAGGTCCATTGCACACACCGTGCGCAAGGTGCCCGTGGCAATCGAATCCAACAGTGTGGCGCCCACCGGTGCAGACAGTTGCACAGTGAATTGCTTGGTGCCACTGGCTGCCTGCGCAGGAACCACTACGGAGACTTGACCTTGTAGTTGCCCAGCAGGGATGGTGAGAACTCCTGATGCAGACAGGTAATTGATGCCCGCAAGCGCGGTTCCGTTGGCGGTACCCCATGCCACACTGACGGCGCTGGTGGGAGCCTCCGAAAGGGTGACGGGGAAATCAATTCGCTGTGAGGCAGCAGCTCCCGAGCCAATCAGTGGTGCCTGGCTTGCTTGGATATAGGCCATCTTGGCTGTATCCACGGTGGTCCAGTCATCCTTGAGAATTCCGCCAGTGTCGCCACTGTTCGGATTCAGGCTCCAGTACGTCCAGCTCATGCCCAGTTGGCCAGGAGGTAGATCGCGACTGCCATCCAGGTTCAAGTCACCATCGATGTAGTCGGTCAACTTATCAAGCCATTGCGCGTCGCTGGTGGACTCCAACTTGCTTCCAAACTCACCAAGCAAGAGTGGCGCGGTCTGATTCTTGAAGATGTAGCCCCAGTGCACGTTCCAAACGTCGTCCATGTTGTTGGGATACGTTGGGTCGTTGAACCAGGTCTGTGCATAGACGCTCTTCGGATACTCATGCATGGAGTAAACGAGTTTGTTGCTGGCACTTAACACCACTGGATCAAAGGCGACACCTTTGAGGTTGCCACCCCACCACGTGGTTTGATTGTTGTAGCGCTCAACGCCCTCAACGATGATCAACCACGATGGATTTGCGGCAAGCACCGCATTTCCGCATCGTTCCGCAGCCTTGTTCCAGTCAGTGAGAGGAGAACTTGTTCCCCAGGTTGCACTGCGCTTCGGCTCATTGAACAGATCAGCACCGATGACTGTTGGATTTCCGGCGTAATGCTGTGCCAGCATGACCCAGTCAGCAATCCAGCGCTGTTCGGTGTGGTAACTGTCGCCAGCAACGAACCACACATCTTCGCTCAGGTAGTTGTCGGCCTTGGCCGAATGCCGATCGAGAATGACGCGCAGGCCAATGGTGCCGCAGTACTCAATGACTTTGTCCATGCACTGCAACGGCGTTAGGCCCTGCAGGTCTGGATTCTGCGCAAAGTTGATGCTGTTGGTGGTTGCACCGGCGCGGAGGGAGTCATTGGAGAACGGAATGCGAAGTGTGTTGAATCCAAGTTGCTTCACTTGGTCCAACATGGACTTGTATCCGCGCGTCCACAAGCCATGGAACACCTTGTTGGAGGTTTCAAATCCGAACCAGTTGACGCCAGAGATGCGCACCGGGTTACCGTTGGAATCAACAATTTGATTGCCAAGGGTAGATAAGAATCCATTCGCTGGTGAATTGCCACCGGAGGTTGCAAGCGTCAGTGATGCATCGGCAATGCTGACCGTTGGGATTGGCCCGCCGCCACCGCCTCCGCCTCCACCGCCCCCGCCACCGCCTTCGCCGCCACCGCCGCTATCGCCACCACTGAACACCAGTGACGTTGGAAGCAGGCCAGCCGTGGCAAAGCTAGCTACGCAGCCGATATCGATAACGCCACCGGCAGGCAGTTCAGCGTTGTATGCCGCAGGAGCAACCACATAGTGATTGCCCACATGGCTCTGAATGACGCCGTTCCAAACACTGCCAATCTCTGCGTTCCAGTCAAATTCCAGCGTCCACCCCTGCAGCGCCTGGGTAGAGCCGTTACTAATGCGGAAAGCGCCTTGGCCGCCACCGCTCCACTGGTTGGTAAATGAGAATGTCGCATCGCCAAATGCGCTGACCGATGCGGAAAGTAGGCAGGTAATCGCAGTACAGATCTTCCTGTTCATCTTGGTCTTCCTTGTTGTAAAGGATGCTCGAACTGAATCAATCACAGTCACGAAGGGCATACGCCCACCAATTCCTACGCAGTGGGTTTGCGAGGGGGTCGAAGTTCTGATGAGGTTTTTGTGTAATCCATGCGATAGCACGGGCTTGTAGCGCGTTGATGTACCTCCTGACTTGTCAGATCGCCGTGCCGTGCCTATTCATTCTCCGTCGCTTTCACGCAACTTCGCCAAGACGCCGAGATCCTCGAGCGTGGTGGTGTCTTGCGTGATTTCATTTCCGGCGGCAATGTCGCGGAGCAGTCGGCGCATGATCTTTCCGCTCCGGGTCTTGGGGAGCGCATTCGTGAATCGAATCACATCCGGACGCGCGATTGGACCGATGTCTTTGGAAACAAATTCCATGAGTCGCTTACGCATGGAGTCGCTGGCATCGTTGGCATAGTCAGGATGCAGTACGCAGAAGGCAGTGATGCCGGTGCCCTTGATCTCATGCGGCATACCAACGACTGCTGCTTCCACCACCAACTTGCTACCCACCAGCGAGCTTTCCACCTCGGCGGTTCCAAGTCGGTGCCCACTGACATTGAGCACATCATCAATGCGGCCCATGATCCAGAAGTATCCGCGCTCATCGCGGCGCGCGCCGTCGCCGGCGAGATACATGCCCGGGACGCGGCTCCAGTACGTTTCAATGAATCGCTGCCGATCACCATTCACGCCGCGCAACATGCCCGGCCATGGCTTGCGAATGACCAGCAACCCGCCAGCGTTCGCGCTCTGCTCATTGCCAGCGTCGTCAACAACTGCGGCGTCGATACCAAACATGGGGATCGTGCAACTTCCTGGCACGGTTGGCGTGGCGCCAGGCAGTGGGGTAATGACATGTCCGCCTGTTTCGGTTTGCCACATCGTGTCAACAATCGGGCACCGGCCGCCACCAATGATCTGGTGGTACCACATCCACGCCTCTGGATTGATCGGTTCGCCAACGGTTCCTAAGACCCGAAGGCTGGAGAGGTCATGCTTGGCCGGATGCATGTTGCCCCAGCGCATGAAGCTGCGAATGGCGGTTGGCGCTGTGTAAAAGTGCGTGACGTTATGCCGCGCAATGATGCCCCAGAATCGATCCTCGGCGGGGAAATTCGGGGCTCCTTCGTACATGAGCGTTGGCACGCGGTTGGGCAGCATTCCATACACGATGTAACTGTGCCCGGTGATCCAGCCGATGTCCGCGGTACAGAAGTACACCTGCTTGTGCCCTGGTACCAAATTGAATGTCCAGCGCGCGGTCGCCGCGGTGAACACCATGTATCCACCGGTGGTGTGCAAGATTCCTTTGGGCTTACCAGTACTTCCCGATGTGTACAAGAGGAACAGTGGATGCTCGCTATCCACCGGCTCACACGCGCGAGTGGTTGGTTGCGCTGGCACCAAGTCATGCCACCACACGTCGCGCCCCGTATGCATCGGTACTTCGTTGTTGGTTCGCTTGAGTACGAGCACCTTTCGAACACTTGGAAGTTGTGCGCATGCTGCATCAACGTTCGCTTTCAGCGGCACCACTGATCCACGCCGCCACGCGCCATCACAGGTCACGATCACCGTACTACCGGCATCGTGCACGCGATCAATGATCGCTTGTGCGGCAAATCCGCCGAAGATCACGCTGTGGGGCGCACCGATACGGGCGCACGCCAGCGCGGCAATCGCGAGCTCAGGCACCATGCCCATGTACAAGGTGACTACATCGCCCTTCTTCACGCCCAGCGACTCGAGTGCTGCCGCACAGCGGGCAACCTCGTCACGCAATTCGCTATAGGTGATGCGGCGAACTTCGGGAGTGTGGCCGGACATCGGCTCGCCTTCCCAAATGATCGCCAGTTCGTGGCCATGGCCCTGTTCTACTTGGCGATCCACGCAGTTGAAACACGCATTGGTGGTGCCGCCGACAAACCATTTGGCGTCCGGCAGATTCCATTCGAGCACCTTGGTCCATGGCTTGTACCAATGAAAGTCACGCGCCACTTCCGCCCAGAATGACTCTTGATCGCGGATGGAACGCTCATGCATGGCGCGGTACGCGTCCATGTCGGGGATGTGCACCGTCCCCATGCGAGCCGCGAAGTCCGCTGGTGGCGGGAACAGGCGATCTTCGGACTGTACTGATTGAATGGAAGAGTCGGTCGACATAGTTGTGACGATACCTCTGCTTCACACATGTAGCCTGCCGTCATTCGTCAGCAAAGGACCAGTGCACTATGCAGCAAGCAAGCGGATTCAAAGGCCAAGTCGCGATCGTTGTCGGAGGAACCACGGGCATGGGTAATGCCGTAGTGCGGCAATTGGTGGCCGCTGGATGCAAGACGCATGTTCTTGATATTCACGAAACCACGGACGCATCATTTCACCGCTGCGACATTCGTGACCATTCACAGGTTCAGTCCTGCATTGCGGAGATTGTGGCGCGGGATGGACGTATCGACCTGTTGTTCATAGCGGCTGGTGTTCATCATTTTGCAACGCTTGAAGACACCAGTCTGGCGGAATTTGAACGGGTGATGTCGGTCAATGTCAACGGCACATTCCATGTGTTGAAGGAGGTACTGCCCGTGATGCGTGCGCAGCAGTACGGAAACATTGTGCTGATGGGTTCTGATCAAGCGTTTGTTGGCAAAGCGCGCAGCGCCGTATACGGAATGTCCAAGGCAGCGGTGGCACAACTCACCAAGAGTTTGGCAGTTGACTACACGCAGCACAACATTCGAATCAACTGCATCTGCCCGGGCACCATTGAGACGCCGATGATTCGATCAGTAGTGGAACGCATCGGCAGTGCGCTTGGATTGCATCGCACTGCAGTGGATGAATCCATGCGCACCGCGCAGCTCGT
>DBCE01000102.1:0-180 GCA_002292895.1 Phycisphaerales bacterium UBA966
CCTGCGCGATGACTTTGCAGTGAGCACGCCAGAGCTTGACGCGCTGGTTGATGAGGCCCGTGCACTTGGTACCGCTGGCGGCGTGTACGGCGCACGCCTCACCGGTGCCGGATTTGGCGGATCCGTGATCGTGCTGGCGGACGCGGCACGAACCGGTATCGGCGAACGCATCGCTGCGGG
>DBCE01000102.1:214-5482 GCA_002292895.1 Phycisphaerales bacterium UBA966
TTTGAGCGTCGATTCAAGCGCCCGGCGGGATGGCAGCGCGTTTCATCTGGACCCGGCGCCGCGGTCATTCCTGCGGCGCGCTGGCCGGCGGCGTAATCTCACCGTATGCAGATCACCATCCTTGGAGCCGCGGGCGAGGTCACTGGTAGTGGTTACTTGGTGCAAACCGCGCGTGCCAACGTGCTCATTGACTTTGGGATGTTCCAAGGCCGCGGCGCGGGTGACGAAAAGAATCGTGAAATTGATCCGGTGGTTCCTGCTCGCCTTGATGCGGTGGTGTTGACGCATGCGCATCTTGACCATGTTGGTCGGCTGCCGCTACTGACTGGTCTTGCCTGTGCAGTGCACGCAACGCATGCAAGTTGCGCGTTGGCGGAATTGATCTTGCGTGACTCTGCCAAGATCCAAGAGGGCGACGCTGCCCGCGAAAACCGCTGGAAAGAACGGACCGGGGCAACACCAGACGCAGTGGCGCTCTATGGAACCGCCGAAGTGGACGCCATCGTTTCACGGATGCGTGGCCATGATTACGAGCAATTGATTGAAGTGGCCGATGGCATCACCGCGCGCTTTCAAGATGCCGGACACATTCTTGGGTCAGCAAGTGTTGAACTCCGCGTTACTGAAGGCGGCACCACCAAGACGGTCGTGTTCTCTGGTGATGTTGGTCAGAAGTGCATGCCTATTCTTCGTGATCCCGTGCCGTGTCCGCCCGCCGACTTGGTGTTCTTAGAGTCCACGTACGGCGATCGTGACCATCGACCTGCTGATGAGACATTTGCGGAACTGCGTGCGATTCTTGAGCAAAGCGCATGGCAGAAGCGCAAGGTGCTGGTGCCAAGTTTCGCCGTTGGTCGTGCGCAATTGTTGTTGCATGTGCTTGCAGAGATTGCGCGCGATGGGCGCTCGCCAGTGGTGCCCGTTTATCTGGACAGCCCAATGGCCATCCGCGCCACGGAGATCTACAACAAGTTTCCAGACGACTTTGACGATGAGTCACGCGGACTGGCGCGCAGTGGTCAAGCGCGGCGCGAGTTTGCAAACGTGAACTTGTGCGTGACTCCGCAGCAGAGCCGTGATTTGAATGAGAGTTGGGATCCATCCATCGTGATCGCAGGAAGCGGCATGTGTGATGGTGGTCGCATCTTGCATCACTTGCGTCACAATCTTTGGCGGCGCGGGGTGCAGGTGCTACTCACCAGTTTCATGGGCGACGGGTCGCTCGGTCGGAAACTGGTCGATGGCGCCAAGACGGTCCGGATCTTCCGCGAGGACGTGGTGGTGCGGGCTGACGTTCGCACCGTCGGCGGGCTGAGTGCGCATGCCGGACAGGGGGGCTTGATCGAATGGTTCACGGGGGCCTCTCAGAAGCCCGCCGCGCCGCGCGTGGTGCTCACCCATGGTGAGGACCGGCAGCGGGGCGTGCTTGCCCAGGCATTAACCGGCCTTGGCGGCTGTACGGTGGCCCAGCCCAAGCGCTTTGAAGTTATTGAAATCTGACGCACAAGCGAGTGATTCTCGGCATTTTTGCGGGATCCGGTGGTCCACGGCCGCCGTAGGAATGCCTGATCCAACCGCCAGAATCGGGTTCGGCTATTCTGTCAATCCCGCTCCGGTAGATCGGTTTGCGGGTCGAACGCAGAGGAATCAGTCATGAAGATGTCGAGCACGCTCTCCGCCTTGAAAGTCACCCTGTCCGCCGCCAAGCTCATTGCTGCGCCGGCCTTGATGTCATCCATGATGACCGTCATGGTTGTTGGTGGCTGCTACGCGCCCCAGCCCACGGAGCTGTATCGCACCGAGAAGCTCCCCAGCGAGCATTGGTACACGCTTGACGAGGATGATGCCCGCGTCGAAGCTCTGCCGCATGCGCTCCGCAATTCATTGACCCAGCAGCGGCAGTTGGTTGCTCTTGAAGAGGGATCAGACAAGAACGCGAAGCAGCCGCTCTCGCCGGAGACCACCAAGAAGGTCGCCGAGCTTGACCAGACCTGCAACGACGCCTACTTGATCTCCTTTGACAGCATCGCCAGCAATCCGACGCCGGACCTCAATGGTCAGTTTGAGTCATGGGACCGCCGCCGTCAGAACGACTCGATGATCTACAACCAGAACTTCCGAGCCCTTGCTGATGAGTGGAGCCGCTTCTGGTTGATGGAGATGCCAGGCGGTACGCCGTACGACACGGTGAATACCACCGGCCGCTTCTGAGCCGTGCTGAGTTGAAAACGTCCATCAGCCCGCCATCTTCGGCGGGCTGATGTGTTTTTGCTTTGAATGACGCACCACAGCAGGGCTATGGTGCCTCGCGAGTTCGCCGTGCGATCAAGATGCCCGTGCATCGCCGCCAACGCCCCATGATGGCATCCAAGAGAAGAGTTTCTCAAGCATGGGTGAGGTGGTGCGTTGGTGCTTGGCCATGGCTTGGAATTCACCGGCATCGAAGTACACGCCGCCGCAGCTAGTGCATTGATCAACAAGCACGCCACCCAGCGGAACTTCCTTCATCTTGTTGCCGCACTTGGGGCAGCACATCCAATGTGCGGCCTGCTGAGCGCTGGCTTGCGCTGCAGCGCGGCGAGCGTCAAGCCCTGCACGCATGGACTGCAAGATTTGCTGATCCTTCTCGTGGAATTGGCGGTCTGCTTCGTTGTATCCGGTTGAATCTGGGTTGGGCATCGGTGTGTGCTTTGTGCAGGGGGTGCGAGGCGGGTAAGGATACCGGGGTTCAGACATCGCAGATGCGAACCGCCGCCGCGAGAGCAGTGCGGGCATCGCCGCGGGGCATGAATTCCTGAGCTAACCAGCCCTTGAAGCCGGTGGCCACGATGGCTTCCGTGATCCCCTTGTAATTGAGTTCCTGAGTGTCATCAAGGTTGCTGCGGCCGGGATTCCCGGCGGTGTGGTAGTGCGCGAGGTACTGGTGATTCTCACGGATGGTGCGAATGACGTCGCCCTCCATGACCTGCATGTGATAAATGTCGTAGAGCAGTTTGAATCGATCACTGCCGACCGCCTTGCAGAGTTCGACGCCCCACGCGGTGCGGTCGCACATGTAGTCGCCATGGTCAACCTTGGAGTTGAGCAGTTCCATGATGACAGTGACGCCGCACTTATCTGCAAGTGGCGTAATGCGACGCAGCCCGATAGCGCAGTTCTTGAGTCCTTCTGCATCCGGCAATCCAGCGCGATTACCACTGAAGACGATCATTTGCGGAATTCCGGCGGCAGCAACTTTGGGCAGGAGCGCTTCACTCTTGGCGACTAACTCGTCGTGATTCTCAATGCGGTTCCAACCCTTGGTGATACCGCCCGGTCCATTAGCAACCGCGCAGGTGATGCCGTGCTTGGCTGGAACACGCAGTTGATCTTCCGAGAGCAACTCCACTGAACCAATGCCCACGTCCTTCGCCATTTCACACAGTTCATCGAGGCTCATGCCGCCAAAGCACCACGCACACACGCTCTGTCGAATGCGACCACGGCGTGCCGGAGGTTGCTCTTGCTGAGGCGCGGCGGGCGCATGAACCGAACGGGGCGCAGCGCCCGGACTGATTCCGCCAAGCGCAGCGGCGGTGGAGGCGGCGAGTCCAGCGTGTACGAATGATCGGCGATCCATAGTGCAGAGCCTACCGGGCAAGCACGGCGTGGTTGCCTATCCTGCGCGAATGAGTAAGCCCTTAGAAATCACCATCGTGGATAGCCACACTGAAGGCGAGCCGACGCGCGTGGTGATTGCGGGCGCGCCAGCGCTGGCAGGTCGAACGGTGCAAGACATGGCCACAGATTTGGCAGCCCACCACGACTGGTTTCGGTCCGCAGTGGTGTGCGAGCCGCGCGGAAATGAAGTGCTGGTTGGTGCGCTACTGGTTCCAAGCGCGGATCCAACGTGCGCCACGGGTGTCATCTACTTCAATAGCGCCGGGCTTCTTGGCATGTGCGGTCACGGAACCATTGGCGTAGTGCGCACGCTGGCGCACCTTGGCCAACTTGCACCTGGACCAGTGCGTTTAGAAACACCAGTTGGCGTAGTTGAAGCGCAGATTTCCGGTGCAAACGAAGGCATTGAAGTGGCCAACGTTCGGTCATTCGTGCATCGCGCCGGCATGACGCTTCGGCTTGATGATGGACGCACTGTGCACGGCGACATCGCCTGGGGTGGTAACGGATTCTTCCTGTGCGAAGATCACGGCGAAGCAATCAAACTTAGCAATTTGCCCGCGCTCAACCAGGTTGCGTGCGCCATTCAACGTGCGCTGGAGCGCGATGGTTTGAGCATGGTGAATTCGTATCCGGTTGATCACGTTGAACTTCTTGGTCCGCCACGGGCCCCGGGTAATCACGGCCGCAGTTTCGTCTACTGCCCGGGCGGCGCGTACGACCGCTCGCCGTGCGGCACCGGAACAAGCGCCAAACTGGCGTGCTTGGAAGCGCACGGAATGCTTGCGCCGGGCGATGTATGGCGCCAAGAATCACTGATTGGCAGTGTGTTTGACGCGTGGTACGCGCGTGCGCCTCAAGGTGGCGTGTTGCCAACTATCCGCGGTCGAGCCTGGATTACTGCGCAAGGAACGTTGCTACTCCATCCCACTGATCCCTATCGACACGGCATTGTTCCGTCCGCTGTGCGCTGATTGCCCACTCATCACTTATGACACTTATGCCAACATCATCAAAGCCCATGCAGCGTGCCGACTGGA
This sequence comes from Phycisphaerales bacterium UBA966, assembly GCA_002292895.1. GTDB lineage: Bacteria > Planctomycetota > Phycisphaerae > Phycisphaerales > SM1A02 > UBA966. Next base: position 4,915 of record DBCE01000102.1, read on the forward strand.
ACGGCGTCTTTCCCGCAATCACTACGCCGTTCAAGGCCGATGAATCCATTGACCTGGATCTCTTTGGTCGGCACATCGCCTGGATAGCGCAGCACGGATGTAATGCATTGGTGACACCCGGTTCACTGGGCGAGGGCGGACTGCTTTCCCTTGATGAGAAACGCTCACTCTGGACGCGCGCTGTTGAAGTGCTTGGGGATGTACTGCCCGTGGTGGCTGCAGTGGGAGCATGCGGAACGCGCGAGGCGGTAGAAATTGCCCAAGCCGCACAGGCCTGTGGATGTCGCGGACTGATGGTGCTGCCGCCGTATGCGTACGTTGGTGACTGGCGCGAGACACGCACTCACTTTGCGCGGGTGTTTGCGGCCACTCCGCTTGGATGCATGCTGTACAACAATCCGCCGGCGTATGGAACCGACGTGCTTCCCGAGCAACTTGAGGATCTCGCCGATGAGTTCCCCAACCTGCACGCCGTCAAGGAGTCCAGTGGCGACATTCGCCGCATGACGGCGATCCGTGCGCGCATGGGAGACCGACTTGCCGTCTACATCGGTATCGATGACATGGT
>DBCE01000032.1 GCA_002292895.1 Phycisphaerales bacterium UBA966
ACCTTCTTGGCAGCCTTCTTCTTCTTGGCCATGGTTTGGCTCCCTTTGTGTTACGCGTACGGGTCGGAGTGATCAGAGGCCCGCGTAACTCGGCTCCTGAACGCTTGTTATTAATACCTGTATCGGCACGGCCTGTGAAGGGGGTTGAGAAGAATTTTTCTAAGATTTCTTTGAAAGTGCACTTGATGGACCCCTTCGTGCTGCTACAGGGTGAACTGCAAATCACTGCAAGTGCACGGATTCATCGAGAATTCCCGAGCAAATCACGCGCCCTTTGCAGAGAATGCACCCATGACGACCACTCAGTCATCCCTCTCTTCTGTTGCTGAAGATTCTTTGCGTCCACTGCGTATTGTCTTGCATGGAGCCCTCGGAAGGATGGGTCAACGCCTCTTGGGGTGCATCTCATCCGAACGCGGATACCTGATCGCGCAATCAATCGACCGCGACAACCAGCTGGAAGTTCTGCCTGGCGGAGCCGACGTGGTGATTGATTTCTCAAGCGACGATGGTGCCATGCGCGCTGCGCAGGCTGCAACCACGCTGGGATGCGCGCTTCTGGTGGGAACCACGGGACTATCGCAGGCCTCACGTGATGCGATCCAACGTGCATCCGCACGGGTGCCGGCGATGGTGGCCGCCAACACTTCGTTGGGGGTTGCGGTGACCCGCAAACTGGTGACGGAGGCAGCACGACTACTGCCTGGGTTTGACATTGACATCACGGAAACGCATCACGTGCGCAAGCTTGATGCGCCCAGTGGAACCGCACTGAGCCTGGCTGCCGCAGTGACCGCAGGCACAGGAAAGCCCATGAATCCAGCAAGAATTCATGCTATTCGTGCTGGCGACGTGGTTGGCGAACACGTGGTGGCATTCAGTGGGCCCGGCGAACGAATCATGATCACGCACTCCGCCACCAGCCGTGACCTCTTTGCACTGGGCGCACTGCGTATGGCACGCTGGTTAGCACAACAACCGGTGGGCATGCATGTGACCGATGAGTGGTTTGCCGACTTTGCGCGCGGTTGACTTGCCGAACCGTCAGCAAACATCAGCCGCTCGGACCCCTTCGCTGCTACCCTTCATCCCCACATGGCTACTGACCTTCTTCGTTGGTACACGCTTGCCTCGGGCGCCCGCCTTGTGGTGGAACGCATGCCCGGCACCCGCAGTTGCGCCGCGGTCTGGATGCTGCCGGTCGGAACAGCGAGCGATCCAGAGGGCGATGCTGGTGAGGGCGAGGCCACTGTCCTTTCAGAACTCATCCTGCGCGGAGCGGCGGGTAAATCAAGCCGCGATATCTCTGATGCGTTCGATGCACTCGGTGCGCAGCGCCATGGCGCTGCCGCGGTCCATCACACCATGCTCTCCACGCTATGCATGGGCGAACGCATCGAAGAGGCAATGCGCCTACTTTCCTTGGTGGTTCGGCAGCCGCACTTGGACGCCGATGCCCTGGAATCCGTGCGCGCCATCGCGCTGCAAGCCCTGAATGGATTGGAAGATGAGCCGCAACATCTTGCCGGCGTACGCCTGCGCGAGTTTGCGATGCCGGCTCCATTTAATCGCAGTGGATACGGAACCGTTGCTGGGCTGCAGTCGCTCACGCAGGACAAAATTCGCGCCGCGTGGTCGCGCCGCGCCCGTCCGGTTGGCACGGTGATCGGCATGGCCGGCGATATTGAGCCCGAGCGCGCCCGGGACATGATGGAACGCCTGCTTGAGGGCTGGAGTGGCTCGACTGAGGACCCCGTTGAGACCCGTCCCGCCCTGCGCGGATCGCATTTGGTGCAGCTTGATACCCAGCAGACCCACCTTGCCATCGGTTTCGATGCCCCGCCGGACCGGGACGCCGACGCCCACGCCCATCGCGTGGCCATCCGAATCTTGGGCGGCGCAAGCAGCAGTCGCCTCTTCACCGAAGTGCGCGAAAAGCGTGGCCTGTGCTATTCGGTCGGCGCCTCCTCCGCACTTGGTCGCGACCGCGGATTGGTGCAGGTCTACGCCGGAAGCACCCACGAACGCGCCCCGCGCACCTTGGAATGCATCATGCACGAACTGGAGCGATTCGAGCAGGGAATCACTGCCGATGAGTTCCGCGACGCCCTGGTGGGTGCCAAGGCGGGTCTGATCATGAGCGGCGAAAGTTCCAGCGCTCGGGCGGCCACCATTGCGTCACAATTGTGGCGTCTTGGGGAGGCCATGGACCTGGCACAGAGCGCGGCGGAGTTTGATCGACTGACCCTTGCGGGCGTCAACGAGTACATCGCGCGTGACATGGGCGCCGCATGGCGCGCCGGCCGGACACAGGTGACGGTTGCCCCACGATTAGTGGGCTAAGCGCGATCGCTCGGTGCAATCACCGTGTACTGATCAAGGTTCAGTACCGTGATCTCGCCGTCGTCCTTTTGAATCTCCAACCGATCAAGCCAAAGGCGATCGTGCTGGCTGTGCGCAAACCAACTCCCAGTCTCGGACTGACGGTAACGAAGCACCGTGCCCTCAATGGTGGTGGTGCTGACGTGGCGCACTGCTGGGAGCTGCTGAGTGACCCGGATGCGTGTTCCGGCAGGGAATGCTGACATTTCAAGGGACATGGACTGCGCAGTATAGGAACCTGCTGCCGTCACGCGCTCGCCGTGCGCGCCCGAATTCGCCATTGGCTCAAGACCACCCCGGCAAACATCAAGGCGCAGCCCGCCAGTTTCCAGCGCGTCATGGGCGAGCCCAGGCTCGTCCACCCTGCCACCAGAAAGACTGCCTCGGCCAGCGCCGCAAACACGCTCTCCAAGCTCAACAGAATGGCGGCATGCGCGGGCGGCGCGCTGCCCTGCGCCACGGTCTGCAATGTGAATGCAATGCACGTCGAGAGCAACGCGGCAAAGGCGAGCGGCCACGCCACCGCTTGCAGCGCTCCAAGTTCAAAGACTTCGCGCGCGCCCCATGGCTCGGTGGGCCAGCCATGTGCAATGATCTGTGAAGCCAGCAATGCCGTTGCGCCCGTCACCGCAAACTGCACCACGCTGATGACGAATGGGTCAATGTCCGGTGCCGCCCACCCAATGATCTGCACGTGGAAACTCCACGCAAGCGCGCATGCCAACACCCACACATCGCCTTCGTTGATTGAAATCCCGGTGGCGCTGCCCGATGGGTCGTACAGGCTCAGATAGAAGAGCCCTGCCACCGCCAAGATGGCACCGATCCATACGTTCCAACGGACTCGCTGCCCAACAAACAGGCCGAGCATTGGCACAATGATCACGTACAGCCCAGTGATGAACCCCGCGTTACTCACGCTTGTGGAATGCATCCCCACTTGTTGCAAAGTGCTGCCGAGCGCCATGGCTAATCCGGCGAGGCAACCCCCAAGTAGCGCGCTGCGACGGGCCCGCCCGGAGGCAATGCGTCGAAAGCGCGGCAGTGCGATTGGTAGCAGAATGGCTGCGCCGATCGCAAAGCGAATGCCCGTGAAGAGCAGTGGCCCCATGTGTTCGGTGGCAAATTTTTGCGCAACAAAGGTAACGCCCCAGATCAATGCTGCCGTCAAAAGGAGTGAATCAGCGGTGAATATCCCCAGCCGGCGCGGGGCCGGCAGGCATGCAGCGTTGGTCATCGCGCGGTCTCCGGCCAG
>DBCE01000081.1 GCA_002292895.1 Phycisphaerales bacterium UBA966
AATCTGGCGGATTGGCCTGTCACAGCCGGGCGAGTCAAACGGTGTTGGGGGTGATGGAACATGTCTGTCCATCCCGCGTCGGGCGGCTCCCTACATCAAGTCGCAATCAACGGACGGTAATCATATGAGCTCCACTTTCACCGTCGTACTTGCCGCACTCATCTCTGCGGCTCCGCAGTCGGGTCCATCGCCGCTCTGCCTGCACGAGTTGCCAACTTGATGTTGCTAGCAAGGCGCAACAAATGGCTCGCCGTGCTACTCGTGTTGCTGTGCCATGAGTTGGTCATCGCGCAAGACGGCGGCACAGATGAGCACTCTGCCGACACGTCCCCGCAAACTCCAAGTCAGCGGATCTTGGCAGCCTTCCCGGGGAGTGCACAGGTCGACCTCCAAATTCCGGAACCGATACTCGCTATCGACGCGGAGTACTTCGCGTGGATCAGCGGCACCGAAACGAAGACGTCGGGGATCGTGAGCAACTGGGCCGCCACGATGGGCGCGATTGATGCCGAGTGGTGCTCGGAATTGTTCCAACAACTCCAAAAACCTGCGTCTGACTACGTTGCGCTGCTGGAAGTGACTAAGAATTTCGGCGAGCGCGCAAGCCAACTGAAGGGGTTAGTGATTTCGCGCGACCGGCTCGTTGAGGAACTCTTTGCTCGAGAGCGCAGAGCCCTGGAAACGCTGCTGAGTGCGTCGAATGTCGAGGAACCCGAAGCAGACGCGGTGGTTGAGCAAGTCATGATGGTCAGGCGTGCAGAAGCATGCGCGCCCGACACAACCTATTCACCGCATCTGGTCGCGAACATTCTGCGCCTCCTGCACCTTGCGGCTACTGATCGCAGTACCAGTCCGGAAGCCAGCGCATCAATCAGGCGATTGGCACTGGATAACGCCCCAAGCATGTGCGAACAGCGACGAGTTGTCTTCGAGGCAATGAAGAAGTGCGGCTATCGAGGAAATGAGGCTCTCCAACGGGCGATTGATTCCGGAAACTCCACAACTGGATCGATGGCGAGCGTCTTTCGCCCCATTGCTCTCGGATCGGCACGCGTCGCAGCCACAACCCAAGATATTGCCGCCATGGCGCGAGCCGAACTGACGCCCGAGGTCGCTAAGAAACTCGACGACAGTCTGCTTCGCCTCACGTACGGCGCACTGGCATTCGACATCTTCAGTACAGACGCCGTTGCGCACGTGCTCATTCCACTCGTGCCGGGTCAAGATCGGGAAACATGCGTCGCGCTGGTCCTCGACTCCGCTCGTCAACGGGCGGTGCTGCGCGAGCGAATGCTCAAGAGTTTCGATATGGAAAGAAGCAAGTTCATCGAGCGCGGCTTAGTGCGCGACGAAGCCGCCAGCGATCGCTTTGGGAAGTCACTCCTCGGCTACCTCAAGACATCCCGAATTGGCGCTGAGCAAATGCTGACCAAAGTTGCCGCCATCGCACGTGCAAACCCGAAGTGGGACGAAGCAGAGTTCGATGCTGCGCGGCGAGAGTGGCGGTCAGCAGTGCGGCAACGACTCCAAGAAGTAACAATCACCGGCGGGGCGTCACCTGTCCTGCCCTATCCGCGGATGGAAACGATTGTTCAGGGAGCGCTGGAGCAGTGACGCCGAGTTTGATCAAGCGCGGCTACCGCTCGCCAAGTTTGCGTCGCGAGTGACCCGCAAGCCGTGCGGCGAGCGCGGCCTGGCTCGAGACGCCGAGCTTTCGGTAGACGCGCCGTGCGAGCGTCGCAACGGTGTGCACCGAGAGCCGCATCCGCTCGGCGACATGCGCGCGCGACAGTCCATCCGCGAGGGCAAGCGCGACCTCGCGCTCGCGGGGCGCGAGCCCGGGAAGACCGGTCTTGTCGGCCTTGTGGACAGTCGACTGTTTGAACTTCGAGCGTGGCGTCATCCAGACCGCGGGCAGTGGAAGTAACTCGCCCACGATCGGATCGAGCCGGATGCTGATCGCCTGATTGCAGAACGGAGTGGGCGGGATTGAGACTGCGTGTGAGCCGCGCGGCTGCGGCGGACGCGGTCTTGGTGCCGCAAGGAACTCGACCACTGCGAGCATGCGCCTACGAAGCTCCGCGAAGTCTTCCTTCGTGAAGTGCTGGATGCTGTGCTGTCGAAAGCGGACTCCCAACGCGGGATGGAACGCAGGATCCGCATAACGCTCGACGCAGCGTTCGAACTCACGGCGCACGGATTCGCTTGAGGACGTCGCGCGCGCGACGGACTCAGCGCAGCCGTCGTCAAAGGTGATCACGATGCGCTCGGTCGACACGCGGTATCCGACGGACTTCCTCGGCTTCCGTGCGCGGACTGTATCCACGAGTCCGTGCTTCGCTAGCAGATCCACATGACCCTGTAACACGCGCCGCTCGAGCCCGGTGGCTTGAGCAAGTTCCGCGACCGTCACGGCGGTTCGGGCGGAGCGCAGGACTTCCCAGATCCTCAAGGCTTCGAAGTCTCGGAGGAGTCCAAGCACTCCCTGGTCATCGAGCTGCAGTGGAGTGGTGTTCGGCATCGCTGGATGATCGCAGAGATGACAGGGCGACGATGCACGAAATCCACGCGGGGTCAGCGCAGCGACCGATGTACTCCGCGCGGAGTATGGCAAATCAGAAAGTGACCACCGACGCGCGAGTCGGTTCACGCGGAATATCAGCCGTCCCGTACTCCGCGAGGATGACGGAGGATCGAATCTCGCGCGCGACAGGCAGTCACCACTGTATTGGACGATAAATGCCACTCATTCTCTAGGCGCACGCGAATCCCGATGTACCCTTGTTTTGCTAGGTAGTCGCCTTACACCATTCAACGGGAGTCAGCAATGAAAAAGTTCTTCAAGATGTCTCCTCGCTACACGATTGCACTGAGCGTCATGACACTGAGCGCGGTCGCCGGGCAGGCGTACGCCGGCACTATCACCGTGTGCCCCAATGGATCGTGCAACTTCACTGATCCTGTCGCCGCAATCGCCGCATCAGCCCCGAACGACATCATTGAGATCCACGCAGGAACCTACATGCTCAGCAGCATCATCAGCATCACGGGCGGCGGGATTTTCTCGCCGGGTAAGCCGTTGTTGATCCGCGGCGCCGTCGACGCATCAGGGAATCCGACGACCGTGCTGAACGCTGGCGGGACGAAGCGGATTTTCAGCTTAGTCGAACTTAACAACGACACCGTCTTCGAGAATCTTGTCATCACCAACGGATGGGGGGACTATGGCGGCGCGGTTCACACCTACGGCGCGAATGTGATCTTCCGCAACTGCGCCTTTCGTGACAATCGAGCGCAGTGGATTGGAGGCGCGGTCTACCTCAATGATTCGGATGTGGTGTTCACCGACTGCGAGTTCACCAACAATGTCGCTTCGCATAACCAGGGAACACCAAATTCCGGGGCTGGCGCCATCTACGTCGGCAGAAATCTGCTGACCCTCAACGGCTGCACGCTCACCGGCAACTCAGGCAACTCTGCCGGTGGCGCCCTCTTTGTGTATGGAGGCAGCAACCCAGGCCGAGTGAACCTCCAGTCGACGCGCATTTGCGGCAATACTGCACCGAATGGACCGCAGATTGGCATAACCGCTGGCGCCATCGTCACGGACCTCGGCGGCTCGTGCATCTCGGACAACTGTGACGACTGTCCACCCGCCCCGGCCTGCCCAGCGGACCTTGACGGAAACGGGCTCGTGGGTGGCTCCGATCTCGGCCGTCTGCTCGGGGCCTGGGGGCCGTGCACCGACTGCCCCGCCGACATCAATGGCGATGGGTTGGTGAGCGGGACGGACTTGGGAGCGATGCTCGGCGCGTGGGGCGCTTGTCAGTGACGGCGGCACCGGCACGCAATCAACCACGACTCCTTGCGACAGGACTTTCGCCATGACCTCGCTCGCCGAACCGTCGGCAAATGGAGTTGTTGCTTCGAATTGGCGGATCGGGGTGCACGTGACCGTACTTCCCGCCACGAGTTCCACGGAACCGTTGACCACTTCGGGAGGGAACGCAGTCAGTTCGATGACCGGCCACTCCGAATCGCTCCACGGCTGTGAGCCACGTGAACGCCCGGAGCCAGAGACGGATGGCCGCGCACGCAAGGTGGCGTTGAGCGCGTTCCAATCGTGCAACGAAATTCGCGCGCTGGTTTTCATCACGCCATGCGTCGTTCGAGCTTGGAACTCAAGGAGCACCGCTTCGAATCGAAATGTGCCCCAGTCGGGCTCAACGGGTGTCGCGCGTGCCGACCAGTCGTTCATCAGGCTCCTGATGGAAACCATGATCCACGCGTTGAAGATCACGCCACCGGCGGCGACAAGAAGTGTGACAAGCACTACGGCCACTGCAATCCGCCATCGCGCAGGGTGAATCACTGCTGCACCACGGGCTGTGACAAAAAAACACCCGCCGCCTCTTCGGGCGGCGGGTGCTTCATTTCGGCCTTCGGCCGATCAATGTGCGTTAGTGTCAGGGAGCGCAGTTGCCCCAGCCGTTGAGAAGGTCGCCGAGGTCGACGCCGTTGCAGATGCCGTCGCGGTTCAGGTCAGCGGCGCCGTATGCCTCGCCCCAGTGGGCGAGGATGTTTGCCAGGTCCTCGCCGCCGATGACGTTGTACGGCGTGGCCAAGTCGGCGTCACAAATGCCGACGCATTCCGGGCAGTAGAAGGCGTACAGCTGGCCATTCTCCATGAGCGGAGCGGCGAGTGAGTAGTGACACTGAATGTTGCCAAGGAACCAGCCGAGACCGAGCTGATCGCGTGCGTCGATCACGCCCGAAACCTCCTCATCCTGGTTGAACGGAGCCGTGGCAGAGGTGGTGCCGTTACCGAAGCGAGCCGGATCGCACTCGAGGATCGTGGTGCGCGTATCGGTGGCCACGTTGTAGAGGTGGTGCTTGGCGTTTTGCAGGTTGTTACCCGGATCTTCCTGCAAGATCACCATGGTGGCGCCAGCCGGCGTGTTGTAGACGCACATATTGTCCATCATCTTCTGACCTTCGTTACCAATGAGAAGCGCCTCGATGGTGCCGCCCGCGAGCGGGTTGCTAACGTCGGAGTAACGCATGCGCCACAGGCGCGAGTTGGTGGTCATCGAGGCAGTGGTGACGAAGTAGAAATCCGCTGGGTTGGCGGGATCCCACGCACCGTCCTCAGGACGAAGGAACGTGGTACCGGAATCAGTGGAACCAGCGCCGAACGTAAAGGTGCCGCTGTAGACGGGGGTGCCGCTCGTAGCGAGGCCGAAAGCGCTGGTCTCGGCAGCGACACTGCTACCGTTGACCTGCACCTGCATGCCGTAGCCAGTGCCATTCTTGAGGCCGGCCTTCTCGACCGAGGTGCCGGTGGACTGCTTGGTGCCGACGTACATGAACACGCGGTTGGTGCCGCCGTCAGAAGTGGCGACTACCACGGTGCTTTCACTTGCGAACGGACGGGCGACGCCGTTCTCCCAGCTACCCCTGAGCGAGTCAAACGCTTGGAGTTGTGTGCCGACGCCGGTTTCAATGTCCATTGCCATCATGCGACCGGGAACGCCACCTTCTTCGCCAGCGAGGAAGATGTGGTTCAAGGTGCCGTTGCCGGTGGCTGGGTTGTAGTAGGCGCTGGCGGCAGCCAAGTCAGCCGAGCAGAAGCGCTGGAACTGGTAGAGCGCGCCAGTGCCGGCGGTGGTGACGTCCACTGAAGTCATCGCGTCGGCAGCGCTGGTGATGGCGAAGGTTCCAGGAGTGATGTTCCACTTGCTGACGAATCCGCCGCCGACGATCCCTGCAGGCTGGTGCGCGCGGGCCTGGCCGCCGACAGTGGCGGCAATCTCGTGGGCCACGGTGAGCGTGAATGAGCCATCGCCGTTGTTGAACGCGCCCATGCCGTCCGGGATGCCGAGCATCTGGTAGCCGCCGATGGTGTCGCCGACGGTGATGATGGAGACGATGTCACGAACTGGGCTGCCGGTGTTCGGACGGACGAACGGGGTGGCCGAGGAATTCGGGCCGGTACGCACAGAGCTCTGCGCGGTGGCCGAGGCGGCAACCGCGAGAACGGCGGATGCGCCGATTGCAAAGGTAATACGGGTCATTTCTATATAACTCCAGATCGGGTTTCAAGACATTGCGCGCCGGACCTTCCGGAGCACGACGAATAATGACGGCATGCTGTGAAGCGTGCGCTTGCTAACGATGTGGAGTTATTGAACAAACGATGTGCGTCGCGTTTGCGCACTTCAACCGATTCCGCAACGCACTCTGCAGCAAGAATTTGCAGCGATGACGTTCGCGGCTTCACCCCGCGTGAAGCAAGTGATCAGTTTCTGTTTGCTGCTGCGGGTCGTTCTTCGATCTTCAGCATCACCGTCACGTCTTTGCCGTCACGAAAAAACTTGGCGGGCACCTGAGAGCCGCTGTAGTAGTAGAGAGACTGCTGGAAGTCAACGACGCCGATGATCTTGGTGCCGTTGATCTCGGTGACGAAGTCGCCGCGGCGCACGCCCGCGGTAGTGGCGGGGCTGGGGCCGTAGAGATCGTCGACAAGGAGACCAAACTCTGGCTTCTTGAGCGCGGCAAAGGCGGCATCGTCCTTCATACGTGCCTTCAGTTCCTGCTGCGAAAGCACGGAGAATCCTGTCCACGGCGAGTGATTGGAGCGCTTCTTGGTGAGCGCCTCGGCGACGCCGAGCGCCGTGTCGATCTGCATGGCGTAGGTCACGTAGGCGTGCGGCTGCAGGGGTTCGGACGGCTGCATTGAGGGCGGCGGAACTAACATGCCCAGCACCTCGCCCGCGGAGTTCACGAGCGAACCGCCCACGGATTCAGGGGAAATGGCCATACTTGAGTGGATGAAACTGCCAGTGAGGTCCGCCTGGTAGCACGACGCCACGGGCAGTGCCATCACTACGCCGGGTGCAAAGGTGCGCGCCGCGCCGAAGGGGTCCGCCACTGCGAACACGCTGTCGCCGATCTCGAGCGACTCGGCTTTCCCGATGCGCGCCGGCGCCAACCCGCCCACCGTCTCGCCCTCCGCGGGCTTCAACCGAAGCACCGCGAGATTGATGGTCGGCTCGCTCCCGAGGAGCTCTGCGTCGACGCGCACGCCGGTAGATGTCTCGATATCAACTCGCTCAGCAAATCCGCCGTTGTCAAGAAGAAGCGGAGAACGGCAGCAGATCAACATGCCATCCGTGCCGACGAAGATGCCACTTGAAACCGTAGCACGCGCCATGCCGGGGTACGGAGATTCATCCGCCACCGCCCAGCGCCCTTCGTGGGGAACGCCCTCGGGAACGCGCTGGTAGCTAGTCACTGTGACGATCGAAGGAACGACAGACACCTGCAGCGCGCGCCGTGCCTGGTCGCCAGCGGAAAGCGAGGGAACCGCTTGCGGCGCGGTGGCCTGCGCAACCTGCGCGTGCGATGCAAGGAATAGGCAAGCGGCGAGCGTGATCATGCGAGAGAGACTATTGATGAAGAAATTGCTACCTGCTAGCGAATGGTGAAGATTGCATGTGGGACCGCTGTTCACGCTGCAATCCGGCAATCCATCGCGCCTAGTCTTCGCGCGTGATCTTCCTGATTCCAGCACTGATGGCATGCGCCCTGCTGCGCGCCGCGCCCCCCGCGGACCGGTCCACGATCACCGCCGAGGCGGTGCGCGGCTACGTTCGTCACGCGGAGCGCGCCTACGACACCACCCTCACCGCAACGCAGACGATGCGCGCGGCGGTGCAGTCTTTCTGCGCTGAACCGAGTGACGCCGCCCTTGCGCGTGCCCGGGAGGCGTGGACCGCAGCTCGCGAGGTCTATGGGCGCACCGAGGCGTTCCGCTTTGGGAACGGCCCCATTGATGCCAAGCGTGGCGGCGTCGAGACGTTTGTTAACTCGTGGCCAGTGGACGAGGCGTACATCGATGCCGTCGAAGGTTCCGTGGGCGGCGGAATCATCGGTAACCCTGCGAAGTATCCAGCGCTCGGGCGTGCCATCCTTCGACTTCACAACCGCCGCGGCGGCGAGACCAACGTCTGCACCGGATGGCACGCGATCGAGTTCCTGCTCTGGGGGCAGGACCGCTCCGAGTCGGGACCTGGCGCACGACCCGCGACGGACTTTGTTGACGGTAAGGCTCCCTTTGCGAACCGCCGGCGCGAGTACCTGCTGGAGATCACCGACATGTTGTGCGAGGACCTTGCGAAGGTTGACGCGCAGTGGCACACGGGCGGAGAGAACTATCGATCGCGATTCGAGGCGGACCCGAAGGCTGCGATGCAGGCGATCATGACCGGTGTTGCGCTGCTTGCGGGATTCGAGATGTCCGGCGAGCGGATGGCGGTGGCTGAAGAAACGCACGACCAGGAAGAGGAGCAGAGTTGCTTCAGCGACACAACGCACTTGGATTTCCGGGCGAACGTGCGTGGGATCGCCGACGTGCTGCGCGGCGATGGTGCGCCCGGGGTGATCGCAGTAGTAGCCACCATGGACCAAGCGCGCGCCGACGCGATGACCGCGGCGCTCGCAGCGGCAGTGTCGGCGGTTGATGCGACGCCCGCGCCGTTCGACCGCGCGATCCGCACCGCGAAGGGCAGCCCGGAGCACGCGCAGATCACGGCGGCAATTGCTGCGCTTGAGAAACTTGGCGAGGAGATCTCCGCAGCGGCAAAGTTGATGGGCTACTCGCTTCCCTCGGAGCCGCACGGTTGACTATGCGCACGCTAGCCTCTCATCGACACGCACACCCGCGAACGATGCTCGCCGCCGCGATGGCGCTCGCCGCGGGCGTCACGTGCGCGCTTGCGCCGCGCGGCGACACACCAGCGGAACTTGCGCGCCTCGGCGGACCTGCGACGGTGGAGATTGACACGCCGGACGCGTTCGGTCTCTCTGCGCCCGGTATCAGCAGCGAGGAGCGCCGCGCGTTCAGTGTTGGCAACTCGTTCTTTCGCGACAATTGGGTGACCGCACCGGCAAGCACCGAGGGGCGCGACGGCCTCGGTCCGCTGTTCAACGCCAACTCATGCAGCGCGTGTCACGCCGATGACGGGCGCGGCAGACCGCCGCTGGCGCGCGGCGAAGTGGGGCTTGGCCTCGTGGTGTTCGTCAGTCCACGCGATGCCGATGGCGCGCCGCACCCGCTGTACGGCAAGCAGCTTCAGGACCAAAGCATCTCTGGCGTCGTGCCGGAGACAGCGATTGTGCTGCGCGCGGTGCCCGTGCCCGGCGCGTATCCGGACGGCACGAAATACGAACTCAATCGCTGGGAAGCAACGTTCGAGCACCCGGCGTACGGCCCGCTCGGCGAGGTGCGGACATCGCTTCGCATTGGGCCACAGGTGATCGGCGGTGGATTACTTGAAGCGGTGCCCGACGCCGCGATCGTCGCGCGCGCCGATCCGGAGGACCGCGACGGCGACGGCGTGTCCGGTCGTCCGCACCTGGTGACGGGCGCAGATGGTGCGCGGCGTGTGGGTAAGTTTGGCTGGAAGGCATCGCAGCCGACACTTGAAGGTCAAGTGATGGCCGCGCTACACGAGGACATCGGTATCACCAACGACGCGCATCCGGTGGAATCACTCACAACCGGTGAACGAACAGCAATCACGGCGCCGAGCGGCGGAAGCCCCGAGGCAGACGCGCACAAAGTCGCGCGGCTCGCGCATTACTGCCGCGTGCTGGCGGTGCCGATGCAGCGCGATGCGGACACGCCGACGGTGGAGCGTGGGCGGCGGCTCTTCACCGATACGGGGTGTGTGACATGTCACACGCCAACAATGTCCACGGGTGATGCATCGCCGGTGACGCTTCTGCGCAACGCGACCTTCCATCCGTACACCGACCTCCTGCTCCATGACATGGGCGAAGGCCTCGCCGACGATCGTCGCGATGGCGACGCAACCGGACGCGAGTGGCGCACCCCGCCCTTGTGGGGCATTGGTCTGGTGCAAACGGTGAACGGTCACACACGTTTCCTACACGACGGGCGCGCACGCAACCTTGAGGAAGCCGTCCTCTGGCATGGCGGCGAAGCACAGCGCGCGCGGGACCGATTCATGGCAATGCCTGCAGCGGATCGCCAGGCGCTGCTTGCGTTCCTTGAATCACTGTGAGAGACGCGATGCGCGCTGCGGGTTGTAGGTGAACACTCCGCCCCGCGCACATGGGTCACACATACTGTGTTGTCAAACGAGGTCAAGTCGGTGGACATCGGCAATCGTGGGCCCAGCGTCCCGCCGTGGGAGTCAGTCGGGCATCGGGGTGCGACCCGGGCCCGAGTGCCCTTGCTGCGCGTGGGCTCAAATCATCCGCGGGCGGTCACGTCTTCCCCCACCCCGGCAACTTGCTGGCTTGCTTTGCCCACGACGCGAACTGCGCGGCATCTAGTTTCTCGCCTTCGTAGATATGGAAGTAGCGAGTGTTCTTGTCCTTGCTCTCGACGGGCGGAAGTGGTTTCAGTGATACGCCTTGGAAGAATGCAACCTTCAGGTACTTCGTGAAGCAGTGAACTCCGAGAAACCATCCCTGCCCTTCAATGCCATAGAGCGGCGAGTTCCATTTGACGGCCTTGCACGCGCCGGGGACGGCTTGCATGATGAGTGCGTCAAGCTGACGCCCGAGATCTCGCTTCCACCCTGGCATCGCAGCGATGTATGCCTGCACGGGCGCATCGCCATCGGCCTTGGCAATTTGCGGATTGGCCCGTCTGCTAGGAGTTGAATCCATGCCCCGCAAGGTACCGTACAACACAGTCAATCGCGTATTGATTCGCCATCACTCACAGGAGCCCTGCGACATGAATTCCATTCTTCGATTGCTCACGCCAGCGGCACTCCTCGCCTCCGTTGTTGGCTGCGCCGCTCCGCGCGCCACTCCGCAGATGGAACAGGAGAACCTGAAGTGGTCAGCAAACTACGCGTCCGACTTTGCAAAGTTGGTGCAGAGCTATGTCAACAAGGAATTCGTTCCCTCGCCGGACAAGGCAACGCTGTTGACACAAGCGGCCATTCTTGCGCATCACGCGCAGGTGCAGGCGAAGTCGGTTGCCGCATACACGCCAAGTAACACCAAAGAGTCGGAATTCATGTTGAGGGACCTGCAGGCACGCGCCGTCGGCCTGCAAGAAGAATGCAAAGCTCTGGAAATGCAATGGAACGTCTGGCAGGTGCAACACGGCCTGCAGAAGATCGAAGACATTGAGATGGTCTATGTGCGCGCCGATCCGGGGTGCTGATCTGCTGACCGGACGTTTAGATGCCTTTGACCTTGTTCGCCACCGCTTTACTTTCCACCTCTGCTAAATACTTACGCGTTGCAGCAGGCAGCAATGTCCACATGCGGATCGCGAAGATCAGTCCGATGATGGTGAATGGGAACAGGAACATCGGCCAGTAGGCCCAACTCTTGGTGGCAAGAATTCCCACTGCAAACGCCTGAATGGCGCTGCCGAGTTTGCTGAATGCATCGGCGATTCCGGTTGCAGTGGCTGCTGCCTTCTTGCCGCCAAAGTCGGCGGTGGCCGTTCCGGACATGATGCTGTGCACGCCGATCACGCCCATCATGGTGCCGATGGCGCATGCACCGATGATCCACGGACGCGCCGTCAAGAACAGATCCGTGAACGAGCCCGACACTGCGCCAACGGATTCCGCCGTTGCGTTGATCGGCTGCCACACCAAGGTGAGGATCATGGTTCCCGTGGTGGCAAACATGATGCACTGCATCAGCGCCGCCGACGGCGCACGGCGCGACTGGAACAAACGGTCGCTGAGCCAGCCTGCTGTAAACCCGCCCGCGATGCCAGTGACGCAGCCCCAGAAACCCCAGTTCTGCGTGACCACTGGCACGCCCAGCGGCGTTTCCTTGGCGAACAGCAAGTACCAATTCAGGATGCCGTCGCGGAGCACGCCGGAGGTGAGTTCAACAACACCAATCATCAGGATGATGGGGTTACTGAGGATCTTCCAAATCAACTGGAAGTAGCCGTACTTTTTGTCCTGCGAGTCATCGGCGGACGCGTCATGGGTATCAAGCGGATCGAAGCCCGCCTGGTCCGGCGTGTCCTTCAGGAGCACCACGTCAATCAGGGCCCACACAATCATGATCATTGCCGGGATCAAGAAGATCAACCACAGCGCAGGAACCGTGCGTCCATCCAAGATGAAGAGTGAATTCAAGATCGTGCGCGTGGTGGTTGGTACGGCAGGCTGCTGTAACTGAACTGCGTCAGCAATAGCGCGCCCCCAGTCGAATGCGAAGTACACGCCCAGTGAGATCAGCGTGCCGAAAATGGCGCCGAACGTGCCGCGCTCACGGACGTGGAACCAATAGCTCTTGACCTTGATGGTGCTGACCGCACCAAAGCTCTGGAAGAGCATGTTGAGACTGTAAAGAACCGCCAATGCCACGCCGAGTTTCACGGGCAGCTTGTCGTACATAAAGAGGTAAAGCGCACCCGCCATGCATGCGTTCATCAGCGCGGAACCAATCGCTCCAATCAACATGCCACGCTTGCCACCCAACTTGTCAACAAGGGGCCCAATGAAAAACAGACCGATCGCATACGTGGTGGCGCCGGCACTGGCGATGAAGCCGAACTCTGCTTTGGTCATCAGCGCACCAAGCGCAACCGCCGCCACGGTCAGGTTGTAACGTCCCATGTACAGAAATGAATAGGTCATCCCCAGCGGGAACCAGTTCACAAAGCGCCGCCACATGAACTTCCGCGTGTGCTTGAGCGGGTTGGTCAGGAAGTACAGGGTGACGATGTATGCGAGAGCGAGGCTGACCAGAAAGAGAGTCATGAGGCGTTCCAGTGGTGAATGAGTCAGGACGCAGGCTGACAGAGCGTAACTGAACGCGGCATGGCGTCGCTGTTCCGGGGGGAGTGGCTCAGAGTTCAAACGGACAGGCAGCCATTTGCCTCACACTGCCCTGCTAGCCCACTCACACCGCCACCGCGGCTCCTTGGTCAATGATGGCATTCAGCGTGGCGCTTGGCCGCAGCGCCGCAGCGACGCGCTTGGCATCCGGGTGGTAGTAGCCCCCGATGTCGATCGCCTTGCCCTGCACCGCGTTCAGTTCCGCCACGATCTTCTGCTCATTTGCCGTGAGTTCCGCAGCAATCGGTGCAAAGTGCGCAGCGAGGGCTGCGTCCTTGGTCTGCCGAGCAACCGCCTGCGCCCAGTACAGCGCCAAGTAGAAATGGCTGCCGCGATTGTCAAGATCACCAACCTTGCGGGCTGGTCCCTTGTTGTTGCGCAGGTACTCGCCGGTGGCGGCATCAAGCGTTTCTGCAAGAACGGCTGCACGCGCGTTGCCAGTGCGCTGCGCCATGTGCTCAAAGCTTGCGGCAAGGGCCATGAATTCACCGAGTGAATCCCAACGCAGACTGTTCTCCGCAACAAACTGCTGCACATGCTTGGGGGCCGAGCCACCCGCGCCGGTCTCAAAGAGCCCGCCGCCATTCATGAGCGGCACAATGGAAAGCATCTTGGCACTGGTGCCCACTTCAAGAATCGGGAAGAGATCCGTGAGATAGTCGCGCAACACATTGCCAGTGACTGAAATGGTGTCCAGGCTCTTCTTCATCCGCTCAAGGCTGAAGAGGCAGGCCGCGGCCGGTTCCAGCACGCGGATATCTAGTCCCTTGGTGTCATGATCGGCCAAGTAGGCGTTGACCTTGGTCAAGAGTTGTGCGTCGTGCGCACGCTTGGAATCAAGCCAGAAGACCGCGGGGGTTCCGGTTGCACGCGCACGCGCGACCGCCAACTTCACCCAGTCGCGAACGGCTGCGTCGGTGACGCGACACGCGCGCCAAATATCACCGGCCTGAACCGCATGCTGCATGAGCGTCGTGCCAGCAGCATCAACCACGCGCACCGCGCCAGCGGTCTTGATTTCAAAGGTCTTGTCGTGGCTGCCGTATTCCTCCGCAGCCTGCGCCATCAAGCCAACATTGGGCACGCTGCCCATGGTGCGCGGATCGAACGCGCCGTGCGTTCGGCAGAAATCAATCACGGCTTGGTAGATGCCGGCGTAGCTGCGGTCCGGAATGACGGCAACGACATCCTGCGTCTTACCCGCGGCGTTCCACATCTTGCCGCCCTCGCGCAACATCGCGGGCATGGATGCGTCCACGATGACATCGCTCGGCACATGAAGGTTGGTGATGCCCTTGTCGCTATCGACCATGGCGATCGCGGGGCCATGCGCGTAGACCGCCTGAATGTCCGACTCGATGGCAGCGCGTTCAGCAGCCGGAAGCGTGGCGATCTTGGTAATCAGGTCGCCGAATCCGTTCTTAACATCCACGCCGATCCGTTCGAGCGTTGCAGCATGTTTGGTGAATACTGGCTTGAAATACGCGCGTACGGCATGACCAAAGATGATCGGGTCAGAGACCTTCATCATGGTGGCCTTCAGATGCAGCGAGAACAGCAGCCCAGAGGCGCGAGTCTCTGCAATCTGCGCTTCAAGGAACGCGATCAACTCGTGCTTACTGAGGAACGTTCCGTCAACGATGTCGCCCGCGTTGAGTTTGATGCCCTCCTTGAGCACTGTGACGGTACCGCTGGTTCCGACGTGTTCAATACGCACTGTCGTGGCTGCTGGCACGGTGACGGAGCATTCATTACCGAAGAAATCGCCATGGGTCATTGAGGCAACGTGCGCCTTGCTGTCTTGGCTCCATGCGCCCATCTTGTGCGGATTTGCGCGTGCGTAATCCTTGACGGCGTTCGGCGCGCGGCGATCGGAGTTGCCCTCACGGATCACCGGATTCACCGCGCTGCCCTTGATGCGGTCGTAGCGGGACTTGGTATCGCGTTCGATTTCGGTCTTCGGTTCATCCATGTAAGCGGGGATGGCGTAACCCTGCTGTTGCAGTTCCACGATCGCCGCCTTCAGCTGCGGTACCGACGCACTGACGTTTGGCAACTTGATGATGTTGGCACCCGGCGTCAAGCACAGGCGACCGAGTTCAGCGAGCGCATCAGGAATGCGTTGCTCAGGCTTCAGACTTTCGGGGAAGCTGGAGATGATGCGGCCAGCCAGCGAAATGTCCCGCAACTCAACCGGGATTCCTGCGGGACCTGCGAAGGCGCGAACGATCGGCAGAAATGAGTACGTGGCGAGCGCAGGGGCCTCGTCGGTGTGCGTGTAAATAATGGTGGGGACGGCGGAAGTGGCGGGAGTGGTCATGGCGCTGATCCTGGTGAAAGTCGCGTGTTGGTCCCTGACTGACTAAGAGGCGCATTGTACGGAGACGTCATGGCACCTCTCATGGCCCCGGGTGCGGGTCGGTGGGCGCTGGAGCGCATCGCCAAAGGGGGAGATAACCGGGAAGACTTTGGCGATGTGGGCACATTCAGTGTCCCGCGCCGCGCGGTCGGTGAAATAGGTGGTGTGTGAACTGACAGCGAGAATGCCGCGCATGAACCGCCGAGAAGACATGATCTACCACGCCCAAGCTTTCGCAATTGCGCTCGCCGCAACGATCACGGCAGGCGCATTTGCACATCCGCCAGAAGCGTCGGACGAGCATCAACATCTCGATGAGCCACCGGCCCTGCTCTCGATGCTCGCCTGCGCGGCGCCTCCCGGAAACGGCGCGCTCATGGCGGCTTCATTTGCACCGTTTCGACCCAACGTGCGCTTCTACTGGGATGCCTCGTACTTCTACGAAGAGTCCGACTCCATGCCCAGCAGCACCTTGATGCCCAACATCATGACTGGCATCACCGCGTGGCAGCAGCAACTTCCTGTGCCAACTGCATACTTTGGAAGCGTTCTCAATCCGGAGACCAACGCGGCATCACTTGGCTACGGCCAGCCAAATGTGTGGCGCATCCCGATGTTGCCAGTGCCAGCCGCAGCGCCGATTTCGCTCTCTGGCGGCAACTTTCAGCGCGGCGCTGTAGCGCTTGCATCCAACGGCATTCCGATCTTCAATCCGCGCAACAACACTGGTCAATTTTCGTACGCGATTGGCGAGCTTGATATCTACGGTGGCCACTGCGGTCGCGCAGACGATTATCACTATCACATTGCGCCGGTCCATCTGCAGAGCGTGCTTGGCGTATCAAAGCCCGTGGCCTGGGCGCTTGATGGGTACCCGATCTACGGATACACGGAGCCCGATGGAAGCGCGCGCCTGGCGCTGGATGCCGATGGCGGACACGACCACGGCACGTGGGGATACCACTATCACGCGATCGGTAGCGATGCCACCGGACCACAGAGCCCGTACCTCATGAATGCGTTCCACGGAACAGTAGTGAACTTCGGCGGTCAAGTGGATCCGCAGCCTTCGGCGTTGAGTTTCATGCCAGCCGGCAACCCGCTTGCAGGGGCGCGCATCACTGCAAGTAGCCGCCCCAGTGCGGACTCGTTCTCAATGACTTACACGGTGAATGGCGTTTCGTACGTGGTGCGTTACCAACTGAATCGCGTGACCAAGGCGGTGGCGGTGCATCGCGAGAGCCCCACCGGCACCACCGATCTCACCTACAGCAGTACTTCGCGATTCCCACGCTATGCGATGGCCGCCAAGAGTATGAATCTGGTGCCTGATACCGGGCAAACCGTCAGCGCTACCGCCACGTTCGGCGAGGACTCTGACTACACCATCAATGCCCCCAGTTTCACCGACAACTCCAACGGAACCGTCACCGACAACATCACTGGTCTGATGTGGCAGAAGGTTGACGCGGGCGAAATGACCTGGGACAACGCGGTTGCTGGTGCAGCAACGCTGAGCCTTGGTGGATTCACTGGTTGGCGCTTACCAACCCCCGCCGAGGCGTTCAGCATCATGAATCACGGCCGCAATCCGGCGCTGGACTCCACGTATTTCCAGAGTAACGCCACCGGCACTTCGCAGTACTGGTGGACCAACGACACCTATGGCACTGACACCACTCGCGTGTGGTCAACCAATGCTGGCGGTGGTATTGGGCCGCATTCAAAGACACAAACGGTGAGCGCTGGCGGGACCAGTCGATTCTGCGCGCGCTACGTGCGCGGTGCATCCGCAAGTGTCGGCCACAATTATTACAACAACGGCGACGGAACCATCACCGACATTGACACCGGCCTGATGTGGACGCAGGTGCCAGGTTCCGCAAGGAATTGGAACGCCGCGATGACCTACGCGGAAGGATTGACCACCGCCACCTACACGGACTGGCGGCTTCCGAACGTCAAAGAGTTGCAATCGCTGGTGGACATCACCATGACGACCGCAACATCGGCAGCCACCGCCAAGGCCGCACTGAACCGAACGCTGTTCCCTGCTGCCACTGCCACCGCGTACTGGTCGTCCACCGCGCTTGCGGGCGGATCGCTGACCTCGGCATGGCTGGTGGAGTTTGGAATCAATACGTCCGTTCCCGCGGCGAATGGACCGTCGCGTGGCTTCCAAGGGTTGGTGAGTTACGAAGTGCAGGCGTCGACGTACCCGGTGTTCGCCGTTCGCACCGCTTCCACCCTGGCCTGCGACTGCCCGCACGACCTCAATGGCGATCGCACGGTGAACGGCGGCGACCTGGGACTGGTGCTTTCGAACTGGGGCGTGGCCAATAGCGCTGCTATTGCAGACACCAATCATGACGGGATCGTTGACGGGCAAGATCTCGCGCTCG
>DBCE01000125.1:0-8193 GCA_002292895.1 Phycisphaerales bacterium UBA966
GCGATGCACGTGTTGTCAGTAGTGCTCTTGGTTGCGTTCTGGCGTGCTGAACCAGCGTTGTGCAGCGGTGTTGGATTTGCTGCAGCCATTGCGCTTGCGGCAGTGGTGATTGCATCCGAGCATGTGCTGCTTGCTCGGGCTGGCGCGGTGGGAATTGCCAAGCACTTCACCACGCTCAATGGAATTGTCTCACTTGCGCTTGGTGGTGCAGGTATCGCTTCGATCATCGCCGCACGCGGCTGAGGGGCACTGAATGCAAGCAGAGAATGCCAAATCGTCTGCAGGCACGCGTGTTGACGCGGACAGCGCCACGAGTAGTGGAGTAAAGGCAGCCGCCCCGCGATTTCCGCGGATCTCTCCAGCGCGCATTCAGCCGGCGGGAGAGTTGGGCGAGGCATTGCGTGCAGCGCTGTTAGCAGAGATTGATGTTGCACTCCGCGAGTGTGATGGCCTGGCAAGTTGGGAGCAGCCGCGGCGTCGTCGTGCGGTGCATGAAATTCGCCGCGCGCTCAAGCGGTTTCGTTCGGGGGCGAGTCTTTGTAAGGGCGCAGTGGATGCAGTGGAAGTGCGCGCCGTACAAGAGGAAGTGCGCGGAACGGCGGAGCGGCTTTCTGCAACGCGCGACCGCGATGTGCTGATTGAGACCATCGCTGGGGTGTGTGAGGTGTTTCCGCCCACCTCGCGGCGCAGTGTGCAGGCGATCGCCGTAGCGGTCTTGGCGCCAGAGAAGGCCACCACTGCAAGCGCCGACTGGCAGCAGGCTGCGGCAATTCTTCGATCACAGTTAGAAGGCATGCGAACTCGGATGCTGGCCGCGGATTTGCGCGCGGTGGGACCCGATGGCATCGCTGATGCCATTGCTCGGCGTTGGCGGCGGGCTCGGCGCTCGGCGGCAGTGCCATGGAATGCCGAACACTTGGATTCGCTGCATGAGGTGCGCAAGGAATGCCAGCGCATCGCTGCGCAATTGGTGTTGATCTCTCGGCTTGGTCCGCGTCGCCAGTTGGAAACACTGGCCGCCGACTTGGGAAGCGTGGTTTCTAAGATTGGCGAGGACCGCGACCTTGGATTGCTTGAGGGGCTACTTACCGAGCGACGCGCGGAATTCCCAGATCCGCGTCAGGTGGCAGAGATGCTTCGGCAAGTGCACGAGCGCCGACAGCGGTTGCTTCGTTCCGCGTACCGGCGCGCCACCAAGGTGCTTGACCTGAAGGCAGGGGCGATCCGGAAGTTAATCTCGACGGGACGCGCTGGCTCGCGCCGTGGGTGAGCGAGTTCACGCCGCCGTGAAGCGAGTTCGTGCCGCGGGGAACTGAGTTCGCGCCGCGGGTGAGCGGGCGCGTGCCGGGTAACCTGCGCGCCCCATGAGTGGAAAAGAACAGCAGCAACAGAAGGGCGCCGCGAACACCGGCGCAGCAAAGACGGCCATCACTCCTACCCGTGAGGAGAACTACGCCGAGTGGTATCAGCAAGTGGTTCGCTCTGCGGATCTGGCCGAGAACAGCCCGGTGCGTGGCTGCATGGTGATCAAGCCGTGGGGCTACGCCATGTGGGAGAACGTGCAGCGCGTGTTGGATGGCATGTTCAAAGCCACTGGCCACAAGAACGCATACTTCCCTCTGTTCATTCCGCTTTCATTCTTGGAGAAGGAAGCCGCGCACGTTGACGGCTTCGCCAAAGAATGCGCAGTGGTGACGCATCACCGCCTCAAGGCTGGCCCCAACGGCAAGCTGATTCCGGACGGGGAGCTTGATGAGCCACTGATCGTTCGCCCAACCAGTGAGACCATCATTGGCGCTACGTTTGCCAAGTGGGTGCAGAGTTACCGCGATCTTCCGCTCCTCATCAACCAGTGGGCGAATGTTGTTCGTTGGGAGATGCGCACGCGGTTGTTCTTGCGCACCACGGAGTTCCTCTGGCAGGAAGGCCACACTGCGCATGCCACGGAAACAGAAGCCGTGGATGAAACCATGCAGATGTTGCGCGTGTACGCGGACTTTGCAGAGAATTGGATGGCCATGCCGGTGATTCAAGGTCGCAAGACTGAAAGTGAGCGATTCCCAGGCGCAGTGGAGACCTATTGCATTGAAGCCATGATGCAGGATCGCAAGGCATTGCAGGCTGGAACAAGCCACTTCTTGGGACAGAACTTTGCCAAGGCAAGTGAGATTCAGTTTCTTGATGCCGATGGTCAGCAGAAATTTGCGTGGACGACCAGTTGGGGCGTGAGCACGCGTTTGATTGGTGCGCTGATCATGACGCACTCCGACGATGACGGCCTGATGGTTCCGCCGCGCTTGGCTCCAACGCACATTGTGATTCTGCCCGTGTTGCACAAGCCGGAGTCTGCTCCGCAGGTGTTGGAGTACTGCAAGGCGCTTGCTGCTGAACTTCGCACGCAGCAGTTTGCTGGGCGTGGCATTGAAGTGGAGATCGACGCGCGTGACTTGCGCGGTGGTGACAAGATGTGGCAGTGGGTGAAGAAGGGTGTTCCAGTGCGTATTGAAGTTGGCCCGCGTGATATCGAACAGGGCGCCGTCTTTATGGCGCGCCGCGACCGGAGCGCCAAGGACAAGGCGTCGATGCCGCGCGATGAGTTTGTGCGTGGGGCGTCCGCACTGTTGCAGGAGATTCAGGACGGCATGCTGGCGCGGGCGATGGCGTTCCGCGCCGAGCACACCCGCCGGATTGACACGCGGGAGGAGTTTGAGGCGTTCTTCACCCCCAAGCGCGCCGGCGATGACAACACCCCGTCAGAGATCCATGGCGGCTTTGCGTTGGCCCACTTCTGCGGCGACGCGGCTGTGGAGACCGACGTGAAGGGCCGCCTGGGTGTCACGGTACGGTGCATTCCGTTGGACATGGCCAACGAGCCAGGCACCTGTGTCATCACGGGGCGCCCCAGTACCGGTCGAGTGGTATGGGGTAAGTCGTACTAGTGTCCAATAACTTAAACACTGAAGAAATATCTTTCCCTTCGTGTTGATTCGGAGGGGCCTTTACTGGGCACGGGACTAATCCGTGTCATCATTCGGGCACCTTCGGGTCAGTACGACCGCGGACGGTCCACTTCGGTTCTTGGATTTCGAGAGAGGAAAAAGGAATGCGCTTCATTGCGTCTATCGTCGCTAGTTCGTTGGTCGCAGCATCTGCTCACGCGGGGCTTGTCAACCCACTTATTCCATCTTGGTCCGGTGGCCCCAACACGCAGTTTGCGCAGTGGGATTCGTTTACGCAGGCATCTGGTGGTGCAAACATTCCTGACGCCGCGGGCTCATCGCCGTTTTCATTGATGAACTTTGCTTCGGGAGCATTCATCACTGGATCTGGCAACATCTACAGCCTCAATACGGCGCTGTACCTGATGATCACGGGTGGAACGATTGGCAACGCCGCATCGCCCACACAGGTGGTGATGAACGTTGCGACCGCTGGATCGTTGTTGAACACGTCCGGCGTCCGGCTTTCGCTCTTTGATAATGCTGGCAACAGCATCCAGTTTGCGCCAAGCAGCAGCGAACTGCGTGCGGACGCTCCTGCGCAACCGCAAGGCGCCATCCAAACTTGGGCGTTCACGTGGGACACCATTTCCGTGCCGTTCCAAGCAAGCGGCTTCCGAGTGGAGTTTGGTGCAAGTGCGCCAAGCATGTCACTGGATGCGGTGCGCTTGGATATGCAATATGCACCAGCACCGGGCGCGATGGCACTGCTGGCCATCTCTGCGTTCACAGCGGGTCGCCGACGCCGCTAATCCGAATCCGGACTTCTTCGGTTCATTTCTCACTGTCACGCCTCCGCCCGCTTGCCTTCGTGCAGCGGGCGGTTCTTTTTGGGAACCTACCGTTGGTGGTCTGCATCAGAGTCGAGTGACGGCTCATTTGGTGAGCGCCTTTCAACTTGCAACGCCCACCCAGTGAGTAGCCGCGGCTCCAACATTCCGAACAACGGAGATTCCCAACATGCTCTTTCGACAAATAAACGACGCCAAGCTTGCTCAGTACGCGTACCTCATTGGATGCCAGCGCACGGGTGAAGCCATTGTGTTTGATCCAGAGCGCGATGTGGACCAGTACATCGCCGCCGCTGCGCGCGAGGGACTGCGCATTGTGGCGGTGGCAGAGACGCACATCCATGCAGACTTCTTGAGCGGCGCGCAGGAACTGGCGCGGCAAGTGGGCGCGCATGTCTATGTCAGCGGCGCGGGTGGCGATGAGTGGCAGTCAAAGTGGGTGAAGCCATATAAGCACACGCTGTTGCAAGACGGCACAGAATTTGCGGTGGGCGGAATTCGGTTCCGCGCTGTGCACACCCCCGGTCACACGCCGGAGCACATGAGTTACTTGGTGATCGACCAGGGCGGCGGCGCCACAGCGGCGATGGGAATGGTTACTGGCGACTTTGTGTTTGTGGGTGACCTTGGTCGACCGGACCTCTTGGAAAGTGCTGCTGGGCAAGTGGGTATTGCTGAGCCAAGCGCGCATGCCCTGTGGCGAAGCGCGCGCAAATTCGTGGAGTTACCGGGGTACTTACAGGTGTGGCCGGCGCATGGAGCTGGGAGCGCTTGTGGCAAGGCACTTGGCGCCATTCCGCAGTCCACGGTTGGATATGAAGTGGCCAACAGTCCGGTGTTGAAACTGGTGGGTGACGAGGCCGCATTCGTGAAAGACATCTTGTCTGGTCAGCCGGAGCCGCCGCTTTACTTTGCGCGCATGAAGGCGTTGAACCGCGATGGGGTTCCGCCGCTTGGTGCTGTTCCGGTACCGCCCGTGGTAACGGACGTGCGTGCGCATGCTGCAGCGTGGGAGGCGCCCGGGACGGTGGTGGTGGACACGCGACCATGGCCTGCATTCCGAGATGGTCACCTGCCTGGAGCGCTGTACGCGCCTCTGGGCAAGATGTTGCCAATGGTGGTTGGTTCGTTCGTCAAACCAGAAGAGAAGATCGTCTTGGTATGTGAGTTGGCGCGAGCGGACGAGATTGTTCGAGACCTTGTTCGCATTGGCTATGACCGCGTGATTGCGGTGGTTGCGCCGGATTCCATGGGCGCCACAGTTGGCGTCAAGCTTGAGACCACGCCAGAAATGAGTGCCGCTGAAGCGAATGCAGCGCGGGGAAGTTCATTCATCTTGGATGTGCGCGGTGCTGCGGAATATGAAGTGGGGCATCTTGAGGAGGCCTTCAACGTGGCATACACGCGCCTGTTGCCGCACATTGCGCAGTTGCCACGCGGCGAGCGCATCGTGGTGCATTGCGCACTCGGTGGGCGATCGGCAGCCGCAACGTCCATGCTTCGACGCATGGGCTTTAATGCCGTGAACGTGGCCGGTGGGTTTGAAGGTTGGAAGAAGGCGGGGTTGCCCACTGCGGCACCAGCATCATCACGCGCGCCAGCATTGAGTGGCGCAACTGCGGCCAGCAAGCCAAGTGGCGGTTGTTGCGGCGGGTCATGCCATGGATGACTTGGTGATTGAGATCGCTAGTGGGTTGGTTGTTGGTGCAGGCATGGGCTTGGTGGGCGCTGGTGGTGCCATCTTCACAGTGCCGATCTTTGGCATTGTGCTTGGTCATGAACCGAAGGCGGCATTCATTGAAGCGCTGGCGGTGACCGGTGGAATTGCATTGGTATCTGGACTGATTGCCGCCCGCCGTGGCTTGGTGGACTGGCGCTGCGTTCTCATCTTTGGAAGTGCGGGGATCGTTGGCACGCAGTTGGCGACACCGATCGCGGTGCGAATGAACCCGACCGTTCAGGTGTTGCTCTTTGCGTTGGTGGCCGTGGTGGCTGCTTGGCGCATGTGGAAATCAGGGCGGGATACAGAAGCTCCGGAAGACGTTCGCCCGGCAACCGATCCCAACGCACCGGTCGAGCCAGGCGTAGTGGCCGGCGGCGCAGCAGACAGCCTGCTGGTGCGTGAATCATCGCGCGGCTGGCCTGTGCGCTCATTGGTGATTGGTACAGGTATTGGTGCGTTGACCGCGATTCTTGGTGTTGGCGGCGGGTTCATTTTGATTCCCGCGTTGGTGGTGGTGGAGCGCATGCCAATGCGGATCGCTGTTGGCACCAGTCTCACGGTCATTGTGATCAATGCCACTGCGGGCCTGCTTGGGCAGTGGTGGTCGGGCGGAAGCGCGCAGGTGCATGTGGATGTTGCAACGGTGGCGATCACCATAGCGGGCGGAATTGTTGGCAGTATGTTTGGTGGAGCGTTGGCGCGGCGCATTCCGCCATCGGTGCTTCGTAGCATGTTTGCGTTACTACTCGTCATCGCCGGGCTCGGACTTGCTGCGAAGCATCTACTGACTGCCGCGTGACATCATTGCGCTACATAATGTGCCGTTACCGATGTGCATGCCAATAAAGGAGACGGCGTCACGCTTCTTTCGAAGGGACGCCGCCTCTCGTGGGGGCATGAGTTGTATGAAAGCAGAGCTCTCTATTGGATCAGTTCGCAGCACATGTACCAGTGGTTGCACGGTTCCAAGGCATTTTCATCAGAATGGTTGAAAGCATGCACACGCCGGTTGCTCCGGCGGTGAGGAGTCCGGCACCAATGAATCCAGTGCCGACGAAGAACCATGGACTCACCGTAGCTGCAAGCACGCTGCATGCAATCAACAACACTCCAACGGTCATCATGACCTGTCGCATGATGGGGAGTGGTGCTTTGTTGTCAGTGACGGTGGGCAGCCCAGCGCGTTCCCATGCAACGATGCCGCCGTCAATGACGGAGACGTTGGTTCGACCAGCGTTACGCAGTTCCGTGGCCACCTGGGTGGCACGACCGCCGGATCGACACAGGATGAGTAGTTGCTGGTTGGCTGGTGACTCTGGAAATGACGCGGCTCGGAACGACGAACTTGGCCGGAGAAGGGTGTTGGGCACGTGTTGGCGGCGATGTTCATCAGGTTCACGCACGTCAATGATGGTTGCCTCGCCTGCTTGCACGCGGCGCGCGGCGTCGCTGGGAGTGATGGAGGCGGCGCAAGCAGCAGGATTTACGGTTGGAATGGCGGTGCTAGTAGTCATGATGTGTATGAGCCGAGTCACGGGTCGATGGTTCCCGGAAATATCGGAATTGCAATGGTTGCGGGCGGGCTGACGGGAGTTATCCGGGGGCCGGAAATCTCCTGAAGATACTGAACGTCATGAGCCTCCTGAACCTCCTGAAGCTCGTGAACCTCCTGAACCCCTTGCGGGCCTGTCATGCCGCGGGTTCGATACGCTTGACGCATGGCAGCAAAGTCCGCACTACCGGCAGATCCTCGACGGGCGATCGCGGAGCTTGTGACTCGCTGCGGGCCCATGTTGCACGCGGTGGTCTTGCGCTTGACGCGTAATCGCGCCGATGCAGATGATGTTGTGCAAGAAGCGTTTCTTTCTGCTTACAAACATTGGAGTGAGTTTCGCGGGGAGTCGCAGCCGTGTACATGGCTGCATTCGATTGCGGTGCGTGCGGCGTTGCGTCGTGGCAGGCGGGAAACACGGCGCCGTGATGTGGCGCGCGAGTATGCGCAGGCGATGCCGTTCATGCAGTCGCGCCTGGCTGCGGCAGACTTTCCTTCGGCATCATTGGAGGCGCGGGAGTTGCGGGTCGATGCTCGCCAGCGAGTCGATGCTGCCATGCGCGATGTGGCGGAGCCGTTCCGCAGCGCGTTGGTCTTGAAGGAAATAGCAGGTATGTCCGTTGACGATGTTGCCATGGTGCTTGGTGTGAAAGCAGCCACCGTCAAGACGCGTCTGCATCGCGGCCGACTGCTCTTACGAGCGGCCCTTCTTTCGGACCGCCCGCGTACCCCTGTGCCAGCCGCCGTCTACGACCGCGCCACCTGCATGGACCTGCTGCGTGCCAAGATGGAAGCGCTCAATCGCGGCGTGGATTTCCCGGTACAGGATGAGTTGGTATGCGAGCGCTGTCGGCAGGTGTTTGCGAGTCTTGATGTGGGCGCGGATGCGTGCAGGAGCCTGCGCGGACGCACCATGCCAGCGGCGCTGCGCAAGAGTATTGAGAAGGCGATGCGTGCGGGAACGGATGGGGTTCCTGCCCGCAAACCGACGCGGCGTTAGTCTGTGCGGTGTATGGCACTCCTTGGCAACCGTAATCTTCTGAATGTTTCACGCGAGGCCGAGGCGGGGCTGTATTTGGACGCTGGTCCGCTGGGGGAGATTCTGCTGCCGCGGCGCTACGTTGTTCC
>DBCE01000125.1:8314-9173 GCA_002292895.1 Phycisphaerales bacterium UBA966
GGATTCGCGTGCATGGAAGTGCGTGACATCAGTGAGAATGCGGGCGCGTTTCTGGACTGGGGTCTATCGAAGGATCTACTGCTTCCGTTTCGTGAGCAGGGGTCGCCGGTACGTTTGGGGCAGCGCGTAGTAGTGGCGGTGTTGATGGATGACCGCACCAACCGCATCATTGCCAGCGCGCGGGTCGACAAGCATTTCAGCACCGATGTGCCCGCGTACCGCGAGGGGCAAGAGGTCAGCGCCTTGGTGTTTGCCAAGACACCACTTGGCTTCAATGTCATTGTTGAGAACAAGCATCGTGGTCTGCTGTATCACGACGGCGCGGCGCACACCATCAAATATGGACAGCAATTGAAGTGCTTTGTGCGCGCCGTGCGCGAGGACCGCAAAGTTGATCTGGGCCTTGATGCTGCTGGATATCAGCGCGTTGGTCCACTCACGGAGCAGGTCCTTGCAATGCTGGCGCGTACGGATGGGCAGCTCAATATGGATGACGAAAGCACGCCAGACTCCATTCGACTTCGCTTTGGTGTCAGCAAAAAGGCGTTCAAGCAGGCGTTGGGACGACTACTCCGCGAGCGCAAGATTGAATTCACGAAACCCGGCATTCGCCTTGTGAACAAATAGGTTGAGTAGCCATGTTCATGTTTGAGTCGCCAGCAACGGATGTCCTTGATGTGCAGCGCGAACTAGCGGCGCTGCGTGCAGAGCTGGCGGAAATTCGCCGGGCTGATTCAGAAGAGTGGATGGATCGCGCACGCGCTGAACATGTGCAGAGCATCGTGCGGGATGTGCTTGCCGATTCCTCAACGCGGCGAAGTGAATCCGGACAGCGCTGGCGAAGTGATTACAGCGCTGG
>DBCE01000064.1 GCA_002292895.1 Phycisphaerales bacterium UBA966
TCCCGTGCGCCCAGGTGGGGCATCACTCACGGCGATGTCACCTGAAAGGTCGATCAAGGCGCTGGTCACACCGCGTTCGCGCAGTACCTCCAGTGCAGCATCGGCGCCAATTCCTTGGCCAATTCCGCCGAAATCAAGTTCCAGGCCGGGGACGCGTGCGGCGTACGTATGCGTGGCTTCATCAAACTGCACCTGTTGCCATCCGCAGCGCGCGCGGAGTGTGATCAACTCGGCGGCGTCCGGCACGCGGCCATCACGCCGTGCCGCGCGCCATCGCTTGGTGAGCGCGCCGATGGTTGGATCAAATGCGCCGTCCGTCATCTGTGCATAGGTGAGCGAAGCGCTCAGTGCGGATGCCAGATCTGGCCCAACAGTGGTCTGCACGGCAGCCACCGAAGGAAGCTGACGAGTTTCGCTTGAAGGTATCCAGTCGCTCAATGCCTCTTCAATACGCGCGAGGCGTGCGAACACTGCGCGCGCGGATTCGTTGGCTGACTCTTCGTTGGGCGCATAGAACACTACGCGACACGGTGCGCCCATCACCACGCGTGAGAACTCAAACTGGTTGCCAGTGGTAGAGATTTGCGTCGCTACGGGCTCAGTGCATTGGCATGCACCCAGCGCGCACACGCCAATGATTGCACTGACAACGTGAGCAAACAGTGTGCCCGTTGTCATCACCACTGTTTCTGCATGATCACGATGTTTCGTGCTGGAATATGGCATATCCACTCCAGATCTTGTGCGATGGAACGAAAGGTGGCCTCGCGGTAGAAGGTGACGTGGGTGGGGTCGCGCCGATAGTGCCAATTTGCAAACTGCTCATCATCGGTCTGAAAGTTCGTCATGATCGCCAATGTTCCACCTGGCCGCAGCAACCGATCAAGTTGCTGAAACTCGGCGCGCGGGTGATGGAAGTGTTCCACTACTTCAGTGCAGGTAATGAAGTCATAGTCACGCTCCAGCGGATCGGTGTCCGGAAAGAAGATCGGGTCATAGATTTGCATGGTGTGCCCGGCATCACCCAAGATTTGCGCGAGCGCTGGCCCTGGTCCGCACCCGTAATCAAGACCCTCCCGCGCGGCGGGCAGTCGCTTCAGCAGTGGATCAGAAAGTCGTTGCAGGAACGCGCGGTACGCCTTGTCGTTGGGATCATTGTTGTGCTGCGCGTAGCGCGCATGTTCAGCAACACGGGTCGGAAGGTGCGCGTTAGCTAAGAGCGTCGCTTGGCACGTTCCGCAGCGCCAGTACGTCTGCGCGTCAATGACTGCAAGCGTGCGCAACGTGCGGCGCCCACACACCCGACATCCGTGCAGCGGTGCCGCAGGGAGCGGCGCCGCAACGGGTGCTGGTACTGGTCGGGGTTTGGGCGTTCGAGGTTCGGGCATGTGGTGGATTGTGTCATGACGCGAGCGGATTGGCAGCGTGGTAATTTGCCACCCTTGACTCCCACGGCACACATCCTCGGCGCAGGCGGCATTGGAATCGCCGCAGCGGCGTGCCTGGTACGCGCCGGTTGGTCGGTGACCATGGTTGATGCAAACGCCGCCAAGGTGGCTGCTGGGCGCGCTGCAGGCATGGTTCTTGATGATCAGCCCCCGATGCGGGTGGATTTTGTGAACTTTGAGTCCTGGAGCCCGCCTGCGGGCACCACGATTCTTCTGTGCACCAAGACCTTTGACAATGCTGCGGTTCTTGCGCGCCTGTCGGATGACCAAGCATTGCTTCCCATTCAGAATGGCTTTGAGCCCGCCCTGGAGCGTCGCGGGCATCCGAGTGAGGCGATTGCCTCGTTCGTCTCCGCGTGCCCAGCCGACCGTCCAGTGGCGCGGATCACGCGGCCTGGTTCATTGCACATCGGGGCGCGCCGGGCGGTCAGCGCCGACGAGGCAGGGCGTGTCGCTGCATTGGCAGCCGCATTCCGCGCGGGCAAACTCTTCGCGGTGGAGCATGTGGATGACGTGCGCCCGTTTAAAGCAACCAAACTGATGTACAACGCGGCCATCTCGCCGCTTGCAGCAAGCGCGGGTGTGGATAACGCCGGGCTACTGACCAACCCGCTCGCGCAGCGCCTGTTCTTTGCGTTGCTGCGCGAGAACTACAACATCCTCCACGGCGTTGGTCAGCGACTTGAGAAGATTGGTCCATTCCATCCAACGACAGTGATGCGAATTCTCTCCACGCCATTTCTTCCGGGAATCATGGGCGTGTTCTTTCGGCCGTCACTGCGTGGAACGTATTGCTCCATGAGTCCTGACATGGGTAGCGGTCGAACTGAAGTTGATGCATACAACGGGCACCTGGTGCGCCTTGCTGGCAGCAACCCATGCCCAATCAACCGCGCGGTGATTGCCATGGTTGATCGCATCTCCGCCAACCGTGATGCGCCATCGCCGGCACACCTGCAAAAAATGGCTGCGTCGCTTTCGAGCGGGGCATTTCTATGAATGTTGTCACTGGCGCAGCTGGATTCATTGGATCTCACTTGGTTGATCGATTGCTTCAAGCAGGGGAAGCAGTGCGCGTGGTGGAACATCCGGCGGCTTCTGTTGAGCATCTGCCGCTGAAGAACGTGGAACTGGTGCGCGCTGATATTCGCGATGCCACTGCCATGCGCGATGCCACACGGGGGTGCAATCGCGTCTACCACCTTGCCGCGGACCCAAATCTTTGGCGCCGCGATCGCCGCGAGTTTGATGCCATCAACCATGTTGGCGCATTGAACGTCATGCGCGCGGCACTTGACGGCGGTGCGAGCCGCGTCTTGTATGTGAGTACCGAAAGCATTCTGACATCGGGTGTGCCCGGATCGACTCACCCATCGATTGAGTCTGCGCGATTCCATGAAGTAGACATGATCGGTCCGTACTGCCTCAGTAAATTCCGCGCAGAGCGCGCGGCATTCCAGCTTGCAGAGGCGGGCAGTCCGGTGATCGTGTGTAGCCCAACGCTGCCGATCGGGCCAGGGGACCGCAACCAGACGCCGCCCACGCGGCTGGCCGTTGCGTTCTGCCGCGGCAAGATTCCCGCGTACCTGGATTGCAGTGTGAATCTCATTGACGCGCGCGATGTTGCCGACGGACTGGTGCGCGCGATGGACCGTGGTCGGCCGGGAGTGCGGTACATGTTGGGTGCGCACAACACGCGGCTTGCGCACTGGCTGGGAGTGCTGGCTGGCATCGTTGGCCGCCCCGCGCCGCGCTATTCGATTCCGTACCCGTTGGCGCTCGCCGTCGGCTGGTGCAGCGAGCGATGGGCGGACGCCGTTTCGCACCGCATTCCCATGGCCACCGTGACCGGCGTTCGTCTCACGCGGCGAACCATGCACTTTGACCACTCGGCCACCCTCAACGAGCTGGGTTTGGCTCCGCGATCAGTGCAGGAAGCCACCCGAGACGCCGTGGAGTGGTACCGCCAGCAGCGATGGATCTAAGGCAACGCCCGCCGGGCTATGAGTGGAACGAGTGAGTTTGGATCATCACTCGAAAGTCACTTCAAGCAGACTGACATCATCTTCAAAGTCAGTTCGCTTGCCGATCAGTCGGCTGCGGGCGATCAATCGTTCCACGGATCCGTCACCCTTGCGAACTTCTTCAGAAACGTTGGCAAGGAAGGCCTCCAAGGCCCAGCATGTGCCGTCTTCCTGCATGATTTCGTGGATGCCATCGCTGTAGACGAAGAGTTGTGCTCCGGGCAGCAGCGCCGTGGTTGCGGTGCCGTAGGGCGCGCCGCTGAAGGCTCCGATCATGGGGCCGCTGATGTCTTCATTGCCACCAAGTTCTTTGTCCGTGCCGCCCGGGGTGTACAGCAACGCCGGTGGATGACCGCCGCTGGAGTACTTGAGTTCCCGACGTGAAAGGTCCGCCACGCCGTACCACATGGTGAAGAACATCCCGTTGTGCTTACTCATCGGGAACATTTCGTTCAGTGCGGAGAGCACCGCGCCTGGATCACCAAGGTCGGCGCCGCCAAGTGCATTGACCTGCATGGCGTTCATGACGCTCACCGATAGCAGAGCCGGACCGACTCCGTGACCACACACGTCGAGTAGGTAGATGGCCATGCGATTCTCATCAAGCCAGTGGTAGCCGAAACTATCACCGCCGAGACTTGCAGAAGGAACGAACGCCCATCGCGTGCGCACACGTCCTTCAATTGGCTCGGGAATCAGGCTCTGCACGTAATGCGCAGCACTATCAAGCTCAGCGCGCAGTGCGTTGAAGGCTTCGTCGCGTTCCTTCTGCGCTCGGCTGGCGCGGGCGTGGTATTGAATGCGGGCAATCAATTCCACGGGATTGGGCAACTTCACCAAGTAATCGTTGGCGCCGCGTGCAAACGCGTCGGCCTTGATTGATGGCTCTTCCTTGACGCTCAGCACAATCAGCGGGATGCGTGCCAGTGCTGGATCGCGTCGATACGCACTCACCAATTCCAATCCGTCGGCATCGGGCATCACCAAGTCTTGCAAGATCACGTCCGGGTTCACCTCGGCAACCTTGGCCAACGCCTCGGATCCCTTGATGCACGCAATCAGTTGGATATTCGGATGCGGCAGCAGCATGCGTCGCACTGCTTCTGCGATGATCGGCTGATCATCAACAATAAGGACGCGCATCGGGGTTTCATCAGCGACTCCTGCTGCAATATTCATGGGGTAACTCCTGGTCGTGGTTTGCTGAGTGCGGCAGTGACTGCCGGGCCAATGTGGTCAATTGCCAAGGTTCGTTCCGCGGCACCGCTCTGGCTTGCAGCGCCGGGCATTCCCCAGACCACGCTGGTTGCTCGATCTTGCGCAAAGGTACGCCAACCGCTGTTCTTGAGTGCCATCATGCCCGCCGCTCCGTCCTTGCCCATTCCGGTGAGGAGCACGGCGGCGCCGGTACGGGAACGAACGTTCGCGAGGCTCTCAAAGAACACGTCAACGGATGGGCGATGGATGAGGTCCGGATCGCCGGCAACGTACTCCAAGGTTCCGCTGGCCTTCATGATCATCTGCTGGGCCTCCCCAGCCACCAGAATTGATCCTGGGACGGGGCGATCGCCTTGCCGCGCCAGCACCACGGGGCGGCCCGTCTGTGACGTCAGCCATTGTGCGAGCCCCGGCAGGAACGTTGCGTCCATGTGCTGCACAATCACAACGGCATAGGGCAGCGTGGGTGGTAATGACTTCAGAAATGTCGCCAGTGCCTGCGGTCCACCGGTGCTGGCGCCGACCGCCACCAAGAGGAATGGGTCGAATGGATCAGGCACCTGGGGCGCCGGAACTTTGGTGGGCGTGCTCACCACCGTTGGCGCGACAGCAGTGGGCACTTTCGCGACCGACGGCGCCGCAGCCGCAGCCCGAAACTCCGAAGAGGTCATCTTGCGCACGGCGGCAATCTTGCCAAGGAGCGCTTTGTCTCCCTGCGTCCCGGTACTTCCAAGACGCGGTGTGTCCACGGCGTCCAGTGCACCTGCGCCGATCGCCTCATAGACGCGCGACGCGTTGCCTTCCACCGTGGCAGTCACCACCACAATTGGGCAGGGCGCATGGCGCATGATCATGCGGGTTGATTCCACCCCGTCCATGACCGGCATGATGAGATCCATCAAGACAAGGTCAGGGCGATCAGCCTTGGCTCGCTCCAGTGCCTCAGCGCCGTCGTTGGCCATCCAAGCAATCGTCACACCAGGAATCTGCGTCACCACGCGCCGAAGCGCTTCGCGCGCCATGGCGAGGTCGTTGACAATTGCGATACGAAAGGACACTGGGGGATATTACCGATGGGAGAGAACTTACAAGGCGGAACAGATCACCGTAATAGGTGAGTGTTTGGGAGAGTCAGGGCGCTCCAACAAGTTCGGTGACGGTGGCAATGAAACTCTGATCTTGGAAACTACCCTTGGTCAGATAGGCATTGGCTCCGGCATCCATACCAGCGCGTCGATCTTCATCGCGGTCTTTGTAACTGACCACGGCGATTGGAACATGAGCGAAGCGTGGGTCCGATCGGACCAAGCGCACCAGTTCGATTCCGTTCATGCGCGGCATATCGATGTCAGTCACCAGCATGTCGAATCGCCCGGCGCGGATCTGGTTCCAGGCGTCCATTCCGTCCACCGCGACTGCAACGTCGTACCCCAATCGACTCAGCAGTTGCCGTTCAACTTCGCGCACGGTAATGGAATCTTCAGCAACCAGGATGCGCTTTGCTACTCGGCGCGGCCCATTGGTGGCTTCGGAAGCGCCCATACCGATGAAGGTTCCCTCAGAGAGTTGCTTACGCAGCGCAGCGAGGGTGTCTTCAACGTCAACAATCAGCGCAGGCGAGCCATCATCAAGGATGGCAGCGGCGGAGATGTGCGGGATCTTTCCAAGTCGCGCGTCAAGCGTTCGGACCACCAAATCTTGTTCGCCTAGGAATTTGGTCACTACCAGACCCACGCGGCCCTGATCGTCGCCCAAGATCACCACACTGGTGGCGTCATCGCGGGGTGTTTCTCCCAGTCCGAAGAGACTGGCTCCGTCAAGTAGACCGGTGGCTTCGCCGTCAACATCGCACTGCAGTCGGCCCTGGATCACCGTGATTGCGCCGCCGCCGACGCGGAGTACTCGTTCAATACGCGCCAGTGGGAATGCGTATGGTTCGCCTGCAACTTCCACCAGCGCTGCGCGCAAGACGCTCAGCGTGACGGGAAGCTGCAGTGCAAAGGTTGTGCCGGTTCCAACGCGACTTTCAATGCGAACGGTTCCCGAAGTGGAAGTCACCATCTGGTGCACCACGTCAAGTCCGACGCCGCGTCCTGAAATCTCTGTCACTTGCTTGGCGGTACTGAATCCGGGCAGGAAGAGGAAGTCAAAGAGCTCGCGTTCGCTTAGGCGCGCTGCAAGATCAGCAGTCTGCATTCCCCGCTCAACCACCTTGCGACGAATGGAATCAGCCTCAATACCCTTGCCGTCATCAGTGACGCGCACCATCAACTGGCCAGCATGATGACGCGCCTCAACCACGATACGCGCTTGCTCGGGCTTACCAGCGGCGCGGCGCTCTTCTGGCATCTCAAGGCCGTGATCGACCGCATTGCGAATGATGTGATTGAGTGGTGCCTCAAGCCTTGCCAATATGTCGCGGTCAACGGGGACGTCGGCGCCAACAATATCAAAGCGAACATTCTTGCCAAGTTGGCGGGCCACATCACGAACCATGCGCGGGAATCCGGAGACGCCCTCGCCGAATGGTCGCATGCGGCTGCCGATCACTTCGTGATACAGCGCGGTGGACACTTCTTCGGTACGACGGAAGAAATTCTCAAGGTCAAAGATTCGATCTGCCAACGATGCCTCGGCACGGCCAACGGCATCGCGCGCGATGGCGATGCGTGCTGGGTCGCCGCGGCGCATGGCTGCCTCAAGCGATTCGCGTGCGCGCGTCAATTCGCCGCGGACTGCTCCGAGTGCGCGTCGCAGGGCAGGTGATCGGCGGCCTTCAACCATTGACTCACCAGCGAGCTGCATCATGCGGTCGAGGTTGTCAGCGTTGACGCGAACAGCACGGGATTCCGGCGCAGCTACCGCAGTGGCGGTCGACGCGGCGGGCATGTCAATGGTGGGAATCGGTCGTTGCACCACGGCGTCCACGCGTCGCGGTGCGGCGGGCGGCGCAACAACGGCGCGGGTTTCGGGGGCGACGGGGGTGGCGGTTACTGGTGTTGCAGCAGCGGGCGCTGCTGGAGGTTCAACTGGGGTTGCTGCCACTGGTGCTTCGGCAACCGGTGCTGGCGGCGCTACCGGTGCTGGCGCAGGCGCGGGCGCCGCAGCGGGCTCCGGCGTGGCTGTCGGCGCGGCGGAGAGTGCAATCGTCAGCGTATTGATCTCGCTGGCGTTCTGCGTACTCCACTCTGGAAGGTCGGATTCCTTCTGTTGGGAAATGCGCTGCAGAAGATCGGTTCCTTCCAGCAGCTGGTCGATACGTCCACGAGTGGTTCGCTCCTGACCCTTCTGAATACGAACCAACGCGTCTTCCATATGGTGAGCAACGGCCACTGCGGCATCAATGCCAACAATGCGCGCTGCGCCCTTGATGGAGTGTGCTGCACGCATGAGCGGCACGATGATGCCAATGTCATCCGGGGCGCTTTCCAACTTGAGCAGACCGTCACTCAGTGCCGCGCAGTGGGTGTCAACCTCTGCGCGAAACAGTTCGTACATTGAGAATCCACCAAGATCGCTCATGATGTGGCTCCGCGGAAGATGGAGAAGAGGCTATGAACGTCAAGCACTACGGCTTCACCTTCGTCAATGCGAGCGAGCGCCCGCGCGCAACCAGTCTTAGCTGCGGAGATAGTCATTGGCGGCGCGCGCAGTGATCGTTCATCAACATCAGTGACGCCCACAATGGAATCCACTTCAAATGCCCATCGCTCGCGGCCTTGCTCGGCCACTACCAGAATGGAGCGTTCGCGCTTGGCAGGTGCAGGAATTCCCAGGGCGGCTTCAATCGACATGCACAGCAGTAATTCACCGTCGTGATTAGAAAGCCCGCGGAAGATCTGGTTACTGCGATGCGGAACGCGGTGGATGGTGCCCGCCGGAACAACCTTGGCAGCCTCTCCAGCCATGATGGCAAGAATCTCGCCGCCAGCACGCATGGCAAGCAAACTGATGCGTGACCGAGACCGCTCGTCAAGCGGTGCGGCGAGCGCAGCGGTGGCGCGGTCCAGGTCGGATTCGGTTAGTGGGCGAGTGAGCAACTGCTCCAATCCCGCGACGGCCGCATTTGCAGGCTTGACTAACGACAGCGTGCGATCTTCACTCATGATGTTCCCTTTGCGGCGCGGGCTCGGTAGCGCTGTGCCAGTGCGGCGTCGCCGCGACGATCGGCCAAGATTGCCAGATGTAGCAACGCTTCGACATTCTGTGGATCCAAGTAAACCACCTGCCTCCAGGCGCTTTCGGCGCGTGTTGAGTCGCCGAGGCCCAAGTGAACGGACCCCAGCAACTCCATCAGCGCGAGCGAGCGATCACCTGTGGAGTGAATGCGCTCAGCGATATCTGCGGCTTGACGCAAATTGCCTGCGTCGGCGGCAGCACGCGCGCTCTGCAGCATCTTGGACTCAGTGGGCGCGATCGAAGGAACGGGCGCCGGGATCTGAGCGGGGGCTGGGGCGTTGGCGGAAAGTGGCTTGAGTGCTACGGTGGTGGTAGGGCGCGTTGCGCTGGATTGCGCGAACGGCGCGCGATCACGGTCCGTCCATCGATCCGAATGGAATGGTTCAGGTGGCTTCTGAGTAGTGGCCGCAACGGTTCGTCGCGCGAATGCAAACGCACCTGGTTGTCCGCCCTGGACTGATTCAAATCCGTCCTCAAGTCCAAACAGCGCCGGTCGCTCGGCGTGGCCGAGATACAGAATGCCATCAGGGTGGAGCAGGGCAGCAAGCTGCTCGCCAATAGCTCGGCGTCCCGCATCGCTCAAATAGATGGCAAGATTTCGGCAGAACACGGCGTCAAAGGAACCGCGTTCAAGCCCGAGCAAGGCCGCGGGCGCAGATCCCTCGCGCAGTTCAACGCAGGCGCGCGCTTCCGGAGCGACACGAACATTGTTGGGAAGCACCGTCACGTACATCTGTGCCCAACTGGGAATCTCGCCCCGGGCTGCCATGCGACCAAGATCGCCCGTCCGCGCGCGTTCCAGCGCGTCCGGGTTTGGGTCAATGGCCAAGATCTGAATGTCATCCGGATGAACCCCGGCAGCAAGCGCAGTAGCAGCGATGGAGAATGGCTCGGCACCAGTGGCGCATGCCACTGACAGCGCACGGACTGGGCGACGTGCCTGCCGCATGAACTGCGCGCGCAACGTTTCGAACGCCGACGGATACCGAAACAGCCAGGTCTCGGGCACGGCAATCTGTTCCCGCAGTTTGCCGAATTCAGCGCTTGAACGTGCCGCAAGATCGGCATATGCATCATCACTTGCGATCCCCGTGGCTCGGCGACGTTCGGACACGATGGAGCGAATAGCCTCAGGCGACGTGAGCGCCGAGTCAAGGTGGGCGGCCCGAAGGAGGTCGCCGATTCGCTCCAATGCACTCATGCACCATCCCTCGGAACAAGTGCAGTGGCGGGGGCGGACAGTTGCGGATACGCCTCAGCGAGGGCACGAGCGTCAAGCCGTTGTGCTGCTTGGCCCTGATGCTGCAGTACAGCGCCCAACCACGCGACTGACTGTGTTCCTGCGCCCCAGGCACCGGACTCTTCCAAGTCAGCGGCGTCCTCAATTCGATCGACAGCCATCGCAAAGCGTGCTCGGGTTCCTTC
This sequence comes from Phycisphaerales bacterium UBA966, assembly GCA_002292895.1. GTDB lineage: Bacteria > Planctomycetota > Phycisphaerae > Phycisphaerales > SM1A02 > UBA966. The sequence continues at coordinate 10,295 of DBCE01000064.1, forward strand.
GCCGAACCCCGTATCAATGAGCAGGATGCGCGCGCCCAACGTTCGCTCGACGCCGGTGACGCCGGCAAGGAGGGTGGCCGCATCGACAAGCGGCACAAACTCGCCGTGAACATCAATGACGCCAGTAATCCACGGCGGTGCACCCGGCACCGGGCGTGCACGCACCAGTGGATGCACGGCCTGCACCCACGCCGCATCAACGGCGTAACGGAAATTGGCGACTACAAAGACAAAGG
>DBCE01000191.1:0-7167 GCA_002292895.1 Phycisphaerales bacterium UBA966
CTCCCTGAGCCGGTTCCATAGCCGCCACCCGATGTTCCCGCAGCATCATCCCCTGGCGGATCGGCTGGCGCTGCAAACATGATCGCCGCGATCACCAGACCAAGCGCCAGCACAAAGCAGCTGGCGATTGCAGCAATTGCAGAGTTACGCTCGCGCCGGTCGCACGAGGCGCCGGGGTGTGTTTGCCAGGGAAGCCAAGGGAGGAGTGACATGGAGTTTGTTGCTCTTGTGTGCTTGGGGGTCGGTAGTGCTACAAGGGGTTACTTGATTTCAGTACGCGTCGGCGGCGAACTATCGACCCGGATGACGAAGACGCGGGTGTTGGAAACGCGCATCAGTCCGCGCATGAGCTGCAGGAGTTCAGGTTGCTTCTCCTCTGCGTCAGTCACGATGAATTCGATGTTCGGCCGTTTCACGGTTCCGTGCTGCCGCTTTTTCATGTTGGCGATGACGAGTTGGTAGCCCGTTTCTGCAGAATCGCCTCCGCCATTTGGTTCCACATCCAACACCTTCTGCACCATTCGTCGAATGTCCGCTGGCAGCTTGGTTTTCAGGGTTGGTTTGATGATCACCTCGTTTGGTTCCCCCACGAGGACATCACGAAAGCAAGTGACGGTGATCGAGCCGCCCTGCAAACTATCGAAAATCTCAGCAACCACCCGGGCGACGGCGTCACGGGCGGGTGCCATGCTGCCAGTCGCATCAAGATTGATACTGATTCGCGAGTCGGGCCATGCTTGAACTACGTCGATGATCTGCCCCTCGGTGGATCCGCCGCCGGCTGCTCCCGAACCTCCGCGCGTTGGGCGCCCGGTTGGCACGCCTGGTGCTGCCACACTCGGCGGTTTCGGCATAATCATCGGTGGTGGAGGCGGAGCATCCGGCGCCGTGAATCCAAATTTCGGTGGTTCGATCTCTGGCCCGGGCGGCGCGAGTGCGACAGACTCTCCTGCTTCGGAATCGCCTTCGGCCGCGGCGCCATCGGGGATTCCGGGTGGAGGTGCTACTTCGTCCGGACCGTCGGCGAGCTTTCCGCGCGTGCGGGCGTCAAATTCGGCTCCTGGACCAGCCCCATCAATTCCGCTGCCAGTTCCACTGCCCTTGCCGATACCTGCCCCGTCGCTCTGCCCGAGTCCGCCTCCCGCTCCGCCGCCCCCGTATCCGCCACGGCTTCCGGCAAAGATCGCCGCCAGCACAACGCACAAACCCAACACGAAGGCCACCACGATTCCAAGAATCGCAGACGCCCGCTCGCGTGGTTCGCACAGGGCTTCGTCCTCACCCGGTGTGTCGGAGTTCTCATAATGAATCGCCACGGAATTAGCGTACGTCATGAACCCCCGAAGCCCAATGCCCCGTATTTCTTCTGCGGGTACCTTTTGAGTGCGGATCATGCGCTGTATCCGGGAGATATCAACCTGGACATTGTCGATTCAGTCCCCGTACCCCGCGCCTGGCCTTGAAGGACACCACAGTGAGTAGGAAACTCAAATCCAGCGCCGTTTGCCCCCACTGCTGGCACCGATTCCGTCCGGATCAAACGCTCTGGGTCGCTGCGCATCCTGAGTTGCTCGGTGATCGATTGCTCACGCCTGAAGACCCAGTGCGTTTCCTTCCATCGCGCTTCACACCAGCGGGTGAGGCGATCGACCCGTCGGGATCGAAGACTCGTCGGCTGGCATGCCCCAACTGTCATCTGGAGATTCCGCAACTGGTGCTCGAGTGCCCGATGGTAATCATGAGTTTGGCTGGCAGTCCATCAAGCGGAAAGAGTTATTTCTTGGCGAGCGCCATGTGGAAATTGCGCGAGGAACTCGCACGGCATTTCTCCGTAGCGTTCACGGACACGGATCCCGCGATGAACCGTGCCATCACCAACAACGAAGGTCAGCTCTTTCTCAACGAAGATCAATCAGCGTCGGTTGCGATTGACAAGACGGAAATGGAAGGAGCGCAATACAACTCGGTGCAGTTTGATCCGGGTGTCGCCACCATGTTGGCTCATCCGTTCATCTTCACGGTGCGCCCTTCGCGCGATCATGTGAACGGACATGCGCCACATCGATTGACGCAGCTTTTCACGCTCTACGACAATGCAGGCGAGCACTTCTTTCCTGGCGCCGATACCGCGCGCGCACCTGGCACGCAGCATTTAGCCAAGGCGCAGGTTCTGATGTTCGTCTTTGATCCGACGCAGGATGTTCGCTTTCGCCAGCGTCTGGCGGGTGTGAGTGGCGACCCACAATTGGCTCCGGGTGCAAAGACCACGCGCCAAGATCAATTGATTGTGGAGATGGCGCGCCGGGTGCGCATGCACGCTGGTCTTGCGCCGCAGGATCGGGTTCCCAAGCCACTGTTTGTCATCCTCTCCAAGAGCGACATTTGGGGCCCACTGCTAAAGGATGAAGATGGCACGCCAATGGACATCACCACGCCGCCCTACGCGCGCGAACGCGCTGGTCTGGGGCGAATGAGTATCAAGCGCGTTGATCGAACCAGCGATCGCATTCGTGCGTTGCTGTGTGAAGTAGCACCGGAACTGGTGTCCGCTGCCGAAGATGCGTTCGAGCGAGTCATCTTCATTCCAGTGAGCGCGATCGGAACGTCGCCGGTCCTGGATCCCGCAAGCGGTCTCCTCAAGGTTCCGGTAGCGCGCATTGCTCCGCGTTGGGTGACCGTTCCGTTCATTTACACACTGGCGCGTTGGTCAACGCACTTGGTCTCCAGCGACAAGAGCGAAGGCGACGCATCATTTGGAACACCGATGGATTCTGCTGATATGGATCCATCGTGACTGCGTTGAATTGATTGGCTGGCGTTGAATTGCTGCATTGATTGACTTGCAACCATGGCACTCGAACTCATCTACACATCTGCAGTACGCGGTCTCCGGGCTGGAACCAGCGGGTTCTGCACTGTGGCAATGACCAAGGGATTGCCGCCGGCGTTGGTGCCGCGCCTTGAAGCACTCGGTGGATATCGCCCTGGTCCTTCGGGCAATGGTCCGAACGCGTATTGCTTCTGGCGCGTTGAGACGGCGACGGGGATTGCGCATGTGCTTTCCATTGTTGGTCCTGCACCGCCGGACCACACGGCGCGTTCCAACAAGATTGCCACGTATTTGGTGCTTGCGCCCGATGAGTTAGTGCCCGCCGGGCCCGCGTGGCTTCTTTCGCAACCCGCACTTCTGCGCAACTCATGGAGCGGAGCGCCTGCTTGGATTGATGCTCCAGTACGTGTGCCAACAACTCGTGATGTCGGCCCGCGCCCATGCGTTGCATGGCAGGCGGCTACTGGCGATGCGGGTTGGGCGGGCGTTCTTGCAAGTGCATTCCTTCGTGACCAGGCGCGGCCGATTCATGTGATTTACGGCGCCGCCATTGAGCCGCTACCGCTGGTTGAAGAAGCAATTCGACTCTTGCCAGAGTGGGCGCGCTGGCGCGCAACGTTCTCAACGTATTTCCTCCAACCAGTTGCTGGAACCCCATGCGCGTGGCGATTCTGCCTTGATGGAACTCCAGCTGCAGATGCTGCGCGGCAGTCCAAGGGGCTTGTCATTGACCTCACGCGCACCGCGGGGCCAGCGCCCGAATCACGATTCACACGCATGGCCCGGACGGGTGTTGATGAGGAGGCGGTGGCGGTGCAAAAGGCGTCGCGAACAGCTGCAGCGGCTGCTATTGCTGGCGCGAACACCGCGCGACCAAGTGCCGCACCGATCGAATTGGAAGAGGATTTCACTGGAGATCCTGCCGGTGCACCGCGGCGCTTGGTGCGGGACTTGGATGTTGATGATCAAGATGCGTCCTCTGGCGAGCCAGCGCGCATGTCCATCAGTCCACCCATGCTGGCAATGGCCGCGGCTGGATTGACAGTGGTGCTACTGGTCTTGATTTACATCGTGAGTACGACGACTGGCCAGACCGGGGCGCCTGCGGTACCGGCAGTTCCGGTGGTGCCCGCGCCGCCTGCGGCTGCCGCGGTAGTCGACACCTCCGATCGGATGATGCCGCCTCTGGAATTGACAGCAACTCCTAACGACGTCGACGCGAAAGAGGGGACGACACCCACGGCCCCCCAGACCGTCGCCCCGACGCTCGACACGCAAGGAGCCGATTCGGTGCCCATGCGGAATTCCCAGCCGCCGAAGGACGCAACCGAAGAAGCCTCGGGGAAGCCAACGGATCCTGTGACCCCAGTCGCGCCTGTCCCCACGACGCCAGTCATCACGCCGCTGGTATTGCCAACGATTGCGAAGTGGTCACCCACTTCCGCGTTCGAACGCGTTGCAACCGGCGCTGTGCAATTGCGGTTACGTGTCGACATCGGTGCAAAAACTGGGTGGAACGTGAACTTTGTGCCTGCAAAGTCGCTCGCCGTGGCAGGTGTCACCGTGAAATCAAAAGGCGGAATTGAATTCGGCGGATCAGCGATGAGTGCAAAGGCTTCGATTGATGGCGCCGACCTCGTCATCACTGGCTCCGCGGCTGGTCTGGTTCCTGACGCATTGCAGCTGGTACTCCGTGACGCCAAAGATGGAAAGGATGCAAAGCTCGATCCGGTAGTCGCGCTGCAGCGGGCACTGGAACGTTGCACCGTCGAGGTATTTGACAAGAGTGGTGCATCGCTTGGATTTGCGCAGATGCGGACAAAGTCAACGAAACCGTTGAACATCGGAACGGAAAACAGCACTTCGTTGGCAGATTTCGGCGATAGCCCGCTCGATGTGCAAGTGACATCCCCTGCCGTTCCAGAGGCAACAACCGTTCGAGTTGGCCCATCGCAAGTAGAGGTGATGAACATCGCGGACAGTTTGACTATTTCTGTCAGCCGTGCCGTGCAAAAGTCGGCAACGGTGTTCAGCGCAACCACGCCCAGTTCTTCGGTTGTTGGTTTGCAAGTCACGGCATTATCGAAGCAACAAGCTGAACTAAGTGCTCTCAAGAAGTCGTGCAATGTCGTGCTCGCGGTAGCGAAAGGCGGCATTCAGTCAGGTGACTTTGGAACAGACCTGCAGACCGTACAGAACGCACTACTTCCGGAAGAGCAGAAGAAATTCCTCGGCGATGGTGCGACTTCATCGCTGACCTCAGACAGATCGATCATGCGTGCGATGGTCGAATCAATCACACCGCGTATCGATAGTGAATTGAATCTCGTCAGCAAAAAACTGACGGAAGCCAACGCGGCGAGCAAGGCCAAGGGAAACCCCGGGCAGTGGCGCATGCGCGTATCGAACGAGGACGGAATTGTGCTACTCGAATCCGCCATCACACCACGGGTGAGCAAATGAACGCAGCCAAGCAAGAAATGTTCGAAACGGTCCGCTCGGTCGTCGCTGGAAGGCTTCGGGACGAAGCGCAAATCCGCGAGCTGGCGCATCGAATCTCTGAAGAGTCAACCATGCTGCGCCGCCGCCTGGATCGCGCGGTTGGTTACGCCCGGGCCGGCCTCCGGTTGGAAGCATGCGCGGAAGCGGAAGCAGAACCTTCCGTATTTGAACTCGCCGCAGCGTTTGACTCTGATGTCATGCGGCAGTGGCGCACACTTTGCTCCAAGAATAAGTTGCCACTGCAAGATGAAATTGCCAGTGACGCTATCGCAGAGATTGAAGAGGCCATTGCGCTCACTGCGCCGCTTCGCAGCAGACTTGCACACATGCGGCGGCTGGTACTTTCCGATGCATCTGCATGGCATCGGCTTGAAGTACTCCGCGAACTGGTGTCACGCGATAGCGACAATCCGGCATGGCAAGAAGATCGCGCCGCTCTTGAGCCAGTGACCGCCAACGAACTTGGCGATCGATTTGAGGCCGCTTTGGAGAAGGGCGCTCTTGACGAAGCAGAGCTTTCGGTCACGCGGCTTGAGGATGGCAAATGGCATTGGTCTGGCGCAGCAAAGGTGGCCGCACAGTTGCGTGCACGGCTTGACCGCGCGCTTGCAACACGGACAGCGCTGGAAGCGCGCGCCGTCATCGCACTGCTCGATGAAGAGTGGGCTGCGGAGAATGAGCCTGGTGCACAAGCGGCGCTTGAATCGTGGCGCGACCTTGAGCAGCGCATGCTCTCGTATGGCAGCGAAATGCCAGGCGACCTGCTTGCGCGCGTCGATGAGGCTGAGGCGTGGCTTTCCGCTCGCCAATCAGATGCAGCGGCACACCGCGAAAATGTTGACCGGGTTGCTGCGCTGGAACGCCTCGTGCACGATGACTCCGTGACGTTGGTCGGTTTGCGCAAGACGCTTCGATCTGCAGAACAGACCGTCGCGGGAGTCCCGGATGATCTGCGCGCTAGCGCTGAGCGAAAGATTGATTCCTTCGAGCGTGCAGTACGGATGAAGCGCTTGGCTTTGATTGCGGCGGTGGTGCTTGTTCTTGTTGCCGGATCGGTGGCCACCGTCTATGTCCTGCGTCAGTCTGAAGCGCTGAAGCGTGTTGATGACATCGCCGCTGCGATCACCAGCAATGTTGACGCTGGTCGGCTGGTGGAGGCGGATCAGCAGTTGGCGGAGGCAGAGAAAGAGCCTGCCGTTGCTGGGTCGCCGATGATTGCTGCAGCACGATCAAAGCTCACAGCAGCCCGCGCCGCAATTGCAGAGCGGCATCAGAAGTTCACAAGTCTGATGGCGGAGGCTGGTGCGCCAGATTCAGTAAGCGCCAAGCCTGATCGGATTGAGGAAGCCAAGCAATTTGTTCAGGGTGAAGAAGAGCAAGCCATGGTTGCTAGCTGGATTCGTTCGCACAGCAATGCAACCGACACGCGTCGCATCGAGCGTATGCGCGAGGGCATAGCCCGCGCCAAGGCCACAACAAAGGAAATCACAGCGGCTCAGCCAACAGGCGACGCATCCTGGGATGGAACATTCACTGCGTGGGAAAGTGCACTCGCTGATGTTCAGCGTCAGTATGGCGAGTTTGACGAAGTGACACAAGAAGTGCGCGCTGGTCGTTCGAGTTTGATGGCCCAGCGCACTAAGACAGATGCTGCGCGAGTGGAGACAGGGCGTGTCGGCAAGCTCGGTGGACTTGGAGCCGCTGCAACTTCGCCACAGAAACTTGCGGACGCATTGGCGGCATACATCAATGAACACGATGATTCGGCAGAAGCCAAAGACTTTAAGGCTGCCAAGGTTGCGCTCCCGACGTGGGAGGCAGTGACCGCGTGGTCG
>DBCE01000191.1:7279-11866 GCA_002292895.1 Phycisphaerales bacterium UBA966
TATCCATCGAGTCCATACGGATCCGCGTGCGAAGCGCTCGTCCCACTGCTCGGCGGGGCACCCGGATGGCGTACCGCGCTTGCAGAAAAACTGGAAAGCATGGAGTCGTTGACCTACTGGATGATCGAGCGTAAAGACGGCTCGCGCTGGTACTGCAAGGCTGATCCACGGTCCACGCCACTACAAATGCAGGATGGCGTGTCCTGGAAGAGCGTCATGGTCTATCAGGGCAAGTCCAAGAAGACCGCGTTTGAACGATTTGAGCAATTGCAGTTGAAGTCGGAGGGACCATCGCCACAAATGGTGTTCGGCAAGCAGTTGGCGGAACTCATTGCAGATGATGAAAAGTCAGTCAATGACATCGATGGAGCATTCGACGCAGTTTCGGCGTTGCGAGAGAATGAAACGATGGACGGTGCTTTGGCAGCGCTATTGATGCAGGGATTGCTGGAGTCAATGGCGCCACAAATGCCGGCAGTGATACGTCCGCAGATAGAGGCTGCAGTCAAGCGCATTGCTAAGGAGAAGTTAGACACTATTGACTGGATCAATCCGCGCGACACTGAAGCCCGCACTCGAAGTCGAGCCGCCCGTGCGGCGATGCGCGAAGCTGCACAGCCAGAACTGTGGCGTAAGGCATACGTCTCCGCAATGGCATCGGCATGCGCACCCCTTGCAGTGGTGTACGAGCCCGCCGGTGTCTTTGTGAAATCGGGTGGTAAGGACGTGTTTCTTTCAAACACAAGCACCGTCGCTCCGGCAGATACGACACTGTGGATCGCCGAGCCGCCGATCGGCAGCAACCTTGGCATGATGATCAAGTTAGGAACAGTGAAGCAGGGTGGGCTGGTTGAGTTTGACTCGGCATCTGCGACCGTGACGCCGGGCAACATGGTGTTCACCATCAAACGCGGAGGCAAGCCTTGACAGACGATTCCGAGTTTGACGATTTCGACGGTCTCGATGCGGGCGCGCCTTCGGGCGCTCCCAAGCCCGGGCACGATGACCACGGCCGCTCGGCCGCCGGACCCTGGTTTGTTCGATTCGCTGGCAGGCGCACCGGCCCCTTCGATGCGGAACGCCTGCGCGTGTTGGCGCGGCGCGGCGCGCTCTCTCGCGTCCACGCGCTGAGTGTCGACGGCAAAGTGTGGTCGGCAGCCACCACCGTGCGAGCAGTCTTCAACGCAGACGGTTCAGTCGTAGCTTCGGGCGTGCGCGCAGTGGAGCTCGAAGAAGACCGGTCGGATTTCGGCGATGAACTTCCTGGTACCGCACCGACAGAATTCCCCCAGTTCAGTGCGCGGCCATTCATGGGCGGCGCCTTCGTTCGTCCCGTGGTGGTCTGCGCACTCATCCTTGCAACCATCATGTTGGCATTGCCAACGTCGCGCGATGACGCGGGCGAACTGGCATGGTGGTGGCATGAGGGCGCATTGGGTATCGCAGTTCGCGGCTTGTGTGCGTTCGCGGTGCTGGGTGGTTGGGTGGTGGCGTTTCTTCCACCAGAACCCGCCCGCGCCGCTTCTGTGTCTGCAGTGGCAGCCGTCCTTGCCGCTGCGGGCGCACTGGCGCTGGCCCCGTCGGCGCCTTGGGCGCTGGTGATTGCACTCCTTGTTCCAATTGCTGCGCTGCTTGTTGCACTCGACGCGTCGGGCTCGCCAGGCATTCGCCCCATGGGAATTGTTGCTGTTTCAACCGCAGCTCTGATGGGTGTTGCATGCATTGCGCTTGGCGTCTTCTGGTATTCACCATGGACGCTGGCCGGAATGATTCTTGGAACAGTTGGCGCCGGCGGACTCGGGTGGGCCGGCGTGTCTTCGATACGGCACAAGGGGCCCAGTGCCAAAGGAGTCTTCTGGAGCGGAATCATCGCCGCCACCGGCTCCATGGCATGCATCTTTGCGGCAGCATTTGCCGGGTTAAACAGCCCAACACCAATGGTGGGTGCGCAGGGTGCCGTATCTGCATGCCTGGTACTTGCCTTCTCGGCGCTCTCGTGGGCAGCCGTGCACGAAGCCGTTGAGAGTTCACATCTACTACGCGGAACAGAAATTAACGAAGGCGCCTGATACCCTCGGCGATAGAACACGGAGCAACCCATGGCACAGCCAACGCAACCCGCCGCAACCGCTACTACGCAACCGAAGCTCGATGCCCGCGTCGGCGACATTGAATGCATGATTGGATTCCCGTCGGGTCGCTACACGGTGGCATCCGCACCGTTGTGGCTTGGTGTGGCCGCCATCATGACCATCCTGGTCGCACTCATCTTGGTGATGGTTGCGCCCAACAGTTACCTGTTACTGATGATGAATCGTTGCTGGACCAATTGGGCGGTGGTGTTCTTTTCGTGGTGGTGCCTTGGCATTCTCTTTGCAAAGTGGATCAAGACCAGTATTCAACTGCGTGCGCTCCGCGCCGTGGACATCGTGCCGCGTCGCGGTGACTTCATCCTGAGTCCTGGTACTTCCGGCGATATCTTGCGCCGCATCAAGGCGGTCGCGGAACGACCAAAGGATTTCCTGCTCTTCCGTCGAATCGATATGGCGCTATCGAATCTTGGCAACATCGGAGAAGTCCGTGATGTTGGTGCGGTTCTTGAGAGCCAAGCGGATTCCGACGGCTCAAGCGTGGACTCGAGTTACACAGTCATTCGTTCGCTCATCTGGACCATTCCGATTCTTGGCTTCATTGGCACCGTCGTTGGTCTATCGCAGGCGATCGGTTCATTCACCGATGTTCTGACGCAGACTGGCAGTGATGCAGGCAGCATCAAGAGCAAGCTTGGCCCCGTGGTTGGTGGTTTGGCTACGGCCTTTGAGACAACCCTTGTTGCACTCATCGCCGCCGTCATCATCCAGCTGCTTTCCACTTGGGTCTACAAGCGCGAAGAGGCGCTGCTTGACGGCATTACGGATTTCACCACTGAAAATGTGCTTTCGCGCCTGAAACTCACCGATTGGCAGTGACCCATGGGACGACGCAAGAAGCGCGAAGAGGCTCCGCTGAGCCTGTTTTCCTTCCAAGACATCATGGCTTGCCTCACCGGCATCCTGATTCTGGTGGCGCTGCTCATTGCCATCGATGGCCTGACGGACGAGATGCAGGCAACGCCCGGTAAGCGTGGCGCGCCGAGTCCCGAGGTCGCAGCAGCGCGCGTTCCGGTGCTTCGCGAACAGATTGCAATTCTGCAGCGCTCGATTGACGACCGCAAAGGCGGCCGTGATGTCACGAAGGCCGAGGTAGATCTTCTTGATTACAGCATCAAAGACAAAGCAATGTTGGTGGAGCGAGCGCGTAAGCGGCTTTCGGATGCTGATGCAGAAATGAAGCGCATCACTGAGGAGCAAGCGGCGACGACTCAGCAGATTGAAGAACTTCGAGAGCGCATCGCTGTTTCTAAGCGCTCTGCAGAGGCGCAAGTGTTGCGTGAGCGCGTGAAGTTCCGTCCAGGAATGAAGTACCCCAAAGCGCCGGTATTCGTCGAGCCGATGGCGAGCGGCGTGGTGCTTGGCGAACTCGATGCAACTCGTACACCAGTCCGTATTGCAGACCTCAAGGATCCCAACGCCGACGCGCGCATTGTTGGCGCTCTTGCAAAGCGACTTCCTGATACGTCATACATCGTGTTCGTCGTGCACGAGGACGCCATCCCACGCTTTGAAACGCTGCGAAATGCCTTGATTCGCCGTGGTTACGAGGTGGGTTGGCAATTGTGGGATGGCGCCACTGGTGGATTCCTGGATGGCGCATCCGAATCCACGGGCCCAGTGCCATTGACACTGCCAGCGGTCGCCGACAAGCCGAGCGATGCTGTGAAGTCGGTCAAGTCTCCTGCCGGAGGTGCACCATGAGTGCAGGTGGGCGTCGTCGCCGCCGCGGTGGTCGCAAGAGTTCATCGCTCGCGGGTGATCCATTGGATCTGTTCTTGGATGCCATTACCAATGCGCTTGGCGTCATCATGTTCATTCTGCTGATGGTGGTCCTCTTTGGGCGATCGAGTGATTCACAGTCAGATGCCTCGGCCCCAAGTGCGGCAGAGGTTCGCGAAGCGCGCGACCTTGAAGATCAACGACAGCAGCTGCAAGCCAAACTCGATGCACTGCCGCCCGCGGGTGACCCAGAGTTGAACGCGCGCTGGAATGCAGCCAACAAAGCATTTCAGAAGTTAGAAGAGGAATTAGTCGAACTTCTGAGTGAAGCCCAGCGCCGTGAAGCGGACGCGTCAGCCGCCGCCGCAAAACTTGCAGAGTCGCGCAAGGTGCTTGAGACACTCACCGCGGAGGCATCGAAGAAATCTGACAGCGCCACTCCGCCGAATGGGTTCGTCCGTGTCAGCCGCTTCCAGCAGGATCAACGGAAATCGGTCATCCTGCTCCTCTCGGGAGGCAAGCTCTCGCGATTCCGCGCCACTGCGGAAACCAAGGAAATCAGTGCTCCCGCGACCGGATTTGCGATCACCGATGCGGTCAGTGCAGCCGAGGGCGTCAGCCGTGCGCTCGATGGATTCCAGCCCGCAACGTACCGCGTCGAATTGCTGGTTTGGGAGGGTTCGTTCGCGCCGGGCAAGATGGTTGAGCAGGCACT
>DBCE01000191.1:11950-13020 GCA_002292895.1 Phycisphaerales bacterium UBA966
GGCGGCGTGCAGTAGCGTCTGCAGCATGCGCCTGTGCTCCCTTCTGTACCTCCCCTTGCTCGTCATCATGGTTGGCTGCGGCAAGCCCATGGTGGTGCACGCCGTCACGGAGTCATCGCTCGATCCCATTGCAGACGTGCGCGTCTACCGCCATCGCTTCGGGTTCTTCAATTTCTTTCCAGGCACTAAGTTTGTGCAGACTGGACCAGACGGCCGCGCAGAAGTCAGTGTTGGTTCTGCCAACACCAATCTCACCATGCTGCGCGCCGGATTCGAACCGGTCATCTTTGGCGTCTTTGAAACGCCATCCGTTGCCATTGCGCCGGATGTTGGTGGCTATGACCATGTGGTGATGTTCAAGGACATCAAGTCTGCGCCAGACAACGAATACCAAGTGAAGCTACGGCCTGTGCGGCGGGAGCCGATGCAACTCACCGTGCTTGACTCCGCAACGAACGCGCCGATCAGTGGCGCGGAAGTCTTTGGCGCAACATTCCTGTATCTGCCGCAGCCGGGCTTGGAGGCCGACTGGGGATTCCCACCGCTGCAAGTCGCAAAGACGGACGCTTCCGGCAAAGTCACCATCGACCAGATTTCCGGCTTTCGCAACAGCATCACTATTCGCCTCGTCGGGTACCAGAACGCCGTGATTGCCTTTGATGGACGAACGATCACTGGCCCGCGTGCCGTTGATGTTCCGTTTCGCAAATTGCAGTCCAAGCAGATTGACTTCCTGGTGATTGACGCCAAGACCAAGGCGCCGGTGCAGGGCGCGGAAGTACGGCTGGGCGAGTCACGCGATGGGCTGCCGCCGAATCCGAATGGTTGGACGAAAGTCGTCGGGGCGGATGGGCGCACCGGGCCGATGCCGGTGGCAGACATGTCACCGTTTCTCATCAGCGTGACGAGTAGCAACTACCAAGAGTGGCGGGGGGCGCCGGTGTGGCGGGCGTTGACTGCTGGGCAGACTAAGAAGCTGGAATTGCAGCGGAAGTAAGCCGCGGGGCAGGGTGCTTGATTGCGTTGTTGCATCACGCCTGCGTACTGGCCCGCATTCGCCTTACGAGGAC
>DBCE01000134.1:0-167 GCA_002292895.1 Phycisphaerales bacterium UBA966
GCGGTGTGACCAGTGCCTTGATCGATCTTTCAGGCGACATCGCGGTGAGTGATGCCCCACCCGGACGCACGGGATGGAACATTGACCTTGATGACCCCTGGCACACCAAGCTTGAACTCGCGAACGCCGCCGTCACCACCAGCGGCGATCGATTTCAGCACATGGAT
>DBCE01000134.1:271-9966 GCA_002292895.1 Phycisphaerales bacterium UBA966
GGGCGAACCGCTCACCACCCGTGTTGAAGTTGTAGTGGTGGCACGCACGGGCGTCGAGGCCGATGCATTAGCAACCGCGCTCTCCGTGATGGGACCAGAAAGAGGGCTCGCCTTGCTTGCCAAATTACCAAGCACCAGCGCACGCTGGCGCTATGAAACAGACCGCCAACCGGTAGTGACCAGCACAGGCTGGCCGACACCCGCGCTCCGTGTTCACGCCAGTCCCGGCATCGCCACCTTCTGAATCATGCCCGGGCCCGGCTTCGGGTCCTTCGGCACCAAGTCCATTGGGTCAGCAAGCGCCGCGCTCCACTCCAAATCCTTGCCGGTGTACGCAGACATGCGGCCCATGATGGCAGTCATAGTGCTTTCTGCAATGCGCTTTCCTTCATTGATGTACGGCGCATTGCCACGGACCGCTTCCTGCAAGTCAATGTGCTCAACCACGTAGGGATTGGGATTCTCACCTGCAAACGTCCATGTATTGCGGCCGCGGCACTGCGCGCTGCCACTGGTGGTGAGCATGGTGCCTTCCGTGCCGTAGATGATCTCTTCCACTTTGCCGTCCGTATTGTCCTGCTGGCGGCACATGGATGCGCCCAGGCGATCGTCGGAATACTCGTAATGAATAGAGAAGTGATCGTTGATGGCACCGAATGCTGGCTCGGTACGAACCTGGCGACCACCGGTCGCAACACAACGAAGCGGCACGCCACCCATCGCCCAATTCACTACATCAATATTGTGCACGTGCTGCTCAACGATGTGGTCGCCAGACAACCATGTGTAGTAGAGCCAATTGCGAATCTGATTTTCGATTTCTGAGAGTTTCGGGTCGGGCGTCTTGTTCCACAGACCACCCTGATTCCAATAGCAACGCGCAGCGATTGGCCGTCCGATCGCGCCATCCTGGATCTTGGCCATCGCCTCGATGTAGGAGCGTTCATGCCGACGCTGCGTCCCCGTCACGATGCACAACTTGCGCTCCGCAGCGCGCGCCGATGCATCAAGCACCGCACGCACTCCACTTGGATCCACCGCCACTGGCTTCTCAAAGAAGATGTGCTTACCAGCATCAACTGCCGCTGCAAAGTGCGCTGGTCGGAATCCCGGTGATGTCGCCAGGATCACCATGTCGCAGTCAGTAGCGAGCACCTTGCGATAGGCATCAAAGCCTGAGAAGCACGCTGAACTTGGAACCACGCCACGCGGATTCTTTGCCAGTCCGGCAGCAGCACCTTGAACGCGATCTGGAAACAGGTCGCCAAGCGCCACGATCGTGGTGTCCGGGCTCGCCTTGAGTGCATCAAACGCAGCACCCGTGCCGCGACCACCGCAGCCGATCACGCCAACACGAATCGCCTTGCCCTTTGATTCACTGGGACTTGGCGGGGGAACGGTGCTAGCCAACGCTCGAGACCGCGTCAAAACCGTCGGAACGGCAATAGCCGCAGCCATGAGAGCGCCGCTCGTTCCAAGAAAGCTGCGGCGCGTCGGACTGGGCGATGATTTCGGCGAATGTGGCGTGCTGTCAGTCATGTGATGATCCTTGCTACGTAGTTCGGGGTGCTCCGCCATCAATCACACCACTTTGTACTGCCCAGGCTTCTTCTCTATGGGCATCTCCAGCGGACCCATGATGTACTGCTTTGGCGAAAGCGATTCCGTTGAGGTGATCGCCTGCTCCCACGTGACCTGTTGCCCGCTGTACGCCGCCATTCGGCCAAGCACCGCCATCATGTTGCTGACCACCATCCACTCGCCATCGTTGATGACCTTGCCATCACGAATTGCCTGAAACAGTTCATTGTGCTCGTTCTGATACATGTCCGACTTGGGAGCATCGGCTGGGTATTCCCACAGCACATTGCCCGCGGGATCCTTCATCACATGCGTTGGGCCCCATCCGTTGATGAAGCACTGACCCTTCGTACCGGCGATCCAATCGGTGTTCTCAAAGTAGCAATCGGGCTCCTGCCGGCAATTCAAGAATGCACGGCGACCATCGGCCCACTCGTACACGATGGCAAAGTGGTCATAGACATCGCCGCGTTCCGGCATGGCCTCGCGCAGTTGGCGCCCGCCCATTCCGACGGCGCTTTTTGGTGGCTCATTGCGGAAGCACCAGTTGATCTTGTCCACGGAATGCACCGC
Source organism: Phycisphaerales bacterium UBA966 (assembly GCA_002292895.1). Taxonomy (GTDB): domain Bacteria; phylum Planctomycetota; class Phycisphaerae; order Phycisphaerales; family SM1A02; genus UBA966. The sequence goes on from DBCE01000134.1 coordinate 2,426, forward strand.
CTGTTCCACCATCTGATCGCCGGAAAGCCAGGTGAAATGCTGCCAATTGCGCACTTGGAACTCCATGTCACTCCAGCCGGGCTGGCGCTTGTTGGTACCAAGCGGACCGGTGTAGTAGCAGCCGTACATCGCCATCGGCGTGCCCAGCGTGCCCTTCTCTAACTGGGCAAACGTGGCAGCCTCCGGCGCTGATCGACGCCAGCAGAAGCCCGACATCAAGTTGATGTTCTTCGCCTTGGCAGCCTTGGCACTCTCCACCACGCTGCGGTAGCCAGGCGCATCAACAAACATAGGCTTCTCACAGAAGATGTGCTTGCCAGCAGCCACTGCCTCGGCAAGGTGCATCGGTCGGAAGTGCGGCGCGCTGCAGAGCAGCACCACATCAACACCCGATGCGATCGCTTGCTTGTATCCATCAAACCCAGAGAATCGGCGCTCAGCCGGCACCTGCACGCGATCCTTTGATGGATGCTTCTCAAACTGCTTGAGGCAACTATCCATGCGATCGGGGAAGACATCAGCGACCGCCCAGAGGATCACGCCTTTGTCTGCCTTCAATGCCTGATTTGCAGCACCCGAACCGCGTCCGCCGCAGCCGATGAGCGCCACCTTGAGAGGCTTCAGAGAACTGCCAGTGTCCTGCGCACCAAGCACGGATGGCGCAATGAATGCTGCCATTCCTGCCGCAGAAGAGATGGCGACGAAATCGCGGCGAGTGATGCCGCCCGAGGTCTGTTCTGTAGTCATTATTTCTTCTCCGTTGCTGCAGGTGCTGCGCCACTAGGCGCCGGTTTCATGTTTGTGTTGGCGTCGTTCGTTACGACGCGCATTCCAATGTACGGACCATCCACCAACCACCACACGCTCTTGGGGAACTGCGGATCGCTTTCATTCCAATCCTCGGTTTCGGGGATCGGTTTCATAGCGGCAGGATCGATCTTCTTATCCTTGAATGAACCACCAAGAATGCAGAACGATCCGTCCGCAGCAACGCACCACTCGGCGGCGTTGCCCCAGAGGTCCGCAAGACCAAGCGCATCCAGTTTCTTGGAGCCAACTTTGTGGGACGCATTCTTTGCATCCGCGGCGGTCCATGCGCTCTCAGTGATTGAGTCGACACTCACCGGAGTCTGCTTCGCCATGCATTGCCATTCGGCAACGGTTGGCAATCGATAGGTTCTGCCGGTCTTCTTGGAGAGCCACTCGCAGAATTGCACCGCGCCCTTTGAACTCATGGAGATCGCGGGCCAACCTTGATGCCCGTACCCACGATCAACCGAAACGTACGGCTTGGTGGGGCGCGTGACCGCATCACTCGCCGGAGTACTGGCGCCCGCCTTCTGATCAAGCTGGTAGAGGAACGCGTCAAAGAGTTCCCACGGAACTTCGGTGCGCGCTGCAAAGAACGGGGCTGCGCCATCACATGCGGGAACCGCCATCATGTCGACGCGGATCGCAGTACCAGCAATGGTGTCAGTGAACGCAGGTGCCACTGAAGCAGCGGTGGATCCTGCGCCCGTCGATGGCGCAACAGCGGGTGGCGCGGCCGCTCCGGACGCAGCGGGCGTCTGCGGCACCGCACCGCTTGTCGCCATCGATGCAGGCACCGCGCTCATGACGGCGCCCATGACAGCGAACGATCGGAAATGACGCTTCTTGGACCATTGCTCCATGCAGGGAACGCTACCGCGAAGCGGCATGGCGGTTGCGCGCCCCGGGCACATTCCACCGCCTCCGAACGCCCCGCTACCCTGCCCAGACATGAGTCCTTCTATTGCGACACACGCCGCCCATGTCATCAGCACCGCATTTGCCGCGAATGACGTCAGTAGCAGCGGTGCCGCGGACTCCCCGACCGCGGTGGTGCACCTCCCCACGTGGACAGTCATTCCGTTCGCCGCGCTCCTTGGTGCCATCGCCGTACTGCCACTTCTCAAGCAAACCGCGCATTGGTGGGAGTCCAACCGCAACAAATTCATCGTGTCGGCAGGATGCGGGCTGATTGCCCTTGCCATCGTCGGGGCCCTGGAGGGCGGTTCGGGCGCCTCTAAAGCCGCACTGCACGCTGCCGCCGAGTTCATTCCGTTCATCGTGCTCCTGTTCTCGCTCTACGTGATCTCGGGGGGCATCCTGATTTCCGGGCACATTCCAGGTTCGCCGCGCGTCAATACCGCCATCCTGGCCTTGGGCGCATTGATAGCCAACCTGCTTGGAACCACGGGCGCCAGCATGCTGCTCATTCGACCGTTGTTGCGCGCCAACGGAAAGCGCAAGCACCGAGTCCATGTGGTTGTCTTCTTCATCTTCATTGTCAGCAACATCGGCGGACTGCTGTTGCCGATTGGTGATCCGCCACTCTTCTTGGGCTACCTGCGTGGCGTGCCGTTTAACTGGACACTCACGCTCTTGCCTGAATGGCTGATCGCCAATCTGCTGCTACTCACCGTGTTCTTTGCAACGGACAGGTACTTGGCACGCAAGGAAGGCGCTGCCCCCGAGCAAGCCGACGCGCCCGCCCCGGTAATCCGCATCTCTGGCGCGCAGAACGTGCTGTGGCTGGCGGGTGTCGTTCTCGCAGCAGCATTCATGGTGCCTGGCAAGCAGTTCTTCCGAACTGGCGTAACGATTCCGGAAGGGGGTCGTGAGGGCATCATGCTCATGTGCGCAGCGGCAAGCCTCATGCTGACGCCGCGTGCGGTGCGCAAGGAAAATCACTTTGCATTCGGTCCAATTATTGAGGTGGCCGCGCTGTTCGGCGGACTGTTCCTGGCCATGCAACCAGCGCTTGAACTGCTCATTGATCGCGGCGGGCAGTTGGGCGTGCAAACGCCTGCGCAATTCTTCTGGGCTACCGGGCTGCTCTCCAGTTTCCTGGATAATGCACCCACCTACTTGGTGTTCGCCGATGTGGCGCGAACGGTCACGCCGCAGGACATCACCAACGGCATTCATTACTCCGGCGCACTGATCGACCCCGCTCTGCTCGGCGGCGTCAGTTGCGGCGCAGTGTTCATGGGCGCAAACACATACATCGGCAACGGTCCGAACCTGATGGTGGCAGCAATTGCCCGTGAAGACGGCGTGCCCATGCCAACCTTCTTTGGCTACATGTTGTGGTCGGGCGCGATTCTGATACCGATCTTCGTGCTCATCACTTTCGTGATGTTCTGATCGATCACGGTTCGGCTTGCTTGCGCATCATGTCCCCGGCCTGACCGAGGTCTTTCTGCACATCACCACTTGAGCCGATCTGCATTGAATCCTTGCCGACTTTCAATTCAATGGCACCACTTGGCGCGCCTGGCTTCGTACCGTCGCCCTTCTGCTTCATCATGGCAAAGATGATGCCCTGCGCTACGGCACTTTCGGCAATCATGCGACCGGCGCGCTCACTTGCAGCGCTGAGATTCTTAAATTTGCCAGTATCAAGTTCATTCTCAAAGTCAGCAAGCGCGTTCTCCACGGCGATCATCATGTACGCCAGCACCGCCCACTCTTCGCGCGTTTCCGGGAAATAGCCACTGCCACGGATGAGATTCACGGGTACGGCAATGCGCCACCCATCAGACGTCTCACGCATAGCGAGTGTGCCGCCGAGTACTTGCTTGCCATCGACGGTGAACGCCGCCGTTCCATCGCCCAGATCGTCAACCACCAAGCGCGAGCGATTCGCATCAAGCCAACCAAACGGATCGGACATCACCGAGGTGAAGACATCGCCAAAGCCGCTGCGGTTTGCCCACGAGCCACCCTTGGCAAGTTCCTTCGCCACATCGGATGGATACTTCGCCTGCAACTTCTTGCTCACGCGCCAGAGCTGCGCAAGCATGTCGCCGGTCTTCTTCTTTACGTCACTGATGGCGCTGGCCTCCGTGACGCCGTCGGAGAAGGTCATATCGCGCGCCTCGATGTCGATCATGGTCGGCAAGAGTTCCGGGCGTCCATCCTTGACCATCTGCGCCATGGCATCAACGGCCAGCGCTGGAGTGCTGGAGTCATAGCGGGGCTTCTTGCATCCACCAAGGGCGACCATCGCCGCGATGAGCAGCATTGCCAAGGCGCAGGAGGAAGGGCCGTTGCCCTTCAACCGCCGACCGGCAGCCATGCCAACAAACACCTGCAAATTCGCACCTGCGCGCTGTAACTGCCGAGAGACTGACGCCATTTTCGCCATGTGGGCATAGTAGGCGGGTTTCCTCCCTTACACTTTTTGCGATGCGCATTGAGTTGAACGGCCAACACAAGGAACTTGACGGCCCAGCCACGGTCGCCCAGCTGCTGCTGACCCTCGGCCTGGAGCGAGCTCCCTGCGCGGTGGAAGTGAACGCACAACTGGTTCGCAAGGCGCTGCATCCAACGCACGCGCTTGCCGAAGGCGACCGCGTTGAGGTGGTTACCCTTGTCGGAGGCGGCTAACGCTGAATATCTCATGAGTACCCATCAACCAACCATCAATGCTCGAACCGCGCCAGTGAGCCCGGCCCTGCCGCCGCTCCGCATCGGAAATTTCACGCTGACTAGCCGACTGGTGGTCGGCACGGGCAAGTATCGGGACTATGCAACCATGCAGGCCGCGATCGAGGCGTCCGGTGCCGATTGCGTCACAGTAGCCGTGCGCCGCGAGCGCCTGGTTGATGCTGAGGGTCGATCGATCCTGGACTTTCTGCCGCTGGAGCGTCTGACGATTCTGCCAAACACCGCCGGCTGCTTCACCGCAGATGATGCCGTGCGCGTTTCCCGGCTTGGTCGCGAAATCCTGGAACAGCTTGGAAATCCCGGCGCTGGTTGGGTCAAGCTGGAAGTGCTCGGCGACCGAACCACGCTGCTTCCGGACCCGGTGGGAACGCTCGAAGCATGCAAGGAGTTGGTGAAGGACGGCTTCACCGTGCTCTGCTATTCGAGTGATGATCCGATCATCGCAGCCCGGCTTCGCGATGCGGGCGCGGCCAGTGTCATGCCGGCTGGAAGTCCGATTGGCAGCGGCCGTGGTATTGCCAATCCAGCGGCGATACGCATGGTGATTGATCGCCTCAAGCTTGCCGAACAAGGCGGAAGTGCCGAGTATCCAGTGATTGTTGACGCTGGCGTTGGTACAGCCAGCGACATCGTGCACGCTATGGAACTCGGTGCGGACGGCGTTCTACTGAACACTGGAATCGCGCACGCGCAAGACCCAGTGCGGATGGCGCACGCCATGCGTCTGGCACTTGATGCGGGCTGGCACACAGCGCGCGCGGGGAGAATTCCGCGCAAGCTCTACGCCAACGCCAGCAGCCCGTGGGAAGGCGTCATCACGCACATCCCCGGAGAATGAAACCGCTGTCATTGGGCACAGTGGTGGCGTGAGTGGGGACAGCGGTGCCGTAATGAGGGACAGTGGTGCCAGGCACCTATTTAGTGATCGACGCGATGCCCAAGAATTGGCTCGAGTTCTTTCACCATCGCCGCCACGGTTGCCGCATCGCGTGACTCAAGGTTCAAGCGCAACAACGGCTCCGTGTTTGACATGCGGATGTTCGCCCACCATGTGCCGCAGTCCATACTGAGGCCATCAAGCGTGTGGAACTTGGCAGTCGGATACTTCGCACGCAACGCGTCAAGCGCGCCTTGCTTGTCTTCGTTCTCGAAGTTGATTTCCCCACTCTGAGAGAACTTTCGGAACGGCTGAATGCATTGGGACACTGGCTTACCGGCCGCCACCAACGCACTCACCACATTGATGAACGCACGCGCGCCACTGTCGGTGCACCACATGTCGCCAAAGTAGAAATGCCCGCTCAGTTCGCCACCAAACGGTGCACCTGTCTCGCGCAACTTCTGCTTCATGAATACGTGCCCAACGCGCCCCTCAACCGGTACGCCGCCCGCCGCACGCACACTCTCTTCAACGGAGCGCGTGCTGCGCAGGTCGTACACAATCGACGCACCAGGCTGCGCCTTCAACCAGCCCTGCGCCAACCACGCCGTCAGCAAGTCGCAGCCAATCGGTTCGCCCTTCTCATCAATCACCATGCAACGGTCCGCATCACCGTCAAAGCACACACCAAAGTCCGCCTTCAGGGTGCGAACACCTTCGCGCGTCGGTGCCAAATTTGCTTCCACTAATGGATTTGGTTCATGCACAAATTCGCCGGTGGAATTATCAAAGTTGATCGGGGTGATCTTCAAACCCTTCACCGCGCTGAATACCTGCGGCACCATGGTTCCCGCCATACCGTTTGACGCGTCAATCACCACGTGCAGCGTGCGTGTGCCGTCAAGAATTTCCTTGGGCAAGAGCGCCAGCAAGTGCGCGCGGTAACCACTCCATAAGTCGCGCGACTCCTCAGTGCCACCGCCCGGGCCCATGCCTTTGCGCGCACCTTCGGCAATGAGTTTGATTGCACTTAGACCAGTGTCCTGACCAACCGGCTTGGCGCCAACGCCACTCACCTTGAATCCGTTGTACTGCGCCGGGTTGTGACTGGCCGTGGTCTGCACCGCACCCGCGGCATTCAATGCATTCACTGCAAAGTACGTGAACGGCGTGTCCACCATGCCAACATCAACCACCTGTGCGCCAGCTTCAATCATGCCGTCCTTCAACGCGCGCACCAGACTTGGCGAACTCTTGCGCATGTCACGACCGACCACCACCAGGCGGGCTCCCGAATCCGTTCGACCTTCCTTGGAAGCCGTCTCCAACAGGAAACGCGCTGTCCCGTAGCCAATTTGCCACGCATCGGTCTCATTGAGAGGCTCAGGGTAAATGCCGCGGACGTCGTACGCCTTGAAGATCTTCTGAAGCATGGAGCGCGGATCGTAGTATTCCCGCCATGACTATGAAGCGCGCCCATACGGCCTTTCACACGAAACGCAGCCTGACTCGCATCGTGGCAACCGTTGGGCCGGTGTCAAACTCCGCCGCCATGCTCACCCGACTTGCGCGCGCCGGGGTCAGCGTCTTTCGCCTGAATATGAGTCACGGCGACCCGACCACGCATGCGCGCACCATCGCCACCATCCGTGCCGTTGCCAAGTCACTCAAGCTAGAAATCGGCATCCTGGCTGACCTGCCCGGTCCAAAGATTCGACTCACCACGATCGAGCGCGGTGAAACCATCCGACTCCGCCACGGAGACCCCGTCCGCATCACGCGCGGCACCGGAGTGATTAACCCCGATGCACGGCCGATCACCCTGCATGTGGACTACAACCGGTTTACTGATGATGTCGGCACCGGTGACCGCGTGCTCATTGATGACGGCGCCGTGCAATTGCGCGTGCGTGCCAGCCGCCGCGGCGTGGTGGAATGCGTGTGCGAAGTTGGCGGCAACATCTCCAGCCGCAAGGGCGTCAATCTTCCAGAGACTGCAGTCAGCCTGACCGCGCCCACTGCACGCGATCGCGTCTTGGCTGACTGGGCGGTGCGACACGGCGCTGATTTCGTAGCGCTGTCGTTTGTGCAGACGGCCGCAGACATTGTCAGCCTGCGCCGCACACTTGCCCGCAGCGCAAAGGCATCCCGCAGCCGTATCCCCGGCATCGTTGCCAAGATCGAA
>DBCE01000134.1:10037-11541 GCA_002292895.1 Phycisphaerales bacterium UBA966
CTTGCCATTGAGCTTGATTTTGCGCGTGTTCCAGTTGAACAACGCAGAATTCAGGCTGCCTGCGAGCGCGCCGCTATCCCGTGCATCGTTGCCACGCAGATGTTGCAGAGCATGATGGAAGCTCCACTTCCAACACGCGCCGAAGCGTCCGATGTTGCCAGCGCCATCTTCGGCGGTGCTGACGCGGTGATGCTGAGCGGCGAGACCGCTGCCGGCAAATATCCGCTCGACTCTGTTTCTGCCATGCGCCGCATCGCCGAGGAAACCGAATCATGGCTGTGCAAGCAACCTGCACGCGTACTCCGTTCGCGCGAATTGGTAGAGAGCGACGAACCCGCCGCAGTGCTCGCGCGCAGCATGGCACAGATGGCTACTGAAAGTCACGCGCGTGCCATCATCGCCTGGACTGATCCGCGTTCGTTGCGATTCATCAGCCAGACCGATGTCAATGTTCCGATCTATGCGTTCGGTGCCAGCGATGCGGAACTGCGCACGCTCGCCCTGCTGCGCGGTGTGCGCGCTATCCGCATGGCGCACCCATCCGATTCGCGCGACTTTGTACGCGTGGCGGAACGCATGTTGCGCGACGCGCGACTACTCACCACCCGCGACCGCGTGGTGGTGGCCACCGGATTTGCCGGCCAGGGCACCGAGCGCCTGTGGCTCCGGCAAGTGGGCGCCAGGGCTGTCTGATGCCAAATGCCGCCGTGATGGCGGATAACGCGGAAGTTATGGTGCATTCGGCGTATTTCCCACCGTGTTAGCCATTGCGAAATGCACGGATTCTCGGTAACTTCCGACGTTTCCCCACCAGTCGGTGGGGACGACGCGGCCCACAGGTGGACACCGCGTCGCACGGATACCCCGCGTGGGGTTTCCATCGTCCTCGCTCCAAGCGCCCTTGGTTCGGGACGGCCGCCGAGTTTCGGCGTCCACCGGTCGTGCCCGCGGTGTCGCTGCAGTTGCTCGTAAGGAGAGCCAACATGTCTGATCAGAAGTCACTCGCTAAGGAACTCGTCGAAGCCGGAGTCATCTTTGGACAGCGTCGTTCAAGCTGGAACCCGAAGATGAAGCCGTACATCTTTGCCACCAAGAATGGCGTCTCGATCATCGACATCAAGGAGACCATCAAGGGTCTTCTGTTGGCCAAGAAATTCATCACCAAGGTCGTCGCTAGCGGCAAGGACGTGTGCTTTGTCGGCACCAAGCGTCAAGCCCGCGGCGCCGTCGAGCAATACTGCACTGAATGCAAGATGCCCTACGTCACTGAGCGTTGGCTCGGTGGCACGCTCACCAACTTCCGCACCATCCGCGAGCGCCTACGCCGCTTGGAGGAACTGGAGCGCCTTGGCGAGTCCGGCAGCATCAAGAACTACTCCAAGAAGATGGAATCACAGCTTGCGCGCGAAGAGAAGAAGATCTTCCGCAACCTCAATGGCCTGCGCACCATGGGCAAGCTCCCAGGCGCGCTCGTGGTCATTGACACCACGCGCGAACTGAATGC
>DBCE01000134.1:11583-11815 GCA_002292895.1 Phycisphaerales bacterium UBA966
CTGGGCATTCCAACCATCTGCTTGATCGACACCGACGGCAACCCGGATTTGGCTGACATTCCAGTGCCAGCCAACGATGACTCGATGCGCTCCATCGACATCGTCATCCGCGAACTCTGTGCGGCTGCCTTGGCAGGCCGTGGCGAACGCAGTGGCGCAGCTCCTGAGGAGATGGGCGCAGCGGTCGTTGCTTCTGGCGAGTTGGATGCACCTGCCGGCCAGCGCCCGGTTC
>DBCE01000134.1:11836-12864 GCA_002292895.1 Phycisphaerales bacterium UBA966
CCGCAGCCAGTTCCGTTCCGACAGTGGTCGTTCCGCGAGTTCCGACGCCCCTGCTGCAGCTCCGGCCGCAGCACCGTCAGCAACCACCGGCGCGTAAATCGAATTGCACATTTCAATCAACATAAACACCCAACACGAGGTGACTGAATGACTACCGCCAACATCAATTCAAAGGTTGTCATGGCCCTGCGCGAGCGCACCGGCCTTGGCATGATGGACTGCAAGGCTGCTCTGATCGAGGCTGGCGGCGACGCCAAGCTTGCCGAGGAGCGCTTGCGCGAGAAGCTCAAGGGCAAGATGGATACGCGTACCGACCGCGTTGCTGGCGAAGGCTGCATTGCCATCGCTGTGTCAGGCAAGAAGGCCGCCATCATTGAAGTGCGCGCCGAGACCGACTTCACCGCTCGCAATCCCGAGTTCCGCGCCATGGCCGCTGACCTCGCGAAGGCTGCTGTGGCCGGCGCCGTCGGCGCTGCCGTGAAGACGGACGCCATGCAGAAGCAACTCGACGAAGTCCGCATCCGCACCGGCGAGAACCTCTCGTTTGGCGGCGGCCAGGTGGTTGAAGGCGATTCGTTCGCTCAGTACATCCACCATGACGGCAAGAAGGCTGGACTGATCGTCTACTCCGGCACCATTGAACAGGACACCGGCGTGGGCATTTGCCAGCACATCGTTGCTGCTGATCCTGCACCGATCGCCGTTGACGAACACGGCATTCCTGCTGCCATGCTCGCAGAGAAGCGCGCCGAAGCAATCGCCGAGGCCAAGGCCTCCGGCAAGCCGGAGCAAATCGCCGAGAAGATGGCGGAAGGCAAGCTGCGCAAGTTCTTCGAGGAAGTCACTCTCCTCGGTCAGAAATACGTGCGCGACGACAAGAAGGCGATCAAGGAACTCTTGGCTCCTGATGCCAAGATCCACCAGTTCATCCGCATGATGGTTGGTCAGCACTGACAACCGATGGATGACTCAGTGAGTCATCACTCAGCAAGTAACAACAAAGCGGGCGCGGTCTTCTGACCGCGCCC
>DBCE01000241.1:0-1229 GCA_002292895.1 Phycisphaerales bacterium UBA966
CGAACCCTGATCCGTGAGCTTGACGAGCACCTCTGTGCCGCCGCGGAGTCCGCCCGTGCGGCCAGCCGCACCGTCGCTCGCACTCATCCGAAAGACATTCAGTGACAGCTACAGCAGATAACGGCCACTCCGCCGCGCACCCGTTCGCCCAAGGCGCAGCCATTGACTTGGCCGCCGTTCCTGAGTCCGAGCGCAAGCGCGCGTTTGATGAAGCCTTTGAGTATCGCGGCGACATCACGCTGACGCTCACCGATGGTTCACGCGTGGAGTGCTACCTCTTTGATCGACGCATCGGCGCCACGCTTGCGGATTCGTTCGTGCGCGTCATGGAATCCGGCGGCGGCGAGAAGCGATCGATCCCGTACAAGCAGATTGCACGCTTGGAGTTCACTGGTAAGGACACCGCCGCAGGAAAGACCTGGGAGAACTGGGTCCGACGCTATGTGGAGAAGCGCCTGGCTGGTGAGCAGGCGAACATTGATGCTGAAGTATTGGATTGAAATGAGCGCTTCCAGGGGGACGCGCTCATGAGCCAAACCGATGTTTCGTAGTGAAGAGCCTTAGGCTTGAAACTCGCGACCACTCTCGGTGTCGAGGATCTTCCAACCAAATTCCCGGGCGATGCGCATGATCATGATCCAGGCGATGTCGTCGTCGGAGATGGTCAACACCATCTGCCGAACCGGATCTTGATTGAGTGGCAATTGCAGTTCCAAGCCGGGTCCGTACAGCGTGTCGCCGCCGGAAGTCTCTGGTCCGGTGTTGCAATGTGCCAAGCCAGCGGTGACTTCGGAGCGCGAGCCGAGGGCAGGCATGTTGCCGTTGGTGGCTGGCTCTCTGCTGAGGATGACAAATTGGCGACGAGACATTGGGGGGACGGCAGAAGATAGCGCAATCACCGCTCCCTGTCAGGGTCAGCGTCCAAGTGCGCGACAGACGGCATCCACTAGCCGACTGAGTGGCACCGGCTTGACCAGATAGGCAGAGGCACCCAACGATTCCGCCAAGGCCGCGTGGCGCCGGCCCTGATTGGCGGTGACCATCACCACCGGTACGGGCGGCAGCAGGGCGCGGCAACGCTCCAAGACGGTAAATCCCGATTGACCGGGAAGCATCAAGTCAAGCACCGCCGCGTCCGGGCGGGCCGACAGCAGGTGATGCAGCGCCATGCTGCCATCAGCCACCTCGTCGATGACGGCCTTCTCTGCGCGCAGTGCAATACACATGGC
>DBCE01000241.1:1314-1513 GCA_002292895.1 Phycisphaerales bacterium UBA966
GGGCTACTCACGCTGCACCACTCGATCGCTCCAGCACGCGTTGATCAGTATCAGCGCTGATTCGTTCGATCATGGCCTCGTTCATCCATGGCAAGGTGCGCAACTTTGTCTTGATTCGCTCAGGAAGCGGCTTGCCATCACGTTCCCACTTGGGGCGACTGCGCCAGCGGCGATGAATCCATAGGTACTGGTCCGGCGC
>DBCE01000241.1:1572-3158 GCA_002292895.1 Phycisphaerales bacterium UBA966
TCACGCCAGTCTTCCGGTTGAATGATGTCAACGGTGTGAATCTGGAAGTTGAATCCGTTGCCGGTGCGCAGCGCCACGCCCACGGCTACCGGCAGGTCATAGCGCATGGCAAGCAGCGCGATCGACTTGTAGGCACTGGCCATCTGCCCAAAGTAGGGGACAAAGATGCCATCATTTCCAGCATTCTGATCAGCGATAAACGCAATGCGTCCGCCGTTATGAATGATGGCTTGCAGCTCTTCCGTGGCTCCAAACTTGGTGATGATCTTCATACCCCGGTTTTCGCGCAATCCGGTGGCCCACTGCCAGATGAACGGATTGTCGAGTGGGCGTGCCAAGGCATGCATCCGAAAGCCCATCAGCGTGGGGAAGAACCCGAGCAGTTCCCAGTTGCCCGCATGTGGCCCCAGGAAGATGGCGGGACGCTCACCGATCATCAACTTGGTGCCAGGGCGGGCGTTACTCAGGTCAACATGGCGCTGCCAGGACTCTTCAGTCACCACGCGTGGCAATTGAAAAGCATCCACCATGTAGGTGCGGAACATGTAGCGCACGCTGGCTTTGGCAAGCGCAACGCACTCTTCGTCAGACATGTCAGGAAACGCGCGTCGAACGTTTCCGGTGGCACGTGCCAAGCGCTCCGGATTGAACCGCGTCCAGATGTCCGCCACCGTCTCAGCAGTGCGCAGGTTCTGCTCAGGAGGAAAGGCACCAAACAGCCACGCGAACGATCGCGCTGCCAAGTACTGCAGCAGATAGATGCCTACCTGGACTGGCCCCGTGCGTTTGCGCCGGGCTTTGGCCATAGCGCGCGGTCAGCGCCCCTCGTTCGTCAGAACTTGCATGCGGTTCCAGTTGAGCACCGGAACGCGCGCGGTCTGCGCTTCGTTGAAGAGCGTCTGGTACGTCTCGAACGCCTTCTTCTGGTCGAAGTGCGAGGTGTACTGACCCTCGTCGGCGTCGGATGAAAGGTCAAGCGGCTTGAGTGGCTGCACGCCCATGACGATGAAGTCAAGGTCACCGCGCAGGGTGTCGCCTTCAACCACATCGCCACCCCAAGACTTGATGCGACCGCGCACAAATTCTGCCTCAGCAGCGGTGGCGTTGCCATCGTTGTCGATGTCAAACTTGCCGTGCACCAAGAACTTGTAGCGGTAGTCCGGGCTAAAGATGACGTTGGCAATCACATCGTCCTTAACGATGGGACGCGGGCGCGGCGCGTAGCGGGTGTTCTCAGGAATCACGCGCGCGGTGGAGGTGTTCTCTTCCACCTTCAGCACCTGCACGCGTGCCTTGCCGGGGATCAGGTCGCCGGTACTTGGGTTGTACTGAATGGCGCTGGGACTGTCATACACATCAAAGGTCATGCCAGGCTGCACGCGCTGCTTGGAGCCGATAGAGATGAAGATCTCACCGTTCTGGCCGGTGACATCAATCACGCGTCCATCAGCAAGTGATGCGGCGTTCTCAGGCTTGACGCGGTACTGGTCAACGGTCTTCTGCAGCACTTCAACCTTGCCGGAAAGTTCCGCGCGTGAGCTGGAGACGTTGTCGATCTGACCCTGCAGGTCAGCCATCTCATTGCG
>DBCE01000241.1:3241-4346 GCA_002292895.1 Phycisphaerales bacterium UBA966
ACTTCTGGCTGGAGGTGCGGTACGTGGCGATGTCGCCTTCAACGCGCTTACTGGCGGCTTGTGCGCCTTCAGTGGCCTTCTTGGCTTCGTCGCGTGATGCAGTGGCATCGGACTGCGAAGCAGCCATCTGCTTCTTGAGGTTGGCGTTGTCTTGGCTGAGTTGTTCGGTGCGGCTGCGCAGCGTCTCCAACTCAATCTTCAGGCTGGTGACGCCTTCAGCGCCGAGGGACTTCTTGATGTCTTCCACCGGGCTGTCGGCGGACTGGCTTGGATCACCAGTGACAAAGCTCGTGAGCGAGCTGTAGGCAGTCTTGATCTTGCCTTCCTTCGCTTGGGCGGCCCGGGCGGTGTCGCTTGATTCCTTCGCCTTTACCTTCGCATCGTTCATTTCGATGTTGAAGTAGATGGTCGAGGCCAAGAGGCCAACGGTCAGGATGACGAAGATGACGAGGCCGACAACGAGGCCGGTCGTGCGCTGATTCATGTCTTACGAACCTCCAACAGGCCGTGGCAGGTGAACATCACTATGGGCGCGGCGTCGGCCGAAACCCTTGAGAACGCGCAGTGTCCGGAAACCGGGGCTCCGCGTCAAGTGATGAGTACGGGGCGAACGGCGGGGGAGTTGCGCTCGCTGAGTTGCAGTGCGGACTTTGCTTCCGGAAACTTAGGCCCGCGTGGTCTGCAGGGCTTCGTCAAGGGTGGTCAACCCAGCCCGCACTTTTTCCATGGCATCCACCCGAAGAAGTGCCAGATCCCCGGATCGCAGGGCAGATTCAACAATTCTTCCGCTGCTGGCTCGGGCCATGACCAGTTCCCGGGTGGCTTCGGTGGCGGTCAGGAGTTCATAAATACCCACCCGGCCGCGGTAGCCGGTTCCGCGGCATTCCCGGCACCCAACGGCACGCGGAATGCCTTCGGGGGGCACCGCTCCAAAGTCGGGCGGCAGATCCGCGTGTTTGGGAGTGATGCGCTCCACGCAGTGAATGCACACGCGACGCACCAAGCGCTGCGCCAGAATGCCTTCCACGGTGCTTGCCACTAAGAAGGGTTCTACGCCCATATCAAGCAGTCGCGTGGCGGCGCCGGCGCTGTCATTGGTGTGCAG
>DBCE01000042.1:0-4958 GCA_002292895.1 Phycisphaerales bacterium UBA966
CCACTTTCCGGCGACGAGGTTGACAGCCATGATCGGATGATCGCTCTTCCATTCCATGGTGCGGGTGGCGCCGTCGACGGTGTCCGAAGTGCACACGCCTGGCATGTTGGCGCGGTATTCGGCGGGGAGTTTCACGCGCGCGGTCATGGTGGTGTGGCCACCAGTGCCGAAGGCGGTCTTGGTGACTTTCTTCCAATCATCCGGCTCAGGGCGCTTCGCTTCTGGAGTGCGTTCCGGGTCCATGCCCACGCCGTCTACATAGCCAATCATCGGCATGAACGACACACCAAAGCTGTTGAGCACGGTGCCCGCGGGCAAGATGAACTCGCTTGCGCCCGCCGGATTCTTGCGCGTGCCAGCGGGGACGTGCGCCACGTGTTCGAAGCCGAGTGTGACTTCTGCGCCGGGTGCCAGTGGCTCCTTGGGCGTGAAGATCCAGAGCCCGGAACTGTTCTCGCAGATTGGGTGCCGCGGGTTTGCCTTTCGTTCCTTGGTTGCTTCCTCGGGGTCCCAGGTCTTTCCTTCGAACGTGAACTTCACGCCTTCGAACGTGCTGTCCGGCGTGACGGCGATGCGGCGCATCGGCTTATCGGTGGTATTGCGCAGGCCGTAACTACCCTTGACCGCAATACTGTTGGCAGCGGGATCAAGGTTGAGATCAAGATCGACCTTCATGAGCTCCGGTTGCGGCACATCCTTCCATGTCGATGCGTTGCCCACGTAGTAATCACGTTGCGCTTTGAGTTCCGGTCCACCATTCGGTCCGGTGCGCACCATGAGTGCCAGCGTGATTCCCACGGCGATGGCTGGGCCACCGAAGACAAGCATCCACACGACGCGCTTCCACGCGCGCGCGAA
The DNA here is from genome assembly GCA_002292895.1 of Phycisphaerales bacterium UBA966. GTDB lineage: Bacteria > Planctomycetota > Phycisphaerae > Phycisphaerales > SM1A02 > UBA966. The sequence continues at coordinate 859 of DBCE01000042.1, forward strand.
TTGCAGGCGCGTAGTGATGCCCTGTGCATCCGGCGTGCGGCGGCGCCACCATTCAAGCGAGACGTGTAGGAGCGTCAGACCAACCAAGATCCACAGCACGCGGTTCAGCACCAACACGCCGCGGTCGAGTTCCAGCGCGCCAAAATCAGTCCACGTGAGGCCATCCCATAGGTGCCAATTGAACACCCAGTTCATCCAGCCCATTTGCACGCACCAGCCAGTGAGGATCATGGCACCGATGCCCGCGCCGTACACCGCATAGCGGTTGCGGAACTGACTCCACACGAGCGTCATGAAGCACATCCACGCAAAGAGCGTTGGTAGGAGCATGGCACCCCACGCAATGACGAGCGGGCCCGGACTTGGCATGAGCATGATGCCCGACTGCACGCCTTGCACCACCATGGCCAAGATCATGGCAGCCCAGAGACCACCAAAGAGCGCCACCGCCACCACGGCGGTGCACGCTGCCATGCGCCCAAGCGTCAGTGCACCCGTGCGCGACGGGCTGGCATTCACGATGGAAGCAATGCGCGAACGTTCGTCGCGCGCCAGGCTTTCCGTGAAGTAGTAGAGCACCAGGAAGATGGAGAGCAGTGTGACCGTGTTGTAGCTCTGCGCGGCGAAGGCGCCAGGTGTAGTGAGCTTCGGCGTGCCGAACGGGCCGGGCGTGTAGATGGCTGGGCCGACTGTCTGCAGGATGATCAGCGGGATGAAGATCCAGAGGCCGGGTGAGCGGCGCATTTCGCGCACCTCGGCGCGAAATGCATCCACCGCGGCGGCCAGTACGCCGACATGGCCGGAACTCATGCCGAGTGATGCAAGCGATGACTCTTTGCGTGGCGCGGCCTCGCGCTCGCGGCGGGCGCGATCGGCCTCCGCAATGATGCGTTCCGCTTCAGTGGTGGTCACGACATGCGGGTTGCGCATGCGGCGCTGTTCGCGTTGTGCGGCTACTAGGAGCGCAGTACCGGCAATCGCCACCAGCACCACGCGCGCACCAGTGAACAGGGCATCGAAGCCGACCGGCTCGTGGTTGTAGAACGCCACGCCCTTGTCCACCTTGAGCCACGTCTCGTTGAGCCAACGGAAGCCGGTGATGTCCACGGCTTGCAGCGCGCGGTTGCCCCAGTGCGGTAGCCATTCGGGCGAGAAGTCCCAGATGAAGAAAATGCTGGAAAGAAGGAGCGCTACCGGCAACGCAAACACCAGCACGGTTTGACGGGTGATGGAACCGATCGTGAATGCGATGGCGCCGAGCGAGAGAGCCGGAATAGCAACGAATATCACCATTGGCCGCAGGTAGTTCACCAGTGCGAACGGGCCGCGCATTTTTTCTGGCTCCGAGAGTGGGTACATCTCGAAGAACCCGATCTGCATGAAGAGGTGCAGTGTGATAATCACACCGAACACTAATGCGATACCGAGCCATCGGCCGATCACGTATTCGCGTGGAGTAATGCCGGTGCTGCCGACGATCGGCATGACGCGGAGTGTGTCGTCCTCATTCACCGCGTTACCGAACGCTGTGCACACGAAGAATAGATAGAAGAGTGAGAAGACCAGGATATCGCCGAACGCCAGGTTGAACTCACTGTTGATGAATGCGCGATCACCGCCAGCCTGGCTTCCGCCGGCGCCGATAGTGACGCTCCCGGAGGAGAAGCCCCACGTCAGAAAGAACAGGATGGCAAGCAGCACCCACCACGCCGGGCGTCGCCACGAGGTGCGGAGTTCAAGAAATGCAAGAATGAGTGTGCGGCGCATGGGTGGTCCGTAGTGTGTGTGATTAGGCAGCGTTCATCGCATGCGCGGCGTCGTCGGCGCGGCTTTCGTCCATGACGCCGAAGTAGACGTCTTCCAACGTGGGCGGCACTTGCACGAAGCTAGTGGGCTGTGATCCTGGCGCGCCCTGCACGCGGGTGCGGAACATGGAGCCTTCCACAAGCACTGCTTGGGTCACGCGGTGTGAGCGTCGGATTTCTTCTAACTTCTCAGGCGTCACGATGCCTTCGGCCACACGTTCCTCAAGCCGGTTGCGTGCCTCGGAGGTGCTACCGCTGGTGACGCAGCGACCGCCGCGGATCACCGCAAAACGCGGGCACAGTGTGGCAATGTCTTCAACGATGTGCGTGGAGAGCAGCACGATGCGATCGCGTCCAAGCTCAGCGAGAATTCGATAGAAGCGTTGGCGCTCTTCGGGATCGAGGCCAGCGGTTGGTTCGTCGACGATCACCAAGCGCGGGTTGCCCGCGATGGCCTGCGCAATGCCAAGGCGCTGGCGCATGCCGCCGGAGTAGGTCTTCACCTTGCGCTTGGCGGCCTCGGTGAGATTGACGCGTTCGAGCAGTTCTGCAACCAGTTTCTTGCGCCCCTGCGGCGCGTCCACACCCTTGAGGCGGAGTAGGAAATCAAGCATCTGCGCGCCGTTAAGTGATGGGTAGAAACCAAAGTCTTGTGGCAGGTAGCCAAGGCGGCTCCACACTGCGCGCGGGTCTTTCACGATGTCCACGCCATCAAGCGTGACACTGCCGCCGGTGGGCTCAAGCAGACCGCTCAGGATGTTCATGAGCGTGCTCTTGCCAGCACCGTTGGGGCCAATGATGGCGCGCACCTCATGCTCACGCACGTCAAAGGAGATGTCGGTCAGCGCCTTGACGCCACCAAAACTCAAGGAAATGTTTTTGACGTCAAGAATGACGTCACCGATGTGTCTTGGCACTCATGCTGCGGCCTTTACCGGGGCGAAGGTCTCGGCGTCGTCGATGCGCAGCGTGGCACTGACGCTGCCGGTGCGGCCATCCTCGAACTTGACCTGGGTTTCAATGAACTGGGAGGTGGCGCCGCCATACAGCGCATCGACCAGGGCCAGGTATTTGTCGGCAATGAAGCCACGCCGGACCTTGTTGGTACGGGTCAGCTCGCCGTCGTCGGCGTCAAGCTCTTTGTGCAGCACCAAAAAGCGGCTGACCTGGCTGCCGGCCAGCAGGGCGTCGGCGCTGAGGTCAGCATTGACCTTTTCGACGCACTCCTTGATCAGCTGGTAAACCTCTGGCTTTTGCGCCAGGTCGGTGTAGCCGGCGTAGGGCAGGTTGCGGCGCTCGGCCCAGTTGCCTACCGCGTCGAAGTCGATGTTGATCATGACGCACACCTTCTCGCGGCCGTCGCCATAGGCCACCACCTCTTTGATGTGCGGGAAGAACTTGAGCTTGTTCTCGACGTATTTGGGCGCAAACATGGCGCCGTCGTTGGCGCCACCGCTGATGCGGCCCACGTCTTTCACGCGGTCGATGATCTTGAGGTGGCCGTGCGCATCCAAAAAGCCGGCGTCGCTGGTGTGGTACCAGCCGTCCGCGGTCAGCACCTCGGCCGTGGCCTGCGGGTTCTTGAAATACTCCTTGAGCAGCCCGGGTGACTTGACCAGAATCTCGCCGTTATCAGCGACCTTGATCTCGACCCCGGCAATCGGCACGCCCACCGTGTCGGCCCTGGCCTGATGGTCGGGCTGCAGGCACACGAAAACCGCGGTTTCGGTTGAGCCGTACAACTGCTTGAGGTTGATGCCGATCGAGCGGTAGAAGGTGAACAGGTCGGGGCCGATCGCCTCGCCGGCGGTGTAGGCCACGCGCACCCGGCTCATGCCCAGGTTGTTGCGCAAAGGTCCGTAGACCAGCAGATCGCCCAGCGCGTACAACAGCCGGTCCGTCAGGCCGAGCGACTTGCCGTCCATGCGCGTGGGGCCGACCCGTTGCGCCACCGCCATGAAGGCCTGGAACATGCGTCGCTTGAGGGCGCCGGCGTCCTCCATGCGGATCATGACGCTGGTCAGCAGCCCTTCAAAAACGCGCGGCGGGGCAAAGTAATAGGTGGGCCCGACTTCCTTCAGGTCGATCGTGACCGTGGCTGCCGACTCGGGGCAATTGACGACATAGCCACAGGCCAGCCACTGCGCATAGCTGAAGATGTTTTGCCCGATCCAGGCCGGCGGCAGGTAGGCCAGCACCTCTTCGCGGTGGGTTAAATGGTCGAACTCGGCGCCCGCCCGGGCCCGGTCCAGCAGGGAGTTGTGCGTGTGCACCACGCCCTTGGGGTTGCCGGTG
>DBCE01000042.1:5101-5370 GCA_002292895.1 Phycisphaerales bacterium UBA966
AGCGAGGCCAGGCCCGGCTCGTCGTAATTGCGCAAGCCGCGAGGGTCATCAAAATAGATGTGCGCCAGGCCAGGACACTGAGCCCGTGCTTCCAGCAGCTTGTCAACCTGTTCCTGGTCTTCGGCAAAGGCGAAGGCCACGTCGGCGTTGTTGATTGGGAACACGCACTCAGGCGCAGCGGCGTCCTGGTACAGCGGAATCGGCACCGCGCCCAGGGACTGCGCGGCCAGCATGGTGGCATACAGGCGAGGTCGGTTGGCACCCACCAT
>DBCE01000042.1:5404-5568 GCA_002292895.1 Phycisphaerales bacterium UBA966
CGCAGACCAGCCTGGTGCAGGCCACAGGCCAGATGAGTCACCATGGTGGCCAGGTCAGCCCAGCTCAGGGCCTGCCAGATGCCATACTCTTTTTCACGCATGGCCGGCTCGCCCGGGCGCTGGGCGGCGTGTTGAAAAAGCAATTGAGGGAAAGTGGTCTGCAT
>DBCE01000143.1:0-10339 GCA_002292895.1 Phycisphaerales bacterium UBA966
GCGGGTGGACTCCTGGGGTTCTTGGTCTTCAACTTCCCGTGGCGCGCGACGCGTCCAGCACGCATCTTCATGGGCGATGGTGGATCGCTGCCGGTTGGATTTTTGTTAGCGGCGCTTGCTATCCAAATCACATTTACGGCGCCCGAGGATCCGGAATACGCGCTCGGAGCACGCTGGTACGGAGTGCTAACACCGCTGGTGATCTTGGCGGTTCCGCTCTACGACTCCGTCATCGTGACGCTGCTGCGATTGGGGCAGGGGAAGAGCCCCATGGTTGGAGATCATCAGCATTTCTCGCACCGTTTGGTGATGCGTGGGCTTTCGTCGCGTGGCGCGGTGCTGTTGATTTGCGCGCTGGCAACAACCTGTGGAATCGGTGGGCTGCTCCTGGGTACCGCTGCGCCATGGCAGGCGGTACTGATTGGCGCGCAAACCATCATGGTGCTGCTCACGGTTGCCGTATTGGAACAGCCGATGCTTGCGCAGATGCGCACCGGGGTTGATCGATGAACGATGCCGCGGGAATTTCGGCGGATACGAACGAACCATCGCGTGGCGCGGTGGCGGTTGCCGCGGTGGCGTGCATTGCAATCGCAGGCATGCTTTCGTGGCGCGCCTTGGTTGGTCAACCACCGAGCCTGTGGTTTGATGTGGACCCTGCATCTGATCCGTTTCCATTCGCAGGCATCGCGCCGTCGACTGGGTTGATCCTTGATGCGCTGGCACTGTTATGTGCATGCGTAGCGATTGTTTCGGTACGCCGCGGGATCGATCGTGTGGGCGCTCTGTTGGTGGTCCTGGCATCGATTGGTGCAATTCCGGTGGTGTTCCATGGATTCAATTCACCCGACCACCTGTGGCGTGGATTGCAATGGATGTCCGCCATGGGCTGCGCTGCGGCGCTGGTTGCATCGCTCCGTGCCATGCCGCCGGAGCGTTCGCGTGCCACGCGAGCAGTACTGGTTGGGGTGTTGCTGGCCGCGATCGTTCCGATCGCCTGGCATGGGGTGCTGCAGGTGTGGAGGGAACATCCCGCCATGGTGGAGGAGTTCCGCGCGCATCGGCCGGCGATCCTTGCCGCGCGCGGTTGGCCGGAGGGATCACCGCAAGCGCTGACGTACGAACGTCGACTCATGCAGCCTGAGGCAACGGCGTGGTTTGGACTTTCCAATGTGGCATCAAGCGCATTCGCTGCAGGCGCGTTGGCATTTGCGGGCGCTGCCATCGCGCTGCGCCGCGTGCGTCCAGCGGGCGCGTTCTTGCTCGGTTTGGTAGCAGCGGTGTCAGCGATGCTGGTGATTGTCAACGGATCAAAAGGCGCGCTGCTCGCCCTGCTGGCTGGCACAGTGTTCGCCGTGTGGTGTGCCTGGCGTGCCCCAAGCGCGCGAACCTGCGTGCGGATTGCAACGACGTTCGTTGTGTTGGTCTTGGTGGCGGTGCTGGTGCGTGGTTGGATCGGCGAGCGGTGGTCGGAGCGAAGTTTGCTGTTCCGATCGCACTACGTGACGGCTGCGACGCAGATGGTCAGCGAACATCCATGGTTCGGCGTTGGACCCGCGGGGTTCGGAGAGTCCTATTTGCTGGCGCGGCCGGATCGATCACCAGAAGAAGTGCAGAGCGCACATGCCGCATGGGCGGATTGGTTGGCGTCCATGGGGTTATGCGGCACCGCGTGGATCGTGTTGTTTGGTGCACTCGTAGCGCTTGCGGCGCATGGAACAGCGGCTCCGCCCAGCGCCGGACCGCGCGGTGCGAGTAGCGATGCAGCGGCCGCATCGGTACCGCTGCGTATTGGATCATTCGCGTGGAGCCGGGGACCGATCATCGCGGCGGTGGTGGTACTCACGGCTTCGCTCATGGCGATCGTCCCGGAGTTTGATTCCCTGGACGACAGAACACTCTTGATGCGCGTTCTTGCGGCGCTGTTTGCTGCAAGCATCGCTGGTGCCACCGTGCGCGCCGTGCTGATCGGCGGTCGCGCGTGGACCGCAGGGATCGCAGGAGCAGTACTTCTGCTCGCCATGCATGGGCAAGTGGAAATGACCCTGTGGTGGCCGGGCTCCGTGGGTCGAACGGTGGCGTTGATTGCCGTCGGTGCGGCCTTTGCGATGCCGCGATCGACGGGCGATCGTTGGTCGCCGTGGCTGGCAACGCTTGCTGCCGTTGCGCTTCTGGTGCCGGCGATAATCGGTGTCATTGGCGCACAACGGGCGTACGCAGCGGAGGCAGTGGTGACGCGAGCAGCGCAGCCATTGGCCGCGTTTGGTTTGGCGCGGTTACACATGGCGCCAGCCCCGGAGACATCACTGGCGAGCGCGCGCATGCACGCAGCGTTGTTGCTGCTTGAGCACTCAGCAAATCCGTGGCTCGATCGCCCTGCAGTGGTCGCGGTTGGTTTGCAACAGTTGGCATCAGCGGTCTCCGCGGTGCCGCCGGAAGATGCCAACTGGCCTGCACAGGCCATTGAACTGGCGAATCATGCGCTCGATACGCATCACTACGAATCAGTCGCTTCGTCGGCTGCTCTGGTTGCAGAATCGCTTGATGCTGCCAGCGCGCGGGGCATGAAGGGCGTGTCAAAGGCAGCGATTGATGCACTCCTGCTGCGCGCGGCGCAATGCCAAGTCTCGAGCAATCCGCGCAGTGTTCGGGGCTGGACGCGGCTCGCCAACGTTGCCGAATCGCAGGGCGACGCCGCGGCGTCCCGTAGCGCGGCTCTGCGCGCGCTTGCCGCAGACGACTCATTTGCACTTGACCCACTGCGCCAACTGCCCGCCCCCGAGCGCGCCACTCTGGAACGCCAGGCAAATCATCAATAGGTGCTGCGCATCTGCGTCCTTCGGAATGCGTCAGCTACTTGCCTTGCGCTTTGCGCACCGCATCGATCACTTGCTGACGCGTGTACGCCTCGCTCTTGAACACTTCGGTGCCGTTGGGGGCATAGACCACCAAGAGCGGGATGGTGACGTACTTGAGTTCTGCAAGTTTGGCAGCGCCAGCCTCATTCTTGCCGGTGATGTCCACTTTGAGAAGGACGACTCCTGGCTCATTCAGGACAACCGACACTTCGTCAGATTCCAGAATGGTCTTCTCATAGGTCTTGCAGTTGATGCACCACTCCGCGGTGAAGTCGAGCACAACAACCTTGCCGGCGTTCTGCGCATCAGTGAGCGCAGCCGGTGTGTACTTGCGCCAGGGCAGGCGCTCGTAGGTCAGGACGGGCGGGATAGCGACCGACACTGCAGTAATGAATAGTCCAACGGAAACAAAGATGACCTTTGTACTAGCCTTCTTTGCAATTTGCAAAGTTCGCACGGTCATCCACAGTCCCGCGGCAGCGCCAATGATGCCAATCACCCACCAGTAGAGGGTCAGCGGTTCTTCGCGAAGTCCATTGATCCCCGCGCCGATGAAATACACCGCCGCGGCCAAGAGCAGCATTCCCATGACTTGCTTGAGGACGTCGCTGGCAGGGCCGCCGCGCGGCAACTTTCGTGCCATCTGTGGGAATGCACTGAGCACCAGGTACGGCACACCCATTCCCAGTCCGATCGTAAAGAACACCGCAATAATCGTGTATGGATTCTTGGTGGTGACTGCCCATCCCGCGGCCGCACCCATGAGCGGCGCGGTGCACGGCGTGGAAAGCACGGCGGTCATCACGCCAAAGATCACACTGCCGCCGATCGACTCATGCTTCGGTTCGATGGCGTAGACCCATTGCGGCAGTCCCACGCTGAAGAAGCCCGCCATGCCGATGGCCATCAGCGCAATAAAGATGCCGACACCAATGGTGAATGCTGGGTATTGAAATAACTGATTCGATTGTTCAAATCCCTTTGCAGAACTAAGCAAGATGCCAAGTGCTAACCAAAATCCAACTACGCCGACCGACATCGCCACGCCCAACATAAAGACGCGCATGCGACTTCCTGCGCCAGCGTTGGCAAGCCCAATGATCTTCAGCGGAATCACCGGCAGTACACACGGCGTGAAGTTCAAGATGATGCCGCCCACAAATGCCAAGAGCAGCATGATCGGGAAGAACACGCCTGATTCCTGGTCGAGTTCAAAGTCCCAGCCAAAGAGCGGCACCTTGATGGGCTTGGAACGCCCAAGCCCGCTGCCACTTCCCATGGCAGACGTTTCTTTGATGCGCCCAAAGACGGTGGAATCAAAGCCCGCAAAGAGCGGCGTTTCGCCGGGTCCGGCAGTGGCTCGAGCGCCCGGAGTGATTTCGAGCGTCACCTTCTGCTCAACCGTCGCTGGCGCAAGGCACGTGTTGCTACACGCTTGGAATTCAATAGTGATTGCAAATTCCACGGTTCCAGAAGCAGATTGAGCAATGATCACCGGAACAAACGCAATCACCTTGCCTTCATAGACACCAAAGGTCTGCGGTCCCTCGCCAAGATCGCCCTTCACTGCATGCGGGGCTGGCCACTGGATGTCGGCAACACTCACCATGGCCGCGCCAGCGGGCATAGTCTTGACATCAATCGCCGTAAATATGGCGCCATCGAAAGCAGTCATGCCAGCCGGCAATGCGCGCGATTGCGCTTCGCTTGTCCAAATGTGCCAGTCGCTTGCGATGTCTAGCTCCACGGCAATCGGGAGCGTGTCGCCCGGTGAGCCCTTGAGTAGCGCGGCCGCCGTGCGGACTTGCACCTTGGAGGCGGAACTCCCTTGCGCAAAGGCTCCGCGATTCATTGCAGAAGACGCCAGCAGCGTCAGCGCCAGGATCAGCCATCGCAAGGAAGTAGGTGCAGGGCAGCGGAGTGCGGCGGGCTGTTCATTGGTCATACAGGGATGGAGGTTAGCCGCGTGGGCAGGTAAACGAGCCGGTTTCCCTGTTTGGCGCGCGCCAGGAGGGGTAGCCGCGCTAGAGTCGGTCCTGAGGGGCTGAACGCGACAAATTCAACGATATCTGCTATAATCACGCGCCTGCTCCGGATGTTCCGGGGCCGTCCGTCTTGGTTTCCAGGTCCTCAGTGTCCTGGGTCCGCTTCCTTGCACTGCCGTCCATGATCGCCACATCGATCCTGAATTCCGGCTCCAGCCGCCTCCCATGACGCCTCAAAGCGTCATGGTCTGCTTGCTGGTCGTCGATGCCGCGCGCATCGCCGACGTGCGTCTTGGTTGCGTCCCCAGCGTCCGCCCGGAGGTCGCCCGAATGGGTTGACCGCCGCGCCGCACGAGGTTCTTCGGCCGCCAAGGCGGGCCATGCGTCGACCGGACGCGTGGCCCGTTTCGTTTCTGGTCGCCCGGTCGTTCAGTCGGTCCCGTTGGACCAGTCTGAGTCACTCGCACAGCACATCTTTCACCACATCTCATCATCCACGCTTCGGAGCACCTCACCATGAACCGCGAAACACTTGCCATCCTTGATTCGATCGCCCGCGACCGCAACATCGACCGCGAACTGCTCATTCACGACCTTGAGCAGGCCATGGTCAGCGCCGCCCGCAAGCACTTCAATTCACTCGACACCGAGGACTTTGGATGCGAGATCGATCGCCTCACTGGCGCCATCACGCTGTGGCGCGAAGACGAGGACGGCATTCGTTCCGATGTTGACCTGAAGACGCTCGGTCGTATTCCGGCCCAGACCGCCAAGCAGGTCATGATCCAGCGCTTCCGTGAAGACGAGCGCAACTCGCTGCTCGAAGAATTCGGCAAGCGCCAAGGCGAACTGGTCACCGGCACCGCAGCTCGTTATGAGGGCGGCGCTCTCATGGTGCAGATTGAGCGCATCGAAGGATTCATGCCGCGCAGTGAGCAGATTCCTGGCGAGCAATTCCAGCCTGGCGATCGCGTTCGCTGCCTGATTCTTGATGTTCGCGACGCTACAAGCCAAGTGAAGGTAGTGCTTTCCCGCGCTCATCCAGACTTCATTCGCAAGCTCTTTGAGGCAGAAGTTCCAGAAGTTGCCGAGCGCGTGATTGAGATCAAGGCCATGAGCCGCGAGCCCGGTTTCCGTACCAAGCTCGCAGTCTCAAGCGTTGATAGCAAGGTCGATCCAGTCGGCGCGTGCGTCGGCGTGCGCGGCAGTCGCATTCGCAACATCGTTGACGAACTCGGTGGCGAGAAGATTGACATCGTTCGTTGGAACGAGTCGAGCCAAGTGCTCATCGCAAATGCGCTGAAGCCCGCTGAAGTTGAGGAAGTCAGTCTCTGCTTCGAACTCGGCCGCGGCACGATCATCGTTCGCGAAGATCAACTTTCGCTTGCGATCGGTCGCCGTGGACAGAATGTCCGACTTGCTGCTCGCCTCACTGGTTGGGATGTTGACATCCTGACCCCTGCTGAATTTGAGCGCAACCTGCAGGCGATTGAAGAGACCGTGCGTCCGCTTGAAGGCTTCACTGATGCGATGCTGGACAAGATGGGCGCCCTCGGCCTCATCAGCGTCTTTGACATTGAAGAAGTCGGCGTACCTGTCCTGACAGCGGAAATCGGCATGTCCGAGGAACTCGCTGAGCAGGTCGTCTACGCATGCAGCGAGAAGGGCAAGATTGTGGCGGAAGAGCAGCGAATCGCTGCCGAAGAAGACGCGGTGCGCAAGGCAGAAGACATGCAGGCCACCGATCTCTTGCTCGGCGGCGGCAGCGTGCGCGATACGGCGGTTCAGACCGATGCGGGCGCGGAGAGCGCGGCGGATTCCATTCTCGGCGGCGGCAACTGATAACGGCGGGCGAACGAAACGACGGGCATTTCACTGAGGAGCAACACGAGTGTCGAAGCAGATCCAGAAGGTACGAATTTCACAACTTGCCAAGGACCTTGGTGTCGACTGGAAGGACATCAAGACCAAGTGCGAGAGCGAAGGTGTTGTCGACCAGGCCAAGACGGCGTCGAGCACCGTATCGATCGGTCTTGCGGAGACAATCCGCGAGTGGTTCGGTAACGGTGGCGTTGCCACAGCCACCGCTGTTGAAACAACCGCCAAGGTTGAAGCGCGTCCCAAGCCCGAGCCGCGCACGAAGGCAGTGACGGCGTCGACCGATTCCGCCGCTGCCACCGATGCCCAAGCGGATGCTCCGCCTGCTGCCAAGGTCAAGAAGGCTCCATCCCGAGCCGCCAAGCCGAGCGCTGATGCAGCGGCTCCCGTTGCGCCTTCTGCTGACGCAGCAACGCCGTCGGCGCCAGTTGCCAAGGCTTCTGCAGCAACTGCCTCTGCGCCATCAACCGCACCGGCTGCTCCCGCCGCAGTCGCTACGCCACACGTTGCGAGCGAGACGCCCGCAAAGACCCCTGCCGTTTCGTCCGATGCTGCAAGCAGTGACGCGACGCCATTTGTGATTCCTGAAGTTCCTGAGCTCGATCTCGCGCCGCGCGTCCCCGGCGAGGACATCTCCGTGGTGACTTCGCCGGAGAGCGTTGCACCGCACACCGTGGTTGGTGCTCCAGTCAGTCCTGCCGTCATCGGCAAGGCGCATCGGTCAACGAAGCCAGTAGAGGCCGCGCCCGCAGCGGTGGTCAAGCCGCCGGTGCGACACACGATTCAACCTGCATCGTCACCGCCGTTGATGAACGTCCCCAAGCGCCCCGAAGTGGTGCGCGCCATTGGTCAGACGCTGACGCCTACCAAGACGGCGCTTTCGGGCCCGCAGGTCATCCGCGTTGAGCAAGCAGAAGTACTTCCGGTTCCGCGCCCGCGTCCAGCGGGTGGGCCGGGCGGACCAGGATTCGGCGGCAGTCGATTCGGTGGCGCCGGCGGCGCTGGTGGTGCACGCGGCGCAGGTCGCACCACACCTTCAAGCCGCACTGGTCGTGCAGCTGATCCGCGCGGCCGCGACTTCGCGGGGAGCGGCGGTTCTGGCACCATCGACAAGGGCGAACGCGATAAGCGATTGGCGGAAGCTTCCGGCTGGATGAAGAACCGTCGTCATAAGACGTCGGGTGGTTCGCATGGCGGCATGGGCGGCGCTCGCGTTGAGCAAGGTCCACCGAGCGAAGTGCACATCACCGAGCCGATCTCCATCAAGGAACTCTCAGAGAAGAGCGGCGTGAAGGCCAGCGACATTCTGAAGCAACTCGTTCTGGCCGGTCAAATGGCCACCATCAACGGCAGCATCGAAACCGAGCGCGCCATTGAAATCATGATGGGCTATGAGATTGAGCTCATCGTGGAAGAGGCGAAGAGCGTCGGTGACATCATCGAGGAACGATTTACTGCCCGCGTTCGCACGGAAGAGCGTGCGCGTCCGCCCGTGGTCACCATCCTTGGTCACGTCGACCACGGTAAGACCAGCTTGCTTGACCGCATTCGTAACACCAATGTTGCATCGGGCGAAGCAGGTGGCATCACCCAGGCGACCAGTGCATTCCAAGTCCCCGTTAAGGCGGGCGACAAGGAGCGCGTGGTGACTTTCATCGATACGCCCGGCCACGAAGCGTTCACGCAGATGCGCGCTCGCGGCGCACGCGTAACGGACATTGTGGTGCTGGTGGTGGCTGCCGATGACGGCGTCATGCCGCAGACCATTGAGAGCATCAACCATTCCAAGGCAGCTGGCGTGCCGATCGTGGTGGCGCTGAACAAGATTGATAAGGCCGAGGCCACTGAAGGCAACATCCAACGCATCTATGGTCAGCTTGCCGAACACGGTCTGAATCCCGTGGAGTGGGGCGGGGAGACCGAAGTGCTCAAGGTCAGTGCCACCAAGGGCACGGGCATCCAAGAGCTGCTGGAAATGCTCGACTACGTGGCTGATCTGCGCGACTTCAAGGCTGATGCCAAGGGGCTTGCTCAGGGCACGTGCTTGGAAGCGCAGATGGAAGAGGGTCGCGGCACCGTTGCGCGCATCATCGTCCAAGAAGGCCAACTCAAGAAGGGCGACTTCATTGTTGTCGGTCGTGCCTACGGGCGCGTGCGCGACATTGTGAACGACCGCGGGCAACGCATCGAGAGTGCTAGCGCTTCTACTCCAGTAGCAATTTCTGGTTTGGATTTGCTGCCGGATGCAGGCGACAAGTTCTACTGCGTGAAGAGCGTCAAGGAAGCGGAGCAGGCCGCGCTTGAACGCCGCCGCATTGAGCGTGAGCGCGAATTGGCTGCGCCGAAGATCACCCTTGACAACATCTTTGAACACATGGGCAAGGGTGGAGTCAAGGAACTTCCACTGGTGGTCAAGGGCGACGTTCAGGGCTCGGTGGAAACGCTTCGCATTGTGCTCGGCAAGATTCGCACCGAAGAGGTGGCAGTTAGCGTCAAGCATTGCGCCGTGGGCGGAATCAACGAGAGCGATGTTGCGCTTGCTGAAGCCACCAAGGCGATCATCGTTGGCTTCAACGTCACATCCAACTCCAAGGCACGCGCACTCGCTGAAGCCAAGGGCATTGAGATGCGTCTCTATGAAGTCATCTATGACCTCACCGATGATGTTGCGAAGGCGGCATCTGGTCTGTTGGAGCCAGAACTCAAGCTCGAAGTCATCGGTCATGCCGATGTCCGCGAGGTCTACAAAATCACCAAGGTCGGCGCGATTGCTGGTTGCTACGTCACCGATGGCGTGGTGGAACGCAACGCGCAGATCCGTGTTACTCGTGGCGGCATCGTCATCGAGAAGGATCGACGTCTGGAGCAGCTCAAGCGCTTCAAGGACGACGCCAAGGAAGTTCGTTCCGGCAACGAGTGCGGCATGAAGATCGACGGCTACAACGACATCAAGGTCGGCGACGTTCTGGAGTGCTACCGCACTGTCAAGGTGCAGCGCAGTCTTGGCGCGATGAGCGGTCGTAAGGATTGAAACATTCATGAATCGTGACGAGCATTCACATCACTCAGGCGCCCCGCGCGCGCCTGGCCACAAAGGCGCGCAGATGGCGAGCCTGATCCAGCGGATCGTCCAAATGGAGATCTTGCGTGGTATCGCCGATCCGCGCATGCGTGGTTTGGTGACGGTGCTTGGTGTGGATATGGCCGCGGATCTTGAAGAGGCATCGGTGCGCGTCTCGGTGCTCCCGGCGGAGTTTGGGTCCCTGAATATTCAGGCGCTCAATCATGCCGCTTCGCATTTGCGGCGGACGGTGCTCAAAGAGTCACGTATTCGGCACGCGCCGAAACTGCGCTTTGTGCTTGATGAATCATTGAAGCGTGCCGCAGAAGTTGAAGCCGCGATGCGCGCCGCAGGTGGCGAGCACGATGGCGACCATGATGGCGATCAAGGACAGCAAGAACTTTCTGAAAAAATGGATAACTGAGGAAGCTATGACAGTAAAGATTGAAGCCCCTAACGCCGCGAAGCTCGCGACATTCCTGAAGAAGCACGCCAGTGCCGGCGCTGCGCTGCGCACCACGTGCGAGCCTGCTGGAATGGATCTTGTGGATCTCTTT
>DBCE01000143.1:10352-11150 GCA_002292895.1 Phycisphaerales bacterium UBA966
CCTCTTTGTTCACTCGTACCTGCTCTGGCAGGCACCGTCCGCGGATGCGACCGCTGCGCTCAAGCGACTCAAGTCAGCATTCATTGACTGGAACGACATGCGCGTCAGCCTGGTCAGCGACATCATTGACGTGATTGGTCATAAGCATTGGCGTGCCCACGATCGCGTCTCGCGCTTGCGCGAGGCGATGAACGGCATCTTCCGTCGCGAACACAAAGTGTCGCTGGAGCGTCTGCGCACGCTCATGAAGAAGGACGCGGTCAGTTACATGGACACGCTGCCTGGCATGGTGCCGTTTGTAGCCAATCGCGTGCTGCTGGTCGGGGTGGACTTCCACTCCGTGCCGCTCGAAGAGTTTGGCTTGCAGTTGCTGGTGCAGGCCGGCGTGTTCCCATCGGGAATGGGTTTGTCTGATGCCGCCAATTGGGTGACTCGCCACGTGAAGGCCGAAGAGGCCCGCGAGGCGCACGGCGCACTGTTGGCTGCAGTCGATCACATGTGGGAGACGAATCCGCCGAAACTTCCAAAGACTTCAAGCAAGCCATCGGAGTTGGCACCACCCAAGCCGGTTGAAGAAGCACGTGCCTCGGCGAAGGCGTTGGTGGAAGCACAGCTTGCCGCGGAGCGTGTTGCTCTGATGGCTGAACGTGCTGCTCGCCGTGAGGAAATGCGTCGCGAAAAACTCGCCCTCAAGGCGAAGGAAGCACGCGACTCTGCGAAGGTTGGCAGTAAGCCTGTTGTTGGCAAGCCCGTCGCTGGAAAGTCAGCGGTCAAGCCACCGGTCAAAGGCGCAGCGCC
>DBCE01000211.1:0-3722 GCA_002292895.1 Phycisphaerales bacterium UBA966
AAGATGCCCGCCTTCACCGGCGCCATGCGCGGATTGAACTTCATGAACACGCCACTGGGGCGGCTTGGATCCGGCGTGTACGCCTCGCACAGCAGGGCGAGCGTTCCGCGGTCAGCACCGGCCGACGGTTCGATCACGTGCGGGAAGTAGCGCTCGTTGCGCGCTTGGTCAAAGTGCTTCGCTTTGTCGTTCTTGCCGCTGGCGGTGGCGTGCGCACGCAAGTCGAAATCGGATCGATGCGCAACGCCTTCCAACTCGCCGTAGCCGGGAGCTGTGAACGGGAATCGGTATTCGATGTCGCTGGTACCGGCGCCTTCCTTTGCATAGTGGGCAAGTTCATCGCGGTCATGCTCGCGCAGTTGCAGGTTGGCGCTGGTGAGACCAATCGACTGCCACCAGCTGAAGCGCCAGTCGCGCCACCACGCGTACCACATGGCGGCCTCGCTTGGATGAATGAAGAACTCAATCTCCATTTGTTCAAATTCCCGGCTTCGGAACGTGAAATTGCGCGGCGTGACTTCGTTGCGGAACGCCTTGCCAATCTGTGCAATGCCGAACGGAATCTTCACGCGCGTGGAGTCCATGACATTCTGGAAGTTGACGAAGATGCCTTGCGCAGTTTCTGGGCGGAGATACGAATAGTTTCCTGGATCCTCAACAGCACCAACAAGCGTCTTAAACATCAAGTTGAACTGCCGCGGCTCGGTGAGCGTTCCAACTTCGGTGGCATCGGGGCCAACGATGCGCGCGCGCTCGTCGGCGGGAACGGTTGGGTACGGGCGCACAATGTGTCGCGCTGCGTCAAGTGCTTCGCGCTTCTCGTACTTGCAGATTCCCTTGATTGCCTTGGCGCGACCAGCGTCATCGCCTTCAACAAATGCCCAGAGCCGCGCTCCGGCTTCAACGGCACCAAGTACCACCAAGTGATCCGCGCGATAGCGCTGCTTGGTCTCGCGGCAATCGACCATTGGGTCACTGAATCCGCCCACGTGGCCGGATGCTTCCCACACCTTGGGGTTCATGATGATGGTGCAGTCGAGGCCAACGACATCGATGGGCTCGCCGTGCGGTCCGATCAGTTCGCGCTGCACAACGTCTTGCCACCACGCGTTCTTGAGGTTGCGCTTCAATTCCGTCCCGAGCGGGCCGTAATCCCAGAAGCCATTGATGCCGCCGTAGATTTCACTTGACTGAAACACGAAGCCGCGCCGCCGACACAGAGCAACGATCTGCTCCATGGTCTTGGCAGGAACTTCGGGCGCGGGGGAATTGGCAGCGGGGGAGTCAGACATGGGGCGGCCATTGTAGGAAATGCACGCCTTGTCCGGACTACCATCGCCGAACTATGGCAGCACGAAAGACCACCAAAAAGCGCGCGGCTCCGGCTCGCGAACGACGCCGACCCATCACTCCGGAGGATTTGCTGTGCCTTGTCGGTGTTGGCGACACACAGATGTCGCCTGACGGTCGCAGCGTGCTGTTTCAGCGCAAGGTGGTCAGCGCGCGTAATTCCTATGAGACTTCGGTCTGGGTTGCCGACGCGGAGGCAAAGCATGCGCCGCGCGCCATCACCAAGGGTCCGAAAGATGCGCTCGCGCGTTGGAGCCCCGATGGAACAAAGATTGCGTTCATTCGCAACGACGCTGCGCTGGCGCCGCGCATCATGATTGTTGCAAGTAAGGGCGGCACCGCGCGTGAACTGGTGGCGATGCCGCATGGCACCGTTCGCGATCTTGCGTGGAGCCCCTGTGGACGACGGCTCGCCTTTGGATTCCGACCCACTGCCTACGAGTGGACCGCCGAAGCAAAGAAGGAACGTGACGAGCACGGTCTCTCCACTCCGCCGCGCATTGTTGAAGACGCGTGCTATCGCCTCGATGGCGACGGATACTTTTGCTCCGAGCGATTCGCGCTGCATGTATTGGATCTTGACCGCGGCAGTATTGAAGAAGTATTCGCCGACACGCTTGGTCTCTATTCATGGGACTGGGCGCCGGATGGAAGTGCGCTGGTAGTTGCCGGCAACATTGATCCGCGCGCTTCCTGGAATCCTTCGGAATCCGAACTGTTTCTGGTGAATTTGGGCGCTGGTGGCAAGCATCGAACATCACGCATCACCGGTATCCCCAAGGGCCCCAAGTCGCAGCCGCGATGGAGTCCGGACGGTGTTCGCATCGCGTGGGCTGGCCGCACCGGTACCGACAGCATGTACGGCACCGCGAATGTGGAACTCTTCGTGCATGATTGCGCGGCACGAACCACCACCTGCCTCACCGCCAAGACTGACCTCTGTCTGATGGCATCCACACTGAGTGACGCGGGCGAGCCAGCATTTGAGCCGCAGATTCGATGGTTCCCTGATTCCACCGCCATCTTCTTCCGCGCGGGTTGGCACGGAAGCGGGCGAATCGCAAGTATCTCAGCGCATGGTGGGTCCGTTGCGTTCCACACGGAGCCCGGCGCGGAGTTCTCACTGGGAACCTTCAGTACGGACGGATGGCGACTCTCCTGCGTTCGTTCTGCGCCCATTGAACCCGGTGAAGTGCATGTGCTTGAAGTGGAGCGAAGCATCTTTGCCATGAAGCGCGTCACCACCTTCAATGATGCGCTGGCTGCATCGGTTGAATTGGTCGAGCCGCAAGAACGATGGATCACCGCAAAGGATGGCCACAAGGTGCAGTGCTGGACGATGCGTCCGCGTGGCGCCAAGGGTCGTTTGCCCGCGTTGCTTGAAGTGCACGGCGGTCCGCATGCGCAGTACGGGCTGACTTTCTTCCACGAATTTCAGTTGCTTTGCGCGCAAGGCTACGAAGTGTGGTTCTCCAATCCACGTGGCTCCAAGGGCTACGGCATGAAGCACACCGCCGCGATCCGCGGTGCGTGGGGCACAAAGGACTGGACCGACGTACAGGCCGTCGCCGCAGCGATGCGCGCCGATCGCGGCATTGACCGCGCGCGTATTGGAATCATGGGTGGTTCGTACGGTGGCTACATGGCGAACTGGGCCGTGGCCCATGATCATGGATTCCGCGCCGCAATCAGTGATCGTTGCGTGAGCAATCTAGTGAGTCAGGCTGGCAACAGCGATCATCCGGAAGTGCCGAACCGCTACTGGAAGGGCGCTGCGTTTGATCGCCCGGAAGCACTGTGGCGCGCAAGCCCCATCGCGCACTTCAAGAATGTGCGGACCCCGATGCTCCTGATTCATTCCGAAGGCGATCTTCGTTGCAACATTGAGCAGAGCGAACAAATTCACACGGCGCTATGCACGTTGGGCGTTCCGGTTCGCTTCGTTCGCTACCCGCGCGAAACCAGCCACGGGCTCAGCCGCATGGGGCCGCCGGATCTGCGGATTCATCGGTTACATGAGATCATTTCGTGGTGGAAACACTGGATGGCTTAGAAATTTGTATGGATCAGTTCCAAGACGCATCGGCGTCTGTTGCCTAGACTTTCCAAATGCCTGAACCCCGCCCAACACCCGAGCAAGTCATGGTCCATGTCCGCGAGATCCTTCGCTTTATTGGCGAGGATCCGCAACGCGAGGGTCTGCTTGACACTCCAGCCCGCGTGGTGAAAGCCATGGGCGAGCATTTTGCTGGTTACGGCGCGGACCCGATCGAGCCGCTCTCGCGCACCTTCGGCGAGATTGAGGGTTACGACGAGTTGGTGCTTCTCTCCAACATTCAGTTGCACAGTCACTGCGAGCATCACATGGTGCC
>DBCE01000211.1:3850-7950 GCA_002292895.1 Phycisphaerales bacterium UBA966
GCGGGCGTGATCAATGACACACTCCAGCCGACCGCCGTGGGCGTGGTCATTCAGGCGCGGCACTTCTGCATGTGCTACCGCGGCGTGCAGCAGCCAGGCGCAATTACCACCACCAGCAAGTTGCACGGGACATTCCTTTCGAACGCCGCCGCGCGATCGGAATTCTTCCAGTTGATCACTTCCGCAAAGCGGTCCGAGGGCCTGTGAGCCGGATCGGTCTTGATGTTGGCGGAACAAAGTCGGAGGTCCTTGCACTCCGCGCTGATGGCAGTGAGGCGCTGCGCACACGAGTTGCTAGCCCGCGTGACTACGGAGCGCTTGTTGACGCCATCGCAGCGCTTGTTGCGCAGGCTGATTCCGCGCTGGGAGTTCGTGGGGCGCCGGTTGGTATCGGTGCGCCGGGGTCGCCGAATCCACAGACCGGTTTGCACCGTAATTCGAACCTCTTATGCATGAATGGCAAGCCGTTTGCCTCCGACATTGCCACGCGCTTGGCGCGCCCGGTGCGCGTGACCAATGACGCTAATTGCTTGGCACTCAGTGAGGCGATCGATGGTGCCGCTGCGGGGCAGGGTGCGGTGGTCTTTGGCGTGATCCTTGGAACCGGCGTCGGCGGCGGCGTGGTGGTCCGGGGCGATGTAGTGGATGGCGGCAACGGTATCGCTGGCGAGTGGGGGCACAACCCATTGCCGGGGCTTGGTGATGCAGAGGCCGCGGCGCATCGCTGCTACTGCGGCAAGAGTGGATGTCTTGAGCAGTTCCTTTCGGGGCCAGCGCTGGAGCGTCGGTACGCGCAGGCATCTGGCACGCAGCGCGCGCTCGCGGAGATTGCCGCCCGCGCGGCGGCGGGCACTGATGCACACGCGGTGGCCACGCTCGACTGGTTCGTTCACGCACTCGCGCGCAGTATCTCGGTGGTGGTCAACATCATCGACCCGCACGCGATCGTTCTTGGTGGTGGAGTGAGCAACATCCCGGGACTTGCCGAACGCGTGCAAGCGGCGCTCCCTGCGCTCGTCTTCAGCGATGAGTGTCACACGCCGGTCTTCCGCGCCAAGCACGGCGATTCAAGCGGCATCCGCGGTGCGGCCATGCTTCCGAAATCGGTGATTGGATAAGGTCTCAGGGATTTCACGGGTACGTCGTGATCTCCCGCACCACTCCGCCATGCGCCGCAGGCCACTTCGGCGCATTGCTCATGTTCAGATTTCTACTTCGCGCCCCTCGGCGCTCGAGCGGTAAATGCCGTCAAGCACCGACTGCACTCGCCGACCCGCGGCAGCGTCCGCGTGCGCGGGCGTTCCGTGCTCAGCAAGTGCCTTGAACATGCGGTACTGCTCGTCCCACGCATCATGTTCCACATTGCTTGACGCAAATTCCGGCGTCAAGTCCGCCACCTTGCCGCCTGCCTCGGTGGCGATGGTGAATTGCTTTCCAAAGATCGGGAAGAAACAGCCACCCTTGTCGCCAAAGACAGTGATGCCGTTCGCCATCTGCTTGTCGTCCACGTTCATGGCCCACGTGACATTGACCTCAATGGTGAGCCCGCCCGCACAGCGCACCAGCGCAGTGGCGTGATCCTCAACATCGCAGACCCCCTCAAATTTCGGTGGCCCCGCCCACATGTTGGTGTAGACGTAGTCCTTCATGCGCCGCCCGAAGTTGGCATAGGTGACGCCGCTCACGCGCTGCGGCGTGGCGTTCCCCGCTAAGAACAGCGACAGGTCAATCACATGCACACCAAGGTCGATGAGCGGGCCGCCGCCCGACATGGCCTTCGTGGTGAACCAGCCGCCGAGGCCGGGCACGCCGCGGCGCCGGTACAGGCTGCACTTCATGTGATAGATGTTGCCGAACGTACCCGCATCAATGAAGTGCTTCACGTTCCGGCTCGCAGGCGTACTGCGCGAAACGAAACCCATCTGCAGGCGACCCTTGGTTCGTTCCAGGACGGAGATGATCTTGTCGCACTCCGCAACATTGAGGGCCATCGGTTTTTCCAGGAACACCGTCTTGCCGGCTTCGAGCGCCTCGCATGCCACCTGTGCGTGGTCGATGTTGGGGACCGCCACCACCACGGCGTCCACTTCCTTCATGGCAAGCAGCTCTTTGACGGACGCGCAGGCCCGGGCGCTGCCGTGCTTCTTGCTGAACGCGGCGCCCTTGGCGGGGTTCACGTCCCACACGCCGGCGATGGGAATTCCGGCGCGCGTTGCCGTGTCCGCATGCACATTGCCGATCGCACCAGCTCCGATGATTCCGAGGTTCATTCCCATAGTCACGGAAAGATAGCCGCGTACCTGCCTCCGTGCGCTCGCACACGCGCCCGCTCCGTGCCTACTATCCGCGCATGTCTAGACCACGGACGGTCATTGTCGGCGCCGGCATTGTCGGCCTCACCACTGCGTATTTCCTGGCCCGTGCTGGTCGCGAGGTCATTGTTCTTGATCGTGACGAGATTGGCGACGGGGCCAGTTACGGCAACGCCGGCTTGCTTTCCATCGGTCATTACCCGCTCACTCGCCCCGGCGTCAGCTGGCGCGGCTTCAAGTGGATGTTCGACCGCAACGCGCCGCTCTTCATTCGACCGCGCCCCGACGCGGACTTGCTGTCATGGCTCTGGACCTTTCATCGCCACTGCAACCAGTCATGGCTCGATCGCTGCATGAAGGAATTGTGCGCGATGGGTTTCCCAACGCTTGAGCTCTTTGAAGAGATCATTGCGGTGGAAGGAATCGAATGCGATTACCGCCGCGATGGTTGGCTTGATGTCGTACTGAAGAAAGAGAACATGGCGTCCGCCGAGGCAGAGGCGAAGACGCTGGTTCCGCATGGATATTCACACACGGTGATTTCTGGCGATGAGTTGCGTCGCCGCAGCCCGTGCTTCACTGATGAAGTTGCCGGCGCGGTCTGGTACCGCGACAGCGCGCATTGCAGCCCGGGGGATTTCATGATGGGGCTTGGTGCCGCATGCGCGCGGCTCGGTGTGGAGATTCGTACCTCGTGTACCGTGGCGGGTTTGGAGCGCGATCGATTTGGAAAGGCTGCGGGTATTCACACTTCGCGCGGCGAAACGATTGAAGGTTCAGCGGTCGTCATTACTGCTGGTGTGTGGAGTGATGCGCTCACTCGTGATATGGGTCTTGATATTCCCATGCAGGGCGCGCGCGGATATCACCTGCAATATGAGGGCATTCCGCAGTTGCCCTTCACTGGATGCGTCCTGCACGAAACATTCGTTGCCGTCACACCGATGCATGAGCAACTTCGTCTGGCGGGCACGCTGGAGATTCAGCCGCTGGGACGACCATGGATGCGTAATCGGCTTGATATGTTGCCAGCGGGTGCGAAGCGTTACATCAAAGGCATTGAGCAGGGCACCCAAGTGGCCGAATGGGCGGGGTACCGTCCGTGCACCTCCGACGGAATGCCGGTGATCGGTGCAGTTCCTGGAACGCCCGGGCTCTTTATTGGTGCCGGTCATGCCATGATGGGAATGACGCTTGGACCCATCACCGGCAAGGTGCTTTCCGACATGGTGATGGGCGCGCCGCCGCCACTCCTTCTGCCGATGGCAGATCCCGCGCGGTATGCGATCAACGGTGGATCAAGCGCGCGCTACGAAGCGTCAGCGCCGGTGAACGGCGCACCGCGCGAGACCGCTGGGTTGCGCAGCTGATTACTTGTTGCTCTTGCTTTCCGCAGCGTTGCTGCTGCCATTGCCGGCAGCCTTGCGCTCGTAGCCCTTCAGCTGTGCCGTGAGGTCAGCCACATAGTCAGCGGCAGTGGGGCCAAGACTCTTGGCCGCATCAATCGCTCGGCGCATGAAGTCTGCGGCCTTGGTGAAGTCGCCTTTCAAGCTCCATGCATATGCCAGTTCCGCCAACACCTGCGGATTTGCTGGACCGGCTGCTGACGTCACATCAGTGAGCCACGTGATGGCAAGATCAACGCGTCGATCAGCCACGTCTGGAAGATGCAGCACACTGGTTGCAACAAAGTTGCGAAGCGCGGGGTCTTCCTTGATCAGTTCCGCGCACAAGGCATAAGCCGCTTCGCTACGCCCAGCAACCAGGAGGATTTGCGCCTTCTGCACC
>DBCE01000211.1:8010-13392 GCA_002292895.1 Phycisphaerales bacterium UBA966
ACGGCTTTGTCCCAATCTTTGCTGTCAATCGCCTTGGTCATGTCATTCTGCCGACCCATGGCCTTCATCTCTTCGGCAACGGAGTCTTCGAAGGTTTGCTTGGCAGTCTTGGGGTCCCATGTTCCATTAACGACCTTGGTCAACGGACCATCCATGTCCATCGGGTGACCAATCCACTGCACCACGCCTTCCTTGACAATGAACGCGGTGGGAATGCCGCCTTGCCCGGAAGCCTCCATGTACGCCTTGTGCGTGGAACGATCGGGATCAGTCGCCAACGTGTAGCGAGCCTTCTGCTTCCATTCGTCCTTCTCCAAGAACGTTCGAACCGTCTCTACTTTTTCGTCACTGACTCCAACGATCACCACGCCCTTGCTCTT
Source organism: Phycisphaerales bacterium UBA966 (assembly GCA_002292895.1). Taxonomy (GTDB): domain Bacteria; phylum Planctomycetota; class Phycisphaerae; order Phycisphaerales; family SM1A02; genus UBA966. Next base: position 8,391 of record DBCE01000211.1, read on the forward strand.
CATGTCTTCCGCAAGTTTGGTGAGGTGCGGCATGCTTTGCCGGCAGGGCGGGCACCAGGTGGCCCAAAATTCAATCACATACACCTTGCCGGGTTCAAAGAACGTGGGCTTCTCGCCGCGCACGAAATCGGAGATCTCTGGGATCGGCGCTTTGGAGCCGATGGAGAGGCCGAGCGTGGTTGGAGCGGCTGGTGTTGCAGGTGCAGCTTGAGTAGCAGCCGGCGCCTGCGAGATGATCGCGGCGAGAAGAACATGCAGCATCGGGTCAGTCCTTTCGAGGTATCGGTCGATCCGTCACTTACCGGCTGGTGCGCCGGCTGGAGGTGCTGGAGGCGCAGGAGGAACAGGTCCGCCAGCCGGAGGCATTGGAACGCCCGGTCCGCCCGCGCCGGCTGGAGCGCCCGGTCCGCGCGGTGCTCCCGGACCACCTGGTCCGCGTGCGCCGCCTGGGCCCATCGCGCCGCCCGGACCGCCTGGTCCGCCCGGTCCACCTTCCATGCCCATCGACTTCATCATTTCGCCCTGCATTGTCTGAGCGAACGCGGAGTTGGCTTCTTCGATGGTCTTGAACTTACCGTCCATGACTTCCTTCGCGGTCGAAGCGGCGGCGGTCTTAATCGATGCGCGCATGGTCTCGCCCATCATGTTGGCCATCATGGCCATTTGCGCGCCTTCGTCGCCCTTCATGCCGGATGACTTGTCAAAGTCAAACCACCACTTGCCATCGGCCTTCACCACGGCGGTCGGCTGACCGGTTGGCTTGCCTTCGGCATCGGTCGCCAAGATCGTTGCGGCGGAGTCGCCGTCCATCTTCACTTCGAACTTCGCGCCATTGACTGGCACCGGAATCGGCATTGATCCTGCCTTGCCAAACTTCGTTGTGGTGGCAGTGACGACGGGCTGCATGTCTTCAATGAGAGCTGCAGCAACGCGGATCGAAATGTTGCCGCCTTCGTTGGCGGAACGCATGGCGCGGACGAGTCGGAGCATCGCTCCTGGGTCCTTGCTTGCGTTGGGCAGGAAGGTGATGATTTCATCGGTGCTGGCAAATCCCTCGGGAGTGATTGCTGGGAACACCTTCTCCGCAGCAGGGCTCAGCTTTGCAGCTGGACGAGCTGGACGCGGAGCGCGGGGAGCCGTGGTGGCATCCGGTACAGCTGCCGGTGGAGCGGCGGGCGGAGTTGCGCTCGGTGCGCCGTCCTGACGGAACGAAGTCTTCTTGGTCGGCGCGGTGCCGCCCTCATACTTCTTGAGCGTCTCCTTCAGTTCGTCGGCCATATCGCCGTCCGCATTCTCAATTGCCTTCTTCTGCCACTCAATCGCTTTGGCCTTGTTGCCAGATTCCCAGCACGCGCGGGCCATGGTGTCCATGATTGAACCGTCTTCGCCCTTGCTTGCGGCAACCGCTTGGGTAGCAACATCCATGGCGAATGAAAGATCGCGGTCAGTGACCTTCTCATTATCAAGTACGAACCACGCCATCTGATTGAGAATCATGGCGTTGTCGTTGTTGGCTGCGGCAACTTCGCGTCCGAGCTTGTAGGCGTCGGCTGGCTTCTTGGCGTCGGTGAGTAGCACTTGGAACTTGTTGGCCTGCATCGAAGCCTTCGTGCGCGATGGGGCTGCGGCAATGTCTTCGTCCATCATCTTGATGACGGCATCCCAATCGCCGGTCTTGCGGGCCTTCACCATGGCGCTGCGTCGCGTCATTTGTTGGCGCGTCATGGCAATTTCCTTCTCAAACTCCACCTTGTATTCGTCGGCGTTCCAGGTGCCAGCAACGATCTTTGCCAATGGTTCATCCATCGCCATCGGGTGACCGATCCACTGCACCTTGTTGTCCTTGACAACAAACGCGGTCGGGATGCCGTTCTGAGCGGCGGCTTCCATGTACTGCTTGTGCGTGGAGCGATCCGGATCAGTAGCGAGGTTGTAGCGCGCCTTCTGCTTCCACTCGTCGGTGTCGAGGAACTTGGTCACGGTCTCCAGCTTCTCGTCGCTGATGCCAACGATGACCACCGAGTCCTTGTACTTCTCAGAAACATCGCTCAGGTGCGGCATGCTCATGCGGCACGGTCCACACCAGGTGGCCCAGAACTCCACCACGTACACCTTGCCTGGTTCGAACCACTTTGGCTCGGTGCCACGAACAAACTTCTCGATCATTGGCTTGGGGGCAGCGCTACCGATGGTCATCGGCTCCGGCGCGGCGTCCGCCTTCGGGGTGTCTTGCGCCGTGACAGCAGCGGTGCAGATGAGAGCGAACGCTGCGGCCTGCGCGGAGCGCCAGGAGAACGACGAAAGTGTGCTTTGCATGATGTTGACCTGCATGAGTGGCATGGTTGCGCCATCGGACGCAATCGAGTGGGGCGAAGATACCACTCCTGCCCCTGATGCACCGCGCCTTTGGGGCAGCAGGCGTATCCTGCCGCCTCTCACTGAGCACGCCCGAGAATCTCACCTCCAACGCACTCTGCACCGCCATGTCGAACGCCCCCGCCAACACCGCCGCCGCCCGGATCATCGACGGGAAGGTCCTTTCTGAGACCGTCCGCAACAGCCTGCGCTCGCGGATCGCAGCGGCGGGGCGCCCGGTGCGTCTTGACGCGCTGCTGGTGGGTGACGATCGCGCAGCTGGCATCTATGCGATGAACCAAGCGTCGACCTGCGCCGAGGTTGGCATCGAGTACGTGCTACATCGACTTCCCGCGGGCGCGTCCGCTGATGACATCGCGGGACGCGTGCTGCTCCTGAACGTCGACGATGCGGTGCGCGCGTTGATGGTGCATCTTCCGCTTCCTGAAGGCGTTGATACGGAGCGGATTCAGTCGCTCATCAGCCCTGACAAGGACGTGGAAGGCGTCAATCCTGCCAACATTGGCAATGTGGTCTATGGCAGGCGAAGCCTTGTTCCATGCACGGCTCTGGCCACGCTGGAGATGATTGAGTCCACCGGTATTCAGTTGCGTGGCAAGCGATGCGTGGTAGTTGGCGCAAGCAACATTGTTGGCAAGCCAATCGCAGTGCTGTTGATGCGCACCGAGGCAACAGTGCACTCCACCAACAAGTTCACTCCGGATTTACCCGCGTTGTGTCGCACCTGCGATGTGGTCATCGCTGCGTGCGGCGTTCCGCAACTATTGAAAGCGGATTGGATCAAGCCAGGCGCAGTGGTGATCGATGTTGGCATCAATCGAATTGATGGCCCGGATGGCAAGAAGATCACTGTGGGCGATGTGGACTTTGCGGCTGTACGCGGCGTTGCTGGTTGGATATCGCCAGTTCCTGGCGGCGTTGGGCCCATGACGGTTGCCATGTTGCTGCGCAACGTGGTCGACGCGGCGCTGCGCTGAGCGTTGCTGCACCGGTGGTATCACGCGATCAATCACGCGAGCAGTCGAGCCGCTTCTTCGTACTTGGAACGCGTCTCGCGGAGCACTTCAGCAGGCAGCACGGGTCCGGGAGGTTCCTTGTGCCATTCGCCGCGCGCGACTCGTTCGAGCAGCCAATTCCGTAGGTATTGCTTATCGAAACTGGGTTGATCGCGGCCGGGCGCGTATCCAGCGACCGGCCAATATCGGCTGGAATCGGGGGTGAGCACTTCGTCAACCAACATCAGTTCGGCGGTTGGTTCGTTGTTTGCATCAAGCGCAAACCCAAACTCAAACTTCGTGTCCGCCAGGATCAGTCCACGCGCGCGTGCTCGCGCAGCGGCGGCGGTGTAAATATTGAGCGTCATCGTTCGCAGGCGTTCAGCAAGCTCGCCACCAACGGTGTCGCACATGGCGGCGAAGGAGATGTTTTCGTCGTGACCTTCCGCCGCCTTGGTAGCGGGCGTGAAGATCGGCTCGGGGAGTTGCTCGCACTGGCGAAGCCCGGCTGGCAATGGGATGCCACACGCCGTTCCATTCGATTGGTACTCCTGCCAACCGCTGCCCGCCAAGTAACCGCGCGCCACGCACTCCACCTGCACCACCCGCGCCGCGCGACAGATCATCGAGCGACCGGCAAGCAGGGCACGATCAGCATCATCCAGTGTCTGCAGCCGTGACACGTCGGTGGATACCAAGTGATCGGGAGCGATTCCCAGTGAGCGTAAGAACGTGAACCACGCAACGCTGATCTCTGTCAGGAGTTGGCCCTTTCCCGGTACGGCCGTAGGCATCACTACATCGAATGCGCTGATTCGGTCCGTGGCGACCACCAAGATCTGTGGTCGATCGCCAGCCTTTGTTGGAAGCGAGTAGACGTCGCGGACCTTCCCCTGACGGCGGCCCCCAAGGGGCAAGTGCGTTTCGAAGACCGCGTGTGCCGTGGTGTCTGTGCCGGGGAGGGCGTTCATCTGCGGCATCGTAATCACCCGCGATCCCGTCAGCTTTCTTGCTGCCTTTCCGCAGGCATGTGTCGAGCACCACTCGCTGCCCGGCTACACTCGGCGGATGCTTCGTTTCACGGTGTTCGACGAGGACGGGCCGGCGCGGGATTGGCCGCTCGTCAATGCACACATTCTTGGCGTCGACGACACGGCGCTTGAGGGAGTTGTGACATTCAGCAAAGGGAAGATTGTCTGCAAGGCGGTCGATACCCAGCCGGCCATCGCTTTATGCCTTGAAGTGAATGCAGGCAAAGCTGGCACGATGATGTTGCAGACGTGCCTCTTGGAGCAGCGCAACGAGCCGTATCGGTTGTACGAGGAACTGGCACGCCACCGCGTGAAGATTTTCTTAGAGAAGAGTGAGAACTGGGGATTCCTTGATCCAGCCAAGGCGCCCGAGGCGTTCGAGCAGTTTGAACGCGCGCGTTCCATGTTCGTCACCGGCACGGTGGATCAGGAGCCTTTCCGCGCGCAGGTTCATCACCGCGATGCCTTGGCGATAGCCATGGACGCCAGCGAGAAGCTGGTGATGAAGCGCACCGAGTGGATGTTGCACCGCCGCTATGCCAAGCAGGGCGCGCAACGCGCACTTGGAGTGCGAGTGCCGGTTGAGAAGGCGCCAGAATT
>DBCE01000028.1:0-215 GCA_002292895.1 Phycisphaerales bacterium UBA966
AAAAAAGAGCAAGGCCCCGCCAATTGGCGGGGCCTTGCCTTTGTGTCAAACGATCTCGCAATTACGAATTGTTGACTTCTGTTACCGAAGTGGTCAGAGCCGTGGTCTTCGCCTGCGTTGCTACCTTGAGTGCCATCACTCCTGTAGCAGCTCCGCCTGCAACGACTACGGTGACCAACGGATACTCAACACCTTCGCCGCCGCGTTCATCCTTG
>DBCE01000028.1:240-9811 GCA_002292895.1 Phycisphaerales bacterium UBA966
TTCATGATCTTGTTTGCGATGTTCATAGTGTTCGTCCTGTGAAAAGGGCTAACTGATTGATGAAAACAAATTACGAGTTGTTAACGTTGGTGACCGAGGAAGTCAGCGCTGTGGTCTTGGCCTGCGTTGCGACCTTCAGTGCCGTCACGCCTGCGGCTGCGCCACCTGCAACGACGACGGTGATCAGCGGGTACTCAACGCCTTCGCCGCCGCGTTCATCCTTGATGAAGTTCATGATCTTGTTTGCGATGTTCATAGTGTTCTCTCCTGCTATCAAACTAAATGGGGCAAAACCGACCCCTCACAGTGTCGTGAGAGCATCGAACATCAGACTCTAGCGTCTCGAATGTTGACAGGCAACCATCGATGGGCAGTCTTCAGTCAAACTTTGCAGAATTGCGTGTCTTTGTAGCGCATAAGCGCTATGCCCGCGGATGAAGGTGTGATTATTCCCGTCTAATCCCGAATTATTTGGGTGTGTTTCGGCGTGTTTCGGCGTGTTTCGGCTGATCCTGGCCGAGCCCCCCTGCCGCCCCCCTACACCCCGTTCCGCGCTGGTTACTGGCTGGCTGCCTTGAACTTTGCGCGCGCTAACCGGCTCAATTTGATGTTCGACTCCACATCCGAGGGGGGCACCACCCGGGTCCAGAGTTGCGCCGCGCCAGCTTCATCCCCTGCAAGCGCCTTCGCCAGCGCCAAATTTGAGACGTAGTCGGCGTCCGCGGGGTCGGCTGCATAGGCCGACTCAAAGTCACGGTTGGCGGCGGGGATGTCGGCGGCAAGGAGGTGGCACATCCCGCGGTTGTTCAGGAGGATCGATTGATTTGGATATTTCGCCAGGCCCCGGTCGAGCCACTTGATGGCCTCGGCCACTCGGCCTTCGATGAGCAGTATCTCGGCACCTTCCGTGTACGTCCCCAGGTGATCCGGGAACTCGGTGATCATGCGGTTCAAGAGGAACCCAGCCTGTTCAGTGCGGCCTTTGGTTGCCAACACCCGTGCGGTCATTTGCAAGGTGTCCGCCGTGGCTGGCTGCATGGGGCCGCCCTCAAACCAATCCTTGGGCTTTTCCTCGGTGGACTGGCAACCAACAGCCAGCAGCACCGATGTAAACGTGGAGGCGGCTAGAAGTTTCATGCGGCTCTTAGGCATATTCAGGGTATTCATGGTGTTCCTTGCATCGTGCTGCCGCCGCCTTGTGGATTTAGTTTTTCGCCAATTGGGTTGGGCAAGGGGATGCTTCGAATGTCCTTGCGAATGACCAACGCCTCGGCAGTGGCCTCGCCTGGCCCGCCGGCATGGCGATCAACAAGCTCAATGCGTTCCACTTGAACGCCGGCCGCTACGAGTCGCGCGCGCACTTCCGCGATCCGCGCCGCGTAGAGCTCAGCGCTGGCAGAACCCTGGCGCACCGAAATGTAGCCGCCACTTTCAAGTACCGCCTGCGCCAAGATGGTCACGTTCTTGCGTCCGAGCGGCGAGAGCACAGCAGAGTCAATCTGAAAGTCTGCATCAAACAGTGTTCGCTGGCGCAAGATGCCAAGACGGGCCTGCTCATCAAAGGGTTCTTTGACAAACTGCTGGTCTGCGGCGTACTGGACATCGTCATTGATGATGCGCCGATCAGGCGGGGGCTTGGGCGTGTTAGCGCAGCCGATGAGCGACAGCATTGCACCGCCGACGGTAACTACGACCAGGAGATGTGATGAGTTGAGTTGAAATGACATTCGTACAGTTCCTGTTTGCAAATGCGGACTCAGTTTGAATTGACCGATTGCACCGCTTCGAGAAGCATGACAAGTGATGGGATGACTAAGAGCATGAGCATGGATGGCAACAGCAGTGCTCCGATCGGCACCAGTACCAAGACGGAGGCGCGGTTCGCGCGCTCCTCGAGCGATTCAAGTTCTGCAATCCGCAGTGAATCTGATAGAACGACAATCATGTTCGACAGTTCAGTACCGAATCGCTCAGTCTGTTGGAGAAGTGATCCGAGTGACCGAAATTCGATGACTCCGGTCCGTTCATATGCGCCGTCGAGGGCGACCTGCCAACTGGCTCCGAAGTTGACTTCGACACCAACTCTTCGCATCTCTTGAGCCATCCCGTCGCCACTACCAGTGATAGTTGTGGTCACCACATCCCACGCGGCTGGTAGTCCCATGCCGCCTTGGAGCGAGATTTGCATCAAGTCAAGGACGACTGGGAAGTCCGTAAGAATGTCAATCCGTCGCTGGGTCTGCTGTACTTCCAGCCATGATCGCGGAATCCACCATCCGGCCAACCCGCCAATCAATGCCGCGGGAAGACATACAGTCAGTGATGGATCATCTCCGAGTAGTAACCACACAGCAGCGAGTGCGCCGACGCCGATGGCGAGCATATGCATCGCCAGAAAGGTTGCCTGCGTAGTGGTGTCGGTGATACCAGCCGCTATCAGTTGCCGGCGGTAGGCAACAGGCATCCGGGTGTTGAGGATGTGCAAAGGCACTGCTGCTGCAGTGAGATTCATGGCGGCATCCGTCGACGATCCATCGGATGCTGTTGCCTGAGCACCACTCATATCGCCCTCCTACTGCCGACAATTTCAATCCGACAAATGCGTTGCACAGACACCAGGCCGGCCACAAGCATGGTCGCGGAAACGGCGACGAGGAGGTTGCCAGCCGGTCGATTGATAATGAAATCGGTGTAGCCGTCAGAGATCGTCGACATGAGGGGTATCACCAGTAATGGCCCCATGGCCACCAATGTGGCCGCACTACGCCCGTAAGCGAGAACGGTCGTGGCGCGGCGTCGAACTCGTCCTCGGCCGACAAGTGCGGCTGCGAGCCGTTCGGTGGTTTCTGCGATGTTGCCACCTGCCTCAAATTGCACAAGCAGCGCCAGTCCAAAGGCGCGAAGCGCAGGTAGCGGCGAATTCAACAGAACGCTGCGGACACTTGTAGGTAGCTCCTCGCCAAGGTTCTCTCGTTGGACGATTTCTTGAAATGCTTTACCGGCGACACCCTCTCCCTCGGTAGCAAGTATCTGCAACATTCCAGCGATGGGTATGCCCGCGCGTAGTGCTCGGCTTGCGGTGCTCACGGCATGCAGTGCGCATCGTTCATCTTCGATGGTGCGTCTATTGCGCTTCCTGACACGCAAGAGTGCACGGGCGCCGTACCAGAGCACCAGAAAGGCGATGGCTGGACCGCTGCGCCCACCAACGATCCAGATGATTCCTGCACCTATAAAGCCGAGGTAGGGTCGAACACGCGGATTGCGCAGCAGCAAGATCGTGCGCGCTTGAACTGAGCGCGCGAGCGACCGAAGAGTTGCTGTTGGCGCATTCGGCGTACTTGGAGCACTGTCGCCACCTGACGGCGCCTGTAACTGTTGTCGGCGGCGTTCCGGCCCGATCGCGAAGAAGTACCACGCTGTGCCAACGACAGCAGCGGCGAGCACGGGAGCCCAGAGTGTGGGGCTCAGGGCGCTCACGCCGACGGCTCCACGCTGAGTGGTCCGGCCGCAAAAGTCTTTGAATCAAGACTGATGCCGCGCGAAGCGAGGCGGGGAAGAAAGCTTGGTGTGTTCCCAGTTGCTTCGAATACACCCTCTACATGGTCGCCTTTCACGCGGACCAGTCGGAACGTGTGCAACATTCGGATGTTGACGCCATCGTCAGTCGCATTTTCAACTTCGCATACTTCGCTGACAACGCGACGCCCATCCGGGAGGCGCGTGACATGGACGACGAGATTGATGGCGGATGCCACATAGTCTCGGAGTACGCGCAAAGGCATATTGATGCCGCCCATGGCGAGCATGGATTCAAGGCGATGAAGAGCATCGCGCGCGCTGTTGGCGTGGAGGGTGGTCATGGATCCCTCGTGACCCGTGTTCATCGCTTGCATCATGTCGAACGCTTCCGCGCCGCGGCACTCGCCAACGATGATGCGGTCGGGGCGCATGCGCAACGCATTTCGGAGCAGGTCGCTGGCCGCCACTACTCCGACGCCTTCTACATTGGCAGCACGTGTCTCAAGCCGCACTACATGTGCGCCTTCAAGACGCAACTCGGCGGCATCTTCAATGGTGATGATGCGCTCGCGTGGGCCAAGTGATGCCGAGGCCGCATTGAGGAGGGTGGTCTTGCCAGCACCCGCGCCGCCGCAAATGATGATGTTGAGGCGGCCAGCGACTGCGGCGCGAAGGAGGTTCGCGGTTGTGGCGTGAAGCGAGCCACGCTCGACGAGCCAATCAAGACCCAATGCGCGGGCAGGAAATCGGCGGATACTGAGTTGTGCGCCGTCGACTGCAAGTGGCGGAATGATGGCGTTGACGCGCGAGCCGTCCGGCAGGCGGGCATCAACCATCGGAGAGCGTTCATCAATCCGGCGTCCCGCGTTGCGAACGATGCGCTGGATGACATGCATGAGGTGGGCGTTATCGCGAAACTTCGCGCCGCTTTCGTGCAACTTGCCCTTGCGCTCGATGAACACACGATCGGCGCCGACTACCAGAATGTCAGTGATTTCCTCATCGGCGAAGAGCGGCTCAAGTGGTCCGAGTCCAAAGATGTCATCGAGTACGCCCTGCACCATCTGTGCGCGGAAGTCGTCGGAGACCGTATGCCCGGAGCGGTCAAGGAGTTCTTGAATGCGAGCAGTGCACTGAGCGATGAGGAGTTCCCGGCTGAGTTTTGCCGCCGCAACAAAGTCAAATGTTGCCAGAAGGCGCTCGTGCAACTCCCGCCGCAGAACGGCCGATTCGGCAGGTCCGAGCTTCACTGCTTCACCAGGGTTCACGGGGTCACGGTCTCGCTCTTGACCGCGCTGGCAACTGGTGCTGTATGCGTTGTGCCACTCGCGGTCGGTAGGGGATCGGCAGCCAATGTTCGAGACTCATCCGGGCGGCGCCACGCGCCGGGGCCACGAATGCCTTCCAATCCAAGTGACTTGAGCCGTGCCATTGGACTGCCAATGGCAACAGCACCGGCGGTCTGCCCGTTCATGAAGAGTTCCCAATCATTTGGGGCTTCGTGCAGGTCACCAGGCATGGGGCGATCCATGCCGTCATAGAGCGGCTCAACCAGATTGGCGGTAACCATGATCACCAGTTCGGTCTGCGCTTGTTCGTAGCGAACACTGCGGAACAGCGCGCCAAACACTGGGATATCGCCGAGCACTGGGACCCGCGCGACGGTCGCTTGCTCCAAGCTGCGCAGCAATCCAGCGGTGGCGAATGACTGACCGCTGTTGAGTTCGACGGTAGTGCTTGAACGACGCGTCACCAAACTTGGGATGGTGAAGCCGTTCTGATTCAGGGCGCCGATCTGACTCAATTCGCTGACTTCTGGTGCTACTTCCAAGCGGATTCGGCCATCACCAAGAACTTCGGGCCGGAAGTTGAGGCGGATACCAAACTCTTTGTACTCAATGGTGATGGTGCTACCGCCACCAACCACCGAGCCTTGCACGATTGGAATCGGGAACTCGCCACCCACCAGGAATGTCGCACTCTCACCGCTCACGGCAACCAAGTTTGGCTCGGCCAGCAATCGGATGTAACGGTTCTCACTCAGAGCCTGCAGGTACACCTCGAGGTCTGCCCCGGTGACGCCAGCGAACAGCGTGGTAGCGCTCGTGACGGGGTTGTTGCCGTACATAAAGCGCGGGTCGCCAACGGGCGCTCCGGGCGTTGGTTGAATGTTCACGGGCTGGAACGGCGTGCCGCCCGGCGACTGCACGCCTCCGAAAACACTGTTGCCGCCGATGATTGCACCCGCAGCAAGTTCGCGCAATGCAGTGCGGCTTGCCTCTGCGATCCGAACTTTGAGTTGCACCTGCTGGATGCCGGCAATGCGAGTGACATCCACCCAACGAAGTCCGGTGGAGGTCATGAAGTTTCGCACTTGCACAGCGGTGCCTACATTCGGCATGTTGCCGCGCAGAGCGATGGTGCCGCCGATGTCTTCTGCCTGGAGGTCGACGCCAAAGAATTGCTTCAACTGAAGTTCAAGCGCAGCGGTATCGCACCCTGATGCGGTGTTGGATGAGCCTTGCGGAGTACGCGAAGGTGTTGGAGCGGCTTGCGAGGTTGGCAAGCCTTCGGGTACTTGGTTCTGGCGTCCCATCACCGTGTTTGCGGATGCCGGTGTCGCGCCGGTTTGACCAGTGGTGCCCTCGTCAGCAGAGCGCAGTGTGATTCCGATGACACCGCGCGTGCTTGCTAGTTCCACTTGCGCAGCTTGGTCGGGCGTGACGGCCAGTGTGACGCTCAGGCGGGGCGTGGTTGACTTTCTATCGCTACCGATGGCAGTGCGAGTGCCAACAGCTTCGTCGTTCACCGCAAGCACTCGGCTTCGTTCAAGCACAGTACGCGTGATGGTTTCTCTTTGGGTGGTGCCGCGAATTGGAACCTCAAGTGTTGCCAAGACATCAACCATGGCACCGGGATAGAGCGCAACGCCTGGGCTTGCATCGCGCAGGGTGACGGTGATTGCCCGATATCCGGGCTCAAGTTGGCTTGCAATCGCCTCGCCGGAACCGCGTGCAGCTAAGTCGTCTTCGCGAATCAATTGGCCCTTCTGAATAGGAGCCACCAGCGTTCGTCCCTCTGCTGCGCCACCCGCTGACAGGACGCGCTCGCCGTTCGCGTCCTTGACGCCGCGATCAGATTGCAGATCCGCTGCCACAATCAGATGGCCGACTGGCAAGTCCTTACTGGCGTAACCCATTGGCTTTGAGGCGGGGCGCGCTTCGCTACTGTCGCTATCGGTGAACCGTGAGACGACCGCGTAGACCAAGATCGCCGCTACGAAAGACAGCGCGATGCCGATGATGAGCAGTCTGTTCCTTGGCATTTCGGGCATGGTCCAGTCACGCGAGTTGCGTTATCGGGTGATCATGCCCATCGGCGTTTCCTGAGCAGTTTCAAGAAACTGCAGTGCCAATTGAAAGCACCTCCGGCGATGAAAAGGCGCTGCCGGAAGCATGATAATGTCCGATAACTCTATACGTGAGGGCGTTAAAGCCGGGATTTATGAATCAGGCTCGCGCACCATGGATGCCCGACCTCGCAAGGTCTGCGGCAAGGGCATCAATCGGCTCAATCCCAAGAGTTTGACCGTCGAGTATTCCACCTCAATATCCACCCGAATGGTTGTTCCCGCCGCGGCGGCGGCAGGGTCTGCGGGGGTAATGGTCACGGTGGCGTTCGGCATTCCTACGCCAGTCAGTGACTGGCGAACGGTTGCCTCGATGCTCTCGGCACTGGCTCCAGACAGAGCGGACTCCCGGGCGCCGATTCGAGCTGCATGTTCAAGTTGAACGCAGCGGAGTATCACCCAGCCGTACTCAAATCCTGCGAAGGTCACAAGGAGCAAAATGGGCAGGGCGAACACCATTTCAACGGCCTCTGCGCCACGTCGGAGCGTGCGAGATGGGTGTCTTGGGCGGTTCACTTCAGTGCTCCGTAGTGTTCCCAGTACCACCACGACAAGATCGTGCCAGCGAGAATGGCTGGTGCGAACGGTATCCACCCCTGCGGGCGCGGGCGAGACACCGTATTTGGCCCGTTTGGGACGATGCCCTCGTCTTCCACTGGTCCGATGAACTTGCCGCGCACCGCGTGTTTTGCCGCAAAATGAACCATGCTAAAGCTGTGGAAAACGGCGATTGGAACATCACGGAGACCATGCCGATAGGTGATGATCGTTATGGATTGCACGAAACCGGTGATTGCCACCCCAAGCATGAGGATCATGGAGGCATCAAATCCCAACCAACTGCCGAACGCGAGCATGAGCTTCGCGTCACCCGCTCCGCCGCCAAACAGGATGTATGCGATGACCAAGAAGAGTCCGGCGGCAACCATGCCGGCTAAGGCCTGTCCGACCGCCGGAAGACCATGAGCGCTGGCGTACAGCAACCCGCCCGCGAGGAGGGGTAGCGTGAGCCAGTTGGGAATGCGGGTGCTGCGCAGATCGGTCAGCGAGGCCACCACGCCTGCAGCGATCAACAGAAGCCATATCCATGCCGGGATGACTTCGACCGGTTCGGGGCCTGCGAAAGCAAGAATGGTGTGAGTCATCAGATGTTGCGGCGAATGAGTTGGAGCAGGCAGATGTTGAACCTAGAATATCATTCAATATCGCTTCTCCACAGTTCATCTTCCAAGTTATGCCGAGATGGCACCAGGACGGCTGTCGCCGGCGGCGGCAGTGCAGGGGCTATTCGACCATTCAGTTGGTCTTTTTGTTCCCGGTCCTACTCATGTTCGCCTGGATGGCGGTTGAAATCGGAATAGTGGTTCGGTCTGCTAACAAAGCTAAGACCGCTGCTGATGCAATCGCCTTGGCAGCGGCGGCTCGTCATGCCGATGGCCCGGAGGCGGTTCGTGCAGATGCACTCGCGGCAGCTGCTACGAACGCTGGTCCGAATGGGCCGATTGTCGTACTCGTTTCTGAAGGCCCAGCCGGGGGCGGTGATGTTCAGTTTGGTTTTTGGGACGAGGATTCCAGGTCATTTTCAAGCAACCAGAATGGCGGCCCAGCCGCTCAGGTGACCGTTCGCTTTGCTGCCGATCACCCGAATGGGGCGCCATCGCTGATCTTCAACGCTTTCTTCAAAGTGCCACCAATAGCTTTGGAGCGATCCAGCGTTGCCGTCTACAACCCACCGCGTCACATCACCTCATTGCTTGCGGTTGCTGATTCAGGAACCGGGATCGACATGGAAGGTTCCGCGCGCATTTCGGCGCGCGGTGGCGTGACAGTGGCCTCAGACAGTCAGTTGGCCGTGCGCCTGGTTGGCGGCGCGCGAATGGAAGTGCCGATCGTGCGCGTTCCGGGCACCATCGATGAAACCAGCGGCACTCATATTGATGGCGCCATCAAGAATCAGACGGACATTCCGGATGATCCGTTTGCCGCTTTCCCCATGCCCGTCATCACGGCAGGCTTGGTGGAGTCCATTGATCACGATGGAATGGGATTCACTCGTTTAGCTCCTGGGGTACATCCGGATCTGGTGGCTACCGGCGGCAACATCATTCTGGATCCGGGACTTCATCAGTTTGTTGGAGGAATTTCGCTGTCCGGTTCGGCGGTGCTCGAATTGGATGCTGCGACTATTCAACTTGTCGAGGGCGCAGCCATTAATCTGGCTGACAGTAGTTCGATCATAGGAAAGAGCAGTGACATTCTGCAAAGTTGGCCCGATCATTGGATGGTGCAGCGCGGAGGTTCTGCCGAGTGGCGCATCGCTGATACCGCAGTGCTTGCAGTGGATGGCCATTGCTACGCGCCCAACAGTTCTGTAACGATGAGCGATGGCGCCCAGGTTTCCATGCGAAGCGCCGTTGTTAAGTCAGTCACTGCAAGCAGCGTTGCAAAGTTGCGCCTCGATGGTGAGATTGATGCGCTACGCGAGCAGGTGGTGCCGGGTCGCGCGCGATTGGTGAAGTAATCGGTCGGTGAGTTCCGCAGAATGCACCTGCGTAGCGCGCGTTCGCCCCGGGCATCCGCCCCGCGCATCCGCCTCGTGCGCACTCACCTATCCTTCCGGGATGGAGCGCTTCGGCGTCA